>JBBSNO010000068.1:0-12850 GCA_038232615.1 Actinomycetales bacterium
AGAAGCTCACCGACTTCGACGTCTTCCACCCCGACCGGATGGCCTCACGCATCCTCGGCATGGGCGACATGCTCACCTTGATCGAGCAGGCCGAGATGACCTTCGACGCCGAGCAGGCGCAGCAGGCCGCGGACATCCGCGAGGCCACGCAGCCCGACGAGGTGCTGTTCGTCGTCGACGCGATGATCGGCCAGGACGCAGTGACGACCGCGCTGGCCTTCACCCAGAGCGTCCAGCTCACCGGCGTCGTCCTGACCAAGCTGGACGGCGACGCCCGCGGTGGCGCCGCGCTCTCGGTGGCCTCGGTGACCGGAGCCCCGGTGATGTTCGCCTCGACCGGTGAGAAGGTCACCGAGTTCGAGCCGTTCCACCCCGACCGGATGGCCTCGCGCATCCTCGACATGGGCGACGTCCTGACCCTGATCGAGCAGGCTGAGAAGGCTTTTGACGCCGGCCAGACCGAGGACTTCGCCACGCGCTTCGGAGCCGGGGAGGACTTCGACCTCGAGGACTTCCTTACCCAGATGCAGGCCGTGCGCAAGATGGGCTCGCTGAAGAAGATGTTGGGGATGCTGCCCGGCATGGGCGAGATGCGCGCGCAGCTGGAGGACTTCGACGAGCGCGAGATCGACCGCATCGAGGCGATCGTCCGCTCGATGACGCCGCACGAGCGACACCAGCCGAAGATCATCAACGGCTCGCGCCGGGCTCGTATCGCGAAGGGCTCGGGCGTCACCGTCACCGACGTCAACCAGCTGCTCGACCGCTTCGGCGACGCGCAGAAGATGATGCGCCAGATGCGGGGCGGCGGCGGGATGCCGGGGATGCCGCCGGGCATGCCCGGGATGCCGGGGATGGGCGGCAAGAAGGCCAAGGGGCGCCAGCCCAAGCAGGTGCGCAAGGGCAAGGCGAAGTCCGGCAACCCCGCCAAGCGCGCGGCCGAGGCCAGGGCGGCGTCCGAGCGGGCCGCGGCTCCACGCTCCGCGCCGGGCAGCGCGTTCGGCGCCGGGGAGCCCGGTGCTGCCGGGGGTCCCGGTACCGACCTCGCGGACCTCGACCCGGCGAACCTGCCGCCCGGCTTCGAGAAGTTCCTCGGCCGCTGAGCCGCCAGCGTTGCTCCTCCCACGGGCCTTTGCTCCCCGTAGCGCCCCTTCCGGGCCCGAATCAGGGAGCTGCCGGGAGCAAAGGCCCGGCCGGGGAGCAAGCGGTAGGTTCGCGCGGCATGGGTGAGGTGCTGCACGTCCGTGGTCGGGTGCTGGTGGGGCGCGGGGACGGCCCGGACGACGTCCGCGACGAGATCTGGACCGTCGGCGGACAGGTCTCGTTCACCGGGCCGGACGGCGACTACGACGTCACGACGATCGAGGGCTGGGCGCTGCCCGGGCTCGTCGACGCCCACTGCCACGTCGGGCTCGACCACGCCGGCGCCGTCGACGACGCCACCAGCGAGCAGCAGGCGACGGCCGACCGCGACGCCGGCGCACTGCTGATCCGGGACGCCGGGTCGCCCGCCGACACCCGGTGGGTCGACGACCGCGACGACCTGCCCCGCATCGTCCGGGCCGGCCGGCACATCGCCCGCACCCGCCGCTACATCCGCAACTTCGCCCACGAGATCGAGCCCGACCAGCTGGTCGACCAGGTGGTGGCCGAGGCCGCGGCCGGCGACGGCTGGGTCAAGCTCGTCGGTGACTGGATCGACCGCGACACCGGCGACCTGAGCCCCTGCTGGCCACGCGAGGTCCTGGTCGACGCGATCGCCGCCGCGCACCAGCACGGCGCCCGCGTCACCGCCCACTGCTTCGCCGAGAGCTCGCTGCCCGACCTCGTCGAGGCGGGCATCGACTGCATCGAGCACGCCACCGGGCTGACGGAGGAACTGCTCGGCTTGTTCGTGCAGCACGACGTGGCGATCGTGCCGACCCTGGTCAACATCGCGACCTTCCCCGAGATCGCGGCGCCCGCGGCCGAAAAGTTCCCCGCGTACGCGCAGCACGTGCTGGACCTGCACGCCGGGCGCTACGACACCATCCGCCGTGCCCACGAGGCAGGCGTGCGCATCTACGCCGGGACCGACGCCGGCGGCTCGCTCGCGCACGGCCTGATCGCCTCTGAGGTGCGTGAGCTCACCCTGGCCGGCCTCACCCCTACGCAGGCGCTCGACGCCGCCTGCTGGGGGGCCCGGTCGTGGCTCGGTCGTCCCGCGCTCGAGGAGGGCGCGAGTGCCGACCTCGTCGTCTACGACGCCGACCCGCGCCCGGGCGTCGCCGGCCGGGCGCCCCCGCGCGCCGTCGTCCTGCGCGGTGCCCTGCCGGGGAGCGGCTAGCGAGTCACGACGGCCGGTCGAGGAACGGCCGGTCGAGGGCACCGACTCGCTGGTCCTGCGCCGGCCCCGGGGTGGCCGAGACGCGTCGGCGCAGGGCAGGGGTCAGGAGGCAGACGAGCTGGAGCAGGAGGAGCGCCGCCCAGCCAGTGGCGTAGACGGAGTCGCCCACCCACAGCGGAGCGACGATGAGTGGCGTCAGGCGGAAGGCGATCAGCACAGCCCACGACAATCTGCCGCCGCGCTGGACGCGCCACAGCAGGAACAGGCTCGGGATGAGCCAGGGCAGCTGGTCGCTCGCACTCACGTCCACCACGTGTTCGCTCCTGCTGAGGGCGACATGTGCAAACAGGGTCAGCTCGAGGACGACGAGTCACGCGATGACCATGTCCGCGTCGAAGCGGCACCTGCGTCTCATCAGCGACACCTCCCCGGCGCGGCAGACCGCGCTCGCCGAGCATGTCAGGCCCGACGCCGTCCTACCCGCGAGATGGAGAAGCCGGCACTGCACGCGCAGGCGCTGGTTCGAGGGGCCCGCCGGCGTCTGGCAGAATGACCGCCGTACACAGGCAGCAGCGGCCCCTCTCTCCGTCGCCGCCTGAGTCCCGCAGCCTCACCGGGGACAGGACCCACCCTGCTCCCGCACCAGGCTCACCACTCGAGATGCAGGAGACACCACACTCGTGGCCGTCAAGATCAGGTTGAAGCGCCTGGGCAAGATCCGGGCCCCGTACTACCGCATCGTCGTCGCCGACTCGCGCACCAAGCGTGACGGCCGCGCGATCGAGGAGATCGGCAAGTACCACCCCACCGAGGAGCCCTCGTTCATCGAGATCGACTCGGAGCGTGCCCAGCACTGGCTGAAGGTCGGCGCGCAGCCGACCGAGCAGGTGGCGGTGCTGCTCAAGATCACCGGTGACTGGCAGAAGTTCAAGGGCCTGCCGGGCACCGAGGGCACCCTGCGGGTGGCCGAGCCCAAGCCCGACAAGCGGGTCGCGTTCGAGGCCGTCGCCAAGGAGTCGCTCGGCGAGCCGAAGGCGGATGCCACCACGGCGAAGAAGAAGTCCGCCAAGAAGGCTGCGCCAAAGGCGGAGGAGCCGAAAGTTGACGAGCCGAAGGCTGATGACGCCAAGGCTGAGGAGCCGAAGGCTGATGACGCCAAGGCTGAGGAGCCGACGGTTGATGACGCCAAGGCTGAGGAGCCGAAGGCTGGTGCCGCCGAGGCTCCGACGTCGGACGACGCCACCGCTGCCGAACCCGCTGCCGACGAGGCGAAGGCCTGACCGTGCTCGCTGAGGCGCTGGAGCACCTGGTCCGCGGCATCGTCGACAACCCGGACGACGTCCGGGTCAAGGAGAAGAGCCTGCGGCGCGGGATGCTGCTCGAGGTCCGGGTCCACCCCGACGACCTCGGGCGCGTGATCGGCCGGTCCGGCCGGACCGCCACCGCCCTGCGCACGGTCGTCGGTGCCCTCTCGGGCAGCGAGCCGGTCCGGGTCGACGTCGTCGACGTCGACCGGGTGCGCTGAGCACCTGGTCGACAGCACCGCGCCCCAGCACACGTCACACAGCAGGCTACGCAGCACGACGGAACGGTCCCGGTCCTCCCGCTACGGTGACCGGGGCCGTTCGTCGTCCCCCGAAGAGAGAACCCCCCATGCAGCTCGTCGTCGCCCGTGTCGGCAGGCCCCACGGCGTCCGGGGCGAGGTCAGCGTCGAGGTCCGTACCGACTCACCCGACGAACGCCTCATACCGGGGTCGGTGCTGGTCACCGACCCCGTGGGAGTGGGCCCGCTCACCGTCGAGACGGCTCGTTCCCACAACGGACGCGTCCTGCTGACGTTTGGCGAGGTCCCGGACCGCACCGCGGCGGAGGGCCTGCGGGGGGTGCTCCTGCTGGCCGACGTCCCCGACGACGACGACGAGGAAAACGCCTGGCACACCCACGAGCTGGTCGGCCTCAGGGTTGTCACCGTCGACGGCGCCGACGTGGGCCGGGTGGCCCACGTCCGCACCCTGCCCGCGCAGGACCTGCTCGTGGTCGAGCTGGCCGGCGGGGCGCAGCGCCTCGTCCCGTTCGTCACCGCGCTCGTCCCCGAGGTGGACGTGGCCGGCGGACGCGTGGTCATCGACCCGCCGGGGGGCCTGCTGGACGACGAGGACGATCGGTCCGACGACGACGGGATCGACGACGGGATCGACGACGGGCAGCCCGGCGTCCGGCCCACCAACGGGGGCTCGTGAGGGTGCGCGACCGTGCGCGTTGACGTCCTGACGATCTTTCCCGACTACCTCGCACCGCTGGACCTGTCGCTGATCGGCCGGGCCCGGGAGCAGGGGGTGCTCGACCTGCGGGTGCACGACCTGCGCACCTGGGCGACCGACCGGCACCGCACCGTCGACGACACGCCTGCGGGAGGCGGGGCGGGCATGGTGATGCGTCCCGACGTGTGGGGCCGGGCCCTGGACGACGTCGTCCCGCCGGCAGGCCCGCGCCCGCGGCTCGTCGTCCCCACACCCTCGGGTCAGCCGTTCACCCAGGCGATGGCGCACGAGCTGGCGGGGCTGCCGTGGCTGGTGTTCGCCTGCGGCCGCTACGAGGGGATCGACGCCCGGGTGGTCGAGCACGCCGCCGCGCGCGCCGACGTCCAGGAGGTCTCCCTCGGTGACTACGTGCTGAACGGCGGTGAGGTGGCCGTGCTCGCGCTGGTCGAGGCCGTGGGGAGGCTGCTGCCGGGCGTGGTCGGCAACCCGGCCAGCCTCGTCGAGGAGTCCCACGCCGACGGGCTGCTGGAGTACCCCGTCTACACCAGGCCGGCCTCGTGGCAGGGCCGTGACGTCCCGGACGTCCTGCTCTCGGGCCACCACGCCCAGATCACCCGGTGGCGCCGCGACCAGCAGCTGCGGCGGACCGCCCGTCGCCGTCCGGACCTGCTCGCCGCGCTCGACCCCGCCACGCTCGACGCCAGGGACGTCGCCGTCCTGGCCGAGGAGGGCCTGCACGCGAACGGGTCCGCCGGCGAGGTGGGATTTCGGCGGGACCCGCCGCCTGTGGCAGACTGATCCCTCGTGCCGGACGCCGGCCGCCGTCCTGCAACCGGGGGAGCGGTGCGGCCGCGACATTGCCGACACGACAGACGACCACACCGGTGGCAGCCCCGCTGCCACCCACGACGCGCGCGGGTGACCTGTGGCACCGGCCGGAGAGCAGCTCTCATGCACATCCTCGACAACGTCGACGCCGCCTCGCTGCGGCACGACATCCCCGACTTCCGGGCCGGCGACAACGTCAAGGTCCACGTGAAGGTCGTCGAGGGCAACCGCTCCCGCGTCCAGGTCTTCCAGGGCCACGTCATCCGCCGCCAGGGTGGCGGCGTCCGGGAGACCTTCTCCGTGCGCAAGGTCAGCTTCGGCGTCGGGGTCGAGCGCACCTTCCCGGTGCACTCCCCGGTGCTCGAGAAGATCGAGCTGGTCTCCCGCGGCGACGTCCGCCGGGCCAAGCTCTACTACTTGCGCAACCTGCGCGGCAAGGCTGCCAAGATCCGCGAGAAGCGCGCCCCCATCACCCGCTGACGGCTCGCCGACCCCGGCCCCGTGCGCACCCGCTCGCTGCGGGCCCGCGGGGTCCCCCCAGGAGGCATCGTGCCGGTGGAGCGCGTCGCAGGTCCCGTCGTGGCCGTAGCCTGGCCACCTGGACGCGCCACCGGCGTGCGCCGGGTGGACGACGCCGGCGACGTCTCGTCGCAGGGGCCCCCGGGCTCCGGACCGCACGAGGAGGTCACCGGGTGGGCGTGGTAAGCGAGCAGGGCGAGGCCGGCCAGGACGAGCAGCACCCGCCGCACCGCAGGCAACGGTCCAGCACGATGTCCTTCGTCCGGGAGACCGTCATCGTCGTCGGCACCGCCCTCGTGCTGTCGCTGCTGATCAAGACCTTCCTCGTGCAGGCGTTCTACATCCCGTCCCCGTCGATGGAGCAGACCCTCGTCAAGGGCGACCGGGTGCTCGTGAGCCAGCTGACGCCCGGCCCCTTCGAGCTGAGCCGTGGCGACATCGTGGTGTTCAAGGACCCGGGCGGCTGGCTGTCGCCCAGCCCGGAGGCCGAACGCGGTTCGGTCACCACCGCAGTCGTCGAGGCGCTCACGTTCGTGGGGGTGCTGCCACAGGACTCGGGCGAGCACCTGATCAAGCGCGTCATCGGCCTGGGCGGGGACGTCGTCGCATGCTGCGACTCCGACGGCCGCGTCACCGTCAACGGCGAGCCCATCGAGGAGCCTTACGTGTACCCCGGTGACGTCCCGAGCGACCTGACGTTCGAGATCACCGTTCCCGAGGGCAGGATGTGGGTGATGGGCGACCACCGCTCCGCGTCGCTCGACTCGCGCTGGCACCAGGACCTCGCCGGCCAGGGCACCGTCTCGGCCGACCTGGTCGTGGGGCGTGCGTTCTCCACGATCTGGCCCGTCCCGCGCTGGACCTGGCTGTCGGACTACCCCGAGGTGTTCGCCGGCGTCCCTGCGCCGTGACGCCGCGTCGTCCGGACGTCGGGCCGGGCGCGGACCCGGCTGGCCGTCCGGCTTCGCCGCCGGTGGTCCGCGCCGCCGGGCGAGCGGCCGTCCGGCCCCGGGTCGTTCGCACCGGACGGGCTGTCGTCCCGACGCTGCGCGAGGAGCGGCGGCTGCTGCGCGAGGGCGGGCACGCCCTGGTGGCCGGTGTCGACGAGGTCGGCCGGGGTGCGCTCGCCGGGCCCGTCAGCGTGGGCGTGGTCGTGGTCCGCGAGACCACCCGCACCGCCCCGGCGGGCCTGCGTGACTCCAAGCTGCTGACCCCCGCCGCCCGGGACGCACTGGCCCCGTCGCTGCGCCGGTGGGCACCCGCCTGGGCGGTGGGGCACGCGGAGCCCGAGGAGATCGACGGGGTCGGCATCATCGCCGCGCTGCGACTGGCCGGACGCCGGGCGCTCGCCCAGTTGGGGCTCGTGCCCGACCTGGTGCTGCTGGACGGCTCGCACGACTGGCTGTCGGTTCCGATGGCCCAGGACGCGCTGTTCGACGTCACCCTCGTGATGCCCGAGGCCGGCCTCCCGTTGACGGACCTGACGCCGGGGCCGCCCGTGCGCACGATGGTCAAGGCGGACCTGCGGTGCGCCGCCGTCGCAGCCGCCAGCGTGCTGGCCAAGACCACGCGTGACGCGATGATGACCGAGCGGGCGCTGCTGCACCCCGAGTACGGGTGGCGCGGGAACAAGGGCTACTCGGCGCCGGAGCACCTCGACGCCCTGCTCCGGCACGGGCCGTGCGCCCAGCACCGCCGCAGCTGGCGGCTGCCCGGCTGCGAGCCCGCCGCGCTAGCGGCCGCCGAGGGCCACGCCGGCCAGGGCGGCGACGATGCCGAGGACGACGTTGGCCGCCACGTTCGCCCCGGCCCGGACGACGTCCCCCTGCTCGACGAGGCGAACCGTGTCGTGGCCGAAGCTCGAGAAGGTGGTCAGGGCACCGCAGAACCCGGTGCCGACCAGCAGGACGACGTCGTCCGACAGGTCGGCTGACCCGTTCGTCGCGAGCCCGACGAGGACGCCGAGGACGAAGGAGCCGGCGACGTTGACGGCCAGGATGCCGGACGGGAACCGGTGGCCGAGGCGGTGACGCGCGGCGGCGTCCACCAGCAGGCGCAGGGGCGCGCCGACGGCAGCGCCGAGCACGACCAGCAGCGCGCCCGTCACCGTCGTCCCCCGTGCCGGCGGCCCGCACCAGCCAGCCGCGCGCCGCACCACACGGCGCCCAGACCGACGACGACGCTGGCGACCACGTACACCAGCGCCGTCGCCGCGTCCCCGGAGGACCAGAGCTGCTGGGCGCCGACCGCGAAGGTGGAGTACGTCGTGAAGCCGCCGAGCAGCCCCGCACCGACGAAGGCACGGACAATGCTGCCGTCGGGCACGCGGACCGCGACCGCGCCGAGGAGCAGGCAGCCGACCACGTTGGTCAGGAGCGTCGCCCAGGGCAGAGCGCCCTCGGCCGGAGGAAGCGCCAGCTCGAGGCCGTAGCGGGCGAGGCTGCCGAGCGCGCCCCCGGCCGAGACGGCGGCCAGGACGCGGGGGCCGACACCCGGTGTTCCGGTCTGCACGCGCCGGACGCTACCTGCTGCCCGGCACGGCATGATGGGAGGCGTGAAGCGGAGCAGGGCGTGAGCGCCGAGAACCTGGAGAACTACGAGACCGAGATGGAGCTCGCGCTCTACCGCGAGTACCGCGACGTCGTCGGGCTGTTCTCCCACGTGGTGGAGACCGAGCGACGGTTCTACCTGGCCAATCACGTCGACGTGCAGCCGCGGTCGGCGGACGGCGAGGTGTACTTCGAGCTGACGCTCGCCGACGCCTGGGTGTGGGACGTCTACCGCACGGCACGGTTCGTCAAGAGCGTCAAGGTCGTGACGTTCAAGGACGTCAACGTCGAGGAGCTGTCCAAGAACGAGCTCGAGGTGCCCAAGCCCGAGGGCTTCTCCGGCTGAGGCGCCGGGACGGCGCCCGGGCGCTGCGGCACGTCCCGCCCACAGGTGGCATCCCCCGTCCCGCCGTCCACAGCGGGGACGTGGCAACCCCGTCCACCGGTCCTGTCGACCACCCTTGGTGACGGAGGTGGTGCAGGTGCGAGCGACCCAGGCGCTGGGGCGGTACGGGGAGCAGGTCGCGGTCGAGGCCCTGGAGCGCGACGGGATGCGCGTGCTCGACCGCAACTGGCGCTGCCGCGCCGGTGAGCTGGACGTCGTGGCGCTGGACGGCGGCTGCGTGGTCGCGGTGGAGGTCAAGACGCGCCGCTCGCTGGTGTGCGGGCACCCGTTCGAGGCGGTGACGCCGCCCAAGCTGGCTCGGCTTCGGCACCTGGCGTCGCGGTGGCTGGCCGAGCACGACCGGCAGGGGGCGCGGCTGCGCATCGACGTCGTCTCCGTGCTGCAGCCGCGGGACGGTCCGGTGGTCGTGGAGCACCTGCGGGGCGTGGCCTGATGCCGCTGGGGCTGACGCGGTCCGTCGCGCTGGTCGGTCTCGAGGGGCACCTCGTCGAGGTCGAGGCCGACATCGCGTCCAACCTGCCGGCGTTCGTGCTGGTGGGCCTGCCGGATGCGTCCCTGTCCGAGTCGCGCGACCGCGTCCGCGCCGCCGTCCACAACGCCGGCTTCCCGCTGCCGGCCCGACGCATCACCGTCAACCTCTCACCCGCCTCCCTGCCCAAGACGGGGTCGGGGTTCGACCTGGCGATCGCCGTGGGCGTACTGGCCGCGTGCGGTGTGCTGGACCCGGTGTCGGCGGCGGCCACCGTGCACCTGGGTGAGCTGGGCCTGGACGGGCGGCTGCGGCCGGTGCGGGGCGTGCTTCCGGCGGTCGCGGCCGCGGTGCGGGCCGGTCACCGGCGCATCGTCGTCCCGGCGGGCAACGCCGAGGAGGCGCGGCTGGTCCCTGGCGCGGACGTGCTGGGGGCGGTGTCGTTGCGGGACGTCGTCCGCGCGCACGGTGGCGAGGTCGACGACGACGGCGGTGCGGTCGCCGTGCGGCTCGACGTCGTGCACGCCCGCGGCACGGTGACCGCCGGCCCGGTGGGCGACCTCGCGGACGTGGTGGGCCAGCGCGAGGCCCGGCACGCGCTGGAGGTGGCCGCGGCCGGCGGTCACCACCTGCTGCTGCTCGGGCCGCCGGGAGCCGGCAAGACGATGCTGGCGGCCCGGCTGCCGGGCCTGCTCCCCGATCTGGACGACGCCCAGGCGGTGGAGGTGACGGCGGTCCACTCGGTCAGCGGGTCGTTCGACCCGTCGATGGGACTGCTGCGCCGGCCGCCGTTCGAGGACCCGCACCACACGGCGACGTCGGCCGCGGTGGTCGGAGGAGGGGGCGGAGTCCCGCGCCCGGGAGCGGCGTCACGGGCGCACCGGGGCGTGCTGTTCCTGGACGAGGCGCCCGAGTTCGCCCCCCGGGTGCTGGAGGCGCTGCGCCAGCCGCTGGAGCACGGCGAGCTCGTCATCGCCAGGGCGCGCGGGGTGGCGCGCTACCCCGCGCGGTTCCAGCTCGTCCTGGCCGCGAACCCGTGCCCGTGCGGCCGGGCGGTGGGCAAGGGCACCGACTGCGAGTGCGCCCCGATCGCCAGGCGCCGGTACCTGGGCCGGCTGTCGGGCCCGCTGCTGGACCGCGTGGACCTGCAGGTCGAGGTGCTGCCCGTCTCCCGGGCGGAGATGGCCACCGAGACCCCGCGCGAGACCACGGTCGAGGTGGCCGCCCGGGTGCACGCCGCCCGGTCGGCGCAGCGGGAGCGGTGGGCGGGCTCGCCGTGGACGAGCAACGGCGAGGTCCCGGGCTCCCTGCTGCGAGACCGCTGGCGGCTGGCGCCGCGGACCACCCGTGAGCTCGACCAGGCGATGGACCGGGGCCTGTTGACCGTGCGCGGGTACGACCGGGTGCTGCGGGTGGCCTGGACGGTCGCCGACCTGGAGGGTGTGACGTCGCCCGACCGCGACCACGTCGGCCTGGCGCTCGGGCTGCGCCAGCGCGGTCAGGTCGCGGCATGAGGGAGCGCCCCGGTAGCGGTGTGCGTGGCGGCCCGAGCAGCTCTCGCGGCGCGCCGTGAGCACCGTGCCGGCGTGGGTCGACGACGAGCGGCTGGCCCGTGCCGCCTGGAGCCGGCTGGTGGAGCCGCCGGATGACGTGGCGGCTGCCGTCATCGAGGCGCTGGGCGCGTCGGAGTCGCTGCGCCGCGTCCTGACCGGCCGGCGCCTGCTGCCGGAAGGGTCGGTCCGACCCCGGCTGACGACGGCCGTGGAGCGTTGGCGGGTGCGGCTGCGCGACGTCGACCCCGAGCGGGACCTGCGGTCCGTCGACCGCTGCGGCGGGCGCGTCGTCGTGCCCGGCGACGCGGAGTGGCCGCAGCGCCTGGACGACCTGCAGCTGGCAGCACCCGTCTGCCTGTGGGTGCGGGGAGAGCGCCCGTTGGGGGCGGCGGTCGAGCGCTCGGTGGCGATCGTCGGAACGCGCTCGCCCACGGCGTACGGAGAGCACGTCGCCGGCGACCTGGCCGCCGGGGTCGGCGATCGGGGGCTGACGGTCGTGTCCGGCGCGGCGCTCGGCATCGACGGCGCCTCGCACCGGGGCGCGCTGGCGGTGGTCGCGACGACGGTGGCGGTGCTCGCCGGTGGTGTCGACCGGAGCTACCCGCAGGCGCACGCAGCGCTGCTGCGCCGCATCGCCCACGAAGGTTTGTTGGTCTCCGAGCAGGCGCCAGGGGCCTCGCCGATGAAGCACCGCTTCCTGGCCCGGAACCGGCTGATCGCCGCGCTGTCCCAGGCCACGGTGGTCGTCGAGGCCGCCTGGCGGTCCGGGGCCATCTCCACCGCCCGTCGCGGTGAGGAGATCGGGCGACCGGTCGGTGCGGTGCCGGGCCCGGTGACCTCTGCGGCGTCCGCCGGCTGCCACCGGCTCCTGCGGGACGGCGTCGCCACGTGCGTCACCGACGCGGGGGAGGTGATGGAGCTGGCGGCCAGGATCGGTGCGATCCAGCCGGCGCTGCCGCAGGTTCCGGTGCTCGACCACGACGACCTGGACCCGCTCACGCTCCGGGTGCTCGAGGCGCTGCCGGTCCGCCGCGGCAGCGGCCCGGAGTCGCTGGCGCGGGTCTCCGGGCTCGCCGGCAGGGAGGTGTCGGCGGCACTGGGCCGCCTCGAGCTCGCGGGCCTGGCCGTGCGGGGGACCGGTGCCGCAGGAACGACCTGGCGACGTGCCGCTCGGTAGGCAGCGGGAGGTCGCTCGGTAGGCGAGAGGTCGCTAGGTAGGCGAGGGGTCGAGGCGGCGCGCCGGTGCCGTGGTGCTTGTGCTGGGCCCTGTGGCGGGCGACGGTGTGGCCATGTCAGAGGTCGTGCGGCGCGGTTCACCTGCCCGGTCGCCGTCCAGCACGTCACCAGCCCCGAACCGCGACCTGGCGCCGATGTTCGACGACGCGGTCCAGGACTTCGAGCGGTTCCTGACCTACGAGCGGGGTCGGTCCCGGCACACGGTCCGTGCCTACGTCGCCGACGTGACGCTGATGCTCGGCGTCTGCCAGGCCCAGGGCGCCACCAGCCTCGACGACCTCGACCTGGCGATGCTGCGGAGCTGGCTCGCCGGGATGAGCGCCGCCGGGCTGGCGCGGGCGACCATGGGCCGGCGGGCGTCCGCGGCCAGGACCTTCACCGGCTGGGCCCGGCGCACGGGCCGGTCCTGCGGTGACGCCGCGGCACGGCTCCAGGCCCCGCGCGCGGACGGGCATCTCCCGACGGTGCTGCGCCGCGAGCAGGCGACGCGACTGCTCGACCTGGCCGGCGTCCGGGCCGACGACGCCCGGCCGACGCACCTTCGCGACGTGGCGGCCCTGGAGCTGCTGTACGGGACCGGTGTCCGTGTCGGTGAGCTCGTGGGTCTGGACGTCGACGACGTCGACCTAGACCGCCGCACCGTCCGCGTGCTCGGCAAGGGCGACAAGGAACGGGTGGTGCCGTTCGGCCTCCCCGCCGGAC
>JBBSNO010000069.1:0-12830 GCA_038232615.1 Actinomycetales bacterium
CGGTCGGGTCGATGTCGAAACCGAGGGAGACAACGCCGTCCGCGTAGGCGTGCTTCACCTCGAAGCCGGCGTCACGGAAGACGCCGACCATCTTGCGGTTCTGCGGCAGCACCTCCGCGACGAAGCGGCCGATGCCGTGCTCGCGCGCCGCCGAGACCAGGTGCTCCAGCAGTACCGAACCCAGGCCCCGGCCCTGGTGCAGGTCGGCGATGTTGAAGGCGACCTCGGCCTCGTTCGGCGTCACGCGGTCGTAGCGGCCGACGCCGATGATGTCGTCCCCGACCGTGGTCACCAGCGCCACGCGGTCGTGGTGGTCGACCGTGGTGAAGCGCGCGAGGTCGCGGTCGGACAGGCGCGGCATCGGCGCGAAGAACCGCAGGTACACCGACTCGGGCGACTGGGCCAGGTGGAAGCGCTGCAGGGCCTCGTCGTCGTCCGGCCGGATGGGTCGCAGGTGCGCGGTGCCGCCGTCCCGAAGGACGACGTCCGCCTCCCAGTGGCGGGGGTACTGCGGAGCCGGGTCAGCCACGGCGCCGAGGGTATCCGCGCCGGTCGAACCCACTGATCGTCGGGCCGTTCTGGGGGTGCTCACCCCCACGAATGTCCGACGATCAGTGGGGTCGGGGTGGCGGCGGGTCAGGGGTGGCGGTTGTTCAGGGGTAGCGGCGGAAGCGTGCCGGTGCGAGGGTCGCCGGATGGACGTCTACCAGCAGGTCAGGGCGGCGCGAGACCGTCTGGTCGAGCTCCGCAGCGACTACGACACCGCCCGGGCGGAGTTCTCCTGGCCCGGGCTGGAGGAGTGGAACTTCGGCCACGACTGGTTCGACCGGGTCGCCGCCGAGCCGAAGACCGCGACGCGCCCCGCCCTGTGGGTGGTCGAGGAGGACGGCAGCGACGAGCAGGTGACCTACGCCGCGCTGGCACGCCGATCGTCACAGGTCGGCGCCTGGCTACAGTCCGTGGGCGTCGGGGCGGGCGACCGGGTGCTGCTGATGCTCGGCAACCAGGTCGAGCTGTGGGAGGTCATGCTCGCGTGCATCAAGATCGGCGCGGTCGTGATCCCGGCCACGACCCTGCTGGCACAGGCCGACCTGCGCGACCGGCTGGACCGCGGCGGCGTCCGGCACGTCGTGGCGCGCAGCGACGCGGCGGAGAGGTTCGCCGGTCTGGGCGGGGGTTGGACGCCGGTCAGCGTGGGTGAGCCGGTGCAGGGCTGGATCTCTTACTCCGACAGCGAGTCGCACACCGAGCCGCTCGCGACCGAGGACGTGCGGACCAGGGCCGACGACACGCTGCTGCTGTACTTCACCTCCGGCACCACGGCGAAGGCCAAGCTCGTGGAGCACACGCACGCCTCGTACCCGGTGGGCCACCTCACGACCCTGTACTGGATCGGGCTCCGGCCGGGGGACGTCCACCTCAACATCTCCTCGCCCGGTTGGGCGAAGCACGCGTGGAGCAACGTCTTCGCGCCGTGGCTGGCCGAGGCGACCGTGCTCGTGATCAACCAGCCACGCTTCGAGGCCACCGCACTGCTCGAGACGATGGAGCGCTGCGGGGTGACGACGTTCTGCGCACCGCCGACGGTCTGGCGGATGATCGTGCAGGCCGACCCGGGCCGCTTCCGCGGGCGGATCCCGCTGCGTGAGGTCGTCGGAGCCGGGGAGCCGCTCAACCCCGAGGTAATCGAGCAGGTCGAGCGTGCGTGGGGGCTGACCATCCGCGACGGCTTCGGTCAGACCGAGACCACCCTGCAGGTCGGCAATTCCCCCGGCCAGCGACTGGTACCGGGGTCGATGGGCCGGCCGATGCCGGGGTACGACGTGGTGCTGCTCGACCCGGTGACCGGGGCCGAGCGCACCGCGCCGGGCGAGGAGGGCGAGATCTGCCTGCGGCTGGGCGACGAGCGGCCGCTGGGCCTGATGGTCGGCTACCACGGGGACGACGAGCTCACGGCCGAGGCCACGCGCGACTGGGCCTACCACACCGGCGACGTCGCGGTGCTGGACCCGGACGGCTACTTCACCTACGTGGGGCGCTCGGACGACGTGTTCAAGGCCTCGGACTACCGGATCAGCCCGTTCGAGCTCGAGAGCGTGCTGATCGAGCACGAGGCTGTGGCCGAGGCGGCCGTCGTCCCCTCGCCCGACCCGACACGGCTCGCGGTGCCGAAGGCCTACGTGGTCCTCGCCGCCGGCTTCGCACCGGACGCCGCCACGGCCGCCTCGATCCTGGGGTACGCCCGCGATCATCTCGCCCCGTACCAGCGCATCCGGCGGATCGAGTTCGCCGAGCTGCCCAAGACGATCAGCGGCAAGATCCGCCGGGTGGAGCTGCGTGGCCGCGAGAACGACCTGCACGGCCAAGGCACCGACGTCGAGCACCGCCTGAGTCCCACCGAGTTCTGGGAGGACGACCTGCCCCCGTCCTGACCACGGGCGTGGTCGTGGCCACGCAGGGCGTCGGGACGCGTGGGACGCTGGGTCGGTGCCCACCCTCGCTCCGTTCCTACCGCCCGGGACGCTGCGCGGACACCCGCAGCCGGTGCTCGACGGCAGCGACGTGCGGTTGCGTCCTTGGCAAGACGACGACGTCGACGCGGTCATCGCGGCCTTCACCGACCCGGACATCGAGTTCTGGCACCGGCGACGCATCGGCGACCCCGCAGAGGCACACGAGTGGATCCGCCGCCAGCACTTGGGGTGGCAGGCCGAGTCCACTGCCTGCTGGGCGGTGTGCGACCCCGTCGCCGATGCAGTCGTCGGTCGCGTCGGACTGCACGTCAACCTCGTCGAGGGCGTCGGCGTCCTTGGCTACTGGACGCTCCCCGGCTGGCGGGGCCGCGGGTCGGCGCCCGCATCCGTCGAGGTCGTCACGGCCTGGGCGTTCGGGGACGTCGGTCTGGCGCGTGTCGAGCTCGGCCACTCGACGCGGAACGTCGCGTCGTGCCGGGTCGCCGAGAAGGCTGGCTACCGGCCCGAGGCGACGCTGGCCAGCATGCTCCGTCACGCGGACGGCAGGCACGACGTGCACCTCCACGCAGCCGTCAGGGACCTGGGCGCCTGATGGAGCTGCGGGACGCCGTCCGCCGTCGCCGGATGGTGCGGGCCTACGACCCCGACCGCCCGGTGCCCGGCGAGGTGGTCGAGCGCATGCTCGACCACGCCACGCGCGCCCCCAGCGCGGGGTTCAGTCAGGGCTGGGACTTCCTCGTGCTCAATGCAACGCAGGACCGGCAGCTGTTCTGGCGCACCACGACGGACGACGCTGAGTCGGACGCGTGGCTGCGGGGGCTGATGACGGCGCCGCTCCTGGTCGTCTGCCTGAGCCACCAGCAGGCGTACCTCGACCGCTACGCCGAGCCCGACAAGGGCTTCGCGGCGGACGACGAGGAGCGCTGGTCCATGCCCTACTGGCACATCGACACCGGCATGGCGGCGCTGCTGATGCTCCTCACCGCCGTGGACGAGGGTCTCGGGTCGTGCTTCTTCGGCGTCCCCCGGCCGCGGCACCAGGCGGTGCTGGATGCGTTCGACGTGCCGAGCAGCCGGGCGCCGGTCGGCGTCGTCAGCGTCGGGTACGCGGCTCCGGACACCAGGTCGCCCAGCCTGAGGCGCGGACGACGGGGCGTTGCGGACGTCGCCCACCGCGGCCGGTGGGGACGCTCGCTCTGAGGCCGACGGACGCGATCTACAGTGCCGCCATGGCACAGGGGATCACGAGCGGGGCAGGCAGCCTGGTCGACGACACGTGGCACGGGGCGCCGGTGCGGCGCTACCCGACCCCGGCGCCGACGCTGGTGGAGAACCTCGACCGCGGACGCCGGCTGTTCGGTGGGCGTCCGCTCGTCGTCGACGACACCGCTACCACGACGTACGCCGAGTTCGCCGTCCTCGTCGAGGGAGCCGCGCACCACCTGCGCCACGACCTCGGGCTGGAGCCGGGTGACCGCGTCGCCGTCGCGCTGCCCAACGGCCTCGACATCGCCGTCGCCATCTGGGCCTGCGCGCGCGCCCACCTCGTGTTCGTCGGCCTGTCGACGCGGCTGGCACCCGAGTCGTGGGCCCACCTGCTCGGGCACTCGCGCGCCGCCGTCCTGCTCGCCGCCCCCGAGCACCTCGCCGCAGGCCGGACCGCAGCAGCCGCAGCGGGTCTGGCCGACCAGCGCGTCCTCGAGGTCGGCGACCACCTGACCGGCCGCCGCCGACCCTGGCCCGACGATCTCGCACGCGGCGAGTGGCCCGTGCCGCACGAGGACGAGACGTACGGCGTGATCTACACGTCGGGCACCACGGGACGGCCCAAGGCGATCCGCATGACGCACCGCGGCACCATGCAGGCCGCAGAGCACTACGTACGGACGTTCGGCCTCACCGAGCACGACCGGACGGCGGTCACGTTCCCCTTCTACTACCTCTCGGGCCACGTCACGCAGCTCAACCCGGCGATGCTCTCCGGTGGTTCGGTGGTGCCGGTCCGCGAGCTGCACCCGCGCGTCGTCGTCGAGCTGTGCGAGCGGCACGACGTCACCTGGCTCGACATCGTCCCGTCGCTGCTCGCGCTGCTGCCGAAGGTCCCTGGCTTCGCGTGGCCGTCGTTGCCGCGCCTGCGTCTCGCGGTCTACGGCGGTTCGCCGATGCTGCCCGGTGTCGTGGACGTCCTGCGGCAGCGGATGCCGCAGATGCGCCTGGTGGACACCCTCGGCATGACCGAGACGGCGGTGGCCTTCTGCTGCCTGTACGACCACGAGATCGAGCGCCGGTCAGGCTCGGTGGGCCGGCCGATCCCCATCGCCGACCTGCGCGTCGTCGACGACGCGGGGCACGACGTACCGCAGGGCGACGCCGGCGAGCTGCTGGTGAGCGGACCGTTCCTCACCCCCGGCTACGACGACGACGACGAGGCAACCGCGGCGGCGTTCGACGGTGGCTGGTTCCGCACCGGCGACATCGCGCGGATCGACGACGAGGGCTACGTGTACGTGCTGGACCGCAAGAAGGACATGATCATCCGCGGCGGCAACAAGGTGTTCTCGGTCGAGGTCGAGCAGCTGCTGGGCCGCCTGGACGAGGTGGCTCAGGTGGCCGTCTTCGGTGTCCCGGACCGCACCGGTGGCGAGGTCGTGGCCGCCGCCGTCGTCCCGACCCCCGGGGCGGACGTCGACCCGCAGGTCCTGCGCCGTCACGTGCGTGAGCACCTGGCCGACTACGCGGTCCCGCGGCTCGTCGAGGTCGTGCACGAGATCCCCCGCAACCGCACCGGCAAGGTCGACAAGACCGTGCTGCGAGAGCGCTACGCGCCGGGCGGGTGACTGTCCCCGCCGCAGGTTCCCGGCCCGGGGCGTACGTCAGGCGTCCCAGTAGTCGCACGCGTCGAACATCTCGTAGTCCGGCTCGGCAGCGATGACGTTCTGCTGCAACAGGACGTCGCCGGCACCCTCGAACTGGCTCTGCCGCTCAGGCGTGAACTCCCACTCGGCGCCCACGTTGGCCAGGACCTCGGTCGAGACGTCCTCGGCGTAGCCGAACTGGTCGACGAGCAGCGACGTCCAGGCGTCGGAGTCGTTCTCCCCGTTCGGCGTCAGGTACTCGGCCGCCGCCTTGTTGAGCTGCATGCAGGCGCGGACGACGTCCGGCTGCTCCAGCATCGCCGGCGAGGCCCAGAGGGCGGTGTTGAAGTCGCCCAGCGCCGTGTCGTAGACCTCGCTCAACCGCAGCCCCACACCGGTCAGCACGCTCTGGGTGCACAGCGGCTCGGTCCCCACGTAGGCGTCGACGTCGCCGCGCTCGAGAGCACCGGGATGGTCGGCGTAGCCGAGCGGGATCGCCTCGAGGTCCTCGCCGAGCACCAGGCCCTCGCGTGCGAGCAGCTCGTTCAGGATCAGGACCTGGACCCCCGGCGGCGGGACGGCGATGCGCTTGCCGGCGAGGTCGGCCACCGTCGCCACCCCGGCGTCGCTGGAGCCGATCAGCCCGATCCCCTCTCGCGCCACCATCCCGACGATCTTGGAGCCGATGCCCTGCTGGTCGCCGGCGATGATCGTGTTGTAGACACCCATCAGGCCGAAGTCGAGGTCACCGTTCTCCAGGCCGGTCTGCACCTCGGCGCTGCTGGTGATGATCTTGACGTCGACGGTCACGCCCTCGGGGGCGAACTGCTGCCAGAACAGTGGCGACGACGCGTGGTTGCGCGCGTACACGCAGGTGGTCAGCGTCATCCCCTCCAGGGCTGCGAGCGCGTCGCCGGCCGGGGACTGCGCGCCGGAGGGGACCGCGGCTCCCCGTCGTCGCCGCCAACCCAACCGGCCCGCACCAGGCCACCTGCGGCGGCGGCGCCCCAGCCCAGCAGAGAACGGCGTGTCAGTGCGGTCATCGTGTAGCTCCCGAGGTCGAGCGTCAGACCCGTTCTGCGACAAGGCGTCGCAACGGGTAGTGCAGGGCTCTGGCGCTGCGTTGCAGCGTCCTGAGCCGATCAGCGACGGCGGCGCGGGCCATGCCCGAGCCGCAGGTGTAGAAGGAGCGTGCGATCGTCTCGGTGTCGGTCGCCGACCGGACCGGTCGCGCGAACGGCTGCTCCTCCAGGGCCAGGAGCCGCCACCCGAGGGAGCCGAGCCGGTCACCGGTCGTGGCGGCGTCCAGCGGCTCGGGAAACGGCACGGCGAACGACCCGAGGTCACGCAGCAGGCCGGCGAAGTCCTCGGCGCCGGGTGCCGGCGTCCGGGTCGGCACGATCGCGGACAGGCGGGTGCCGGACGTCGTCACGTCGCGCAGCGGCCCCATCACCGCATCGAGGTCCAGCAGCATCAAAGCCATCGCCACGCTGACGCCGACCACCGTGCGGCCCTCGAGCACCCGAGCGGCGTCCGCAGCCGCGACCTGGTGCACCTCGACGTCCCGGCGACGGCGACGGGCCTCGTCCAGCTCGGCCGCGCTGAGGTCGACGCCGACGTAGCCGGGACCGTCGTCCGGCAGCCGCGTCGCGACCGGCGCGCTGCCACAGGCCAGGTCGAGGACGACGCCGGGCGCCCCAACCACGAGCGCCAGCCCCTCGACGAGCCACTGGTACGGGTCGCGCCCGGTGCCGTCGCGCGCCGGATCGAGCAGGTCCTCGGTGATCGCGGCGTTCTCGTCGTGGTACCGCTCGAGGAAGTCGGGCCCGATCACCTGATCAGCACCCGGTCGAGCACCTCGGCCTTGAGCCGAACGAACTCCGGCTCGGCGAGCGTCCGGCGTCCCCGCTCGGGCCCGAAGGGGACGTCGATCTCCTCGACGACCGTCGAAGGTCGCTGCGAGAGCAGCCCCACGCGGTCGGCCAGCAGCAGGGCCTCGTCGACGTCGTGGGTGACGATCAGGCAGGTCGTATCGCGGCCGGCGAGCAGCGACCGCAGCCACTCGTGCATCCGCAGGCGGGTCTGGGCGTCCAGTGCTCCGAACGGCTCGTCGAGGAGCAGCACCGGCGGGCGGTTCGCCAGCACCTGGGCGATCGCTGCGCGCTGCCGCATGCCGCCCGAGAGCTGGCGCGGCAGGGCCTGCTCGAAGCCGTCCAGACCGGTCGCGGTCAGCAGCTCGTCGACGACGGCGGCCACCTCGCTCCTGCTGCGGCCGCTCTCCGCCGGGCCGAAGCCCAGGTTGGCCCGCAGGTCGAGCCAGGGGAACAGCGACCCGGCCTGGGCCACCATCCCCCGCGTCGGTGAGGGACCCTGCACGTCCTCCCCAGCGACCTGCACCAGACCGGCGTCCGCCTGCTCGAAACCGGCCAGCACGCGCAGCAGCGTGGACTTGCCGCACCCGCTGGGGCCCAGCAGCGCGTAGGACTCGCCCGGGGCCACGGTGAGGTCGACGCCGTCGAGCACGTGCACGTCGCCGAACGACTTGCGCAGGCCACGGACCCGGACCTCGCGGACGGCGGGCCCCTGCGGTGCGCTCACGTGAGGCTCCACCGGACCCAGGGGCGAGTGACCAGCCGCAGGACGAGATCGGCCACGAAGCCGACGACGGCGAAGACGAACATCCCCACGACGATCTGGTCGATCCGGCCGGACTCCCTGGCGCTGTTCATCATCGCGCCGACCCCGGTGGTCGTGCCGGTCAGCTCGCCGACGATGACGCACATCCAGGCCAGGGTCAGCGACAGCCGCAGGCCGGTGACGATCTCCGGCAGCGAGGAGGGCAGGTAGACACGGCGCCACATCCGGTGCCGGGGCACGCCGAGCATCCGCGCCGCCTCGACGTGGCCGCGTGGGACGCGGGAGACACTGTCGGCAGTGGCGATCAGCACCGGCCACAGGGCTCCGATGAAGATCAGCGCGCGGGCCGCGCCCTCACCGAGCCCGAACCAGACGAGCGAGATCGGCAGCCACGCGTAGAGCGGCACCGCCCGCAGGGCGTTGATAATCGGGTCGAACAGGTCGGAGACGAGCCGCGAGAGACCGAGCACGAGCCCGACCGACAGTCCGACCACGACCGCCGCCGAGTACGAGACCAGGCAGCGGATGAGGCTCGCGGCGATGTGTTCGGGACCGGCGCCGACGAAGGGGACGACGCCGGCCAGCGTCAGGACCTGCTCGCCGAAGAAGAAGTCGCGCGCCGACTCGAGCACCGTCCACGGTGGCGGCAGCAGGCTGACACCCACCACCCCGGTGCCGGACAGACCAGCCCACAGGCCGAGCAGCGCCGTCGGGGCCAGCACACCGAGCCAGCGGCGCGAACGGCGCGGGGCGTTCCGCCGTGCGGCATCCGGCTCGCGGTCCGACCCCCGGGTCAGCGACTCGGTCAGCGTCGAGGACGACATCTGCTCACAGATCCCAGAACTCGCGGGCGAACAGCGCCTCGTAGTCGGGCGCTGCCGCCAGGACGCCGGTGTCGACCATGAACTCGCCGGAGGCGCGCAGCTGCGCCTCCCGCTCGTCGTCGAAGGTCCAGCGGGCGCCGACGTAGGGCAGAACCTTCTCGTAGACCTCCTGCGGGAGCCCGAACTGGGTCACCAGCAGCTCCTGCCACGCCTCGGGGTCGTTCTGGGTCTCGCCGGGCGAGAGGTACTCCGCGGCCTGCTTCTGCATCTGGGCCGCGGCGCGCACCGTCTCCGGCTCGTCGCGCAGCATCGAGGGCGAGGCCCACATCGCGGTGTTGAAGTCTCCCGCCACGGTGGAGAACGGGTCTCCGATCCGCACACCCGCCCCGGAGACGACGGACGCCGTGCACGGCGGTTCGCTGCCCATGAAGGCGTCGACGGCACCGCGCTCGAGCGCACCGACGTGGTCGGCGTAGCCGAGCGGGATGCCCTCCATGTCGTCTGCCAGGCTCAGCCCGGCCTCGGCGAGCAGCAGGTTCAGCACGATCACCTGCTGGCCCGGGGGCGGGACGGCGATGCGCTTGCCCCTCAAGGCTTCCAGCGAGTCGATGCCGCGCTCGGCACTGCCGATCAGCCCGAGCCCTCCGCGGGCGCACATCCCGATGATCTTGCTCGTGAAGCCGCCCTGCTCGGCGGCGAGCAGGGTGCTGTAGGTGCCCAGCAGCCCGAAATCGAGACCACCGTTCTCCATCGCCGTCTGGATGTCGGCGCTGGAGGTGACCACCTGCACGTCGACGGTGACGCCCTCCGGGGCGAACTGCTGCCAGTACAGCGGCGACGAGGCGTGGTTCGTGGCGTACACGCAGGTGCGGATGGTGTCCTTGACGCCCGCGGCGTCGATCGGTTCGGCAGCGGCGTTGCGGACCGGGGCGTCCTCGCCGCATGCCGCGAGCGCGGCGGCAGCCCCCAGACCCGTCGCCAGACCCAGGATGCGGCGCCGGGTGAGGGGTGGAACGGGTGGCACGGAGGACCTCCTGGACGACGACACGGGTTTCAACGCGTATTCAACAGTACGGCGGCCGGTTCGTCGCCACGGACCCGTCCGACTGGTGCCGGACCTGCGACGTTCGTCATACAGTGGTCGCGTGCCCACCTTCCCCACCCGCCGCCGTGCCGAGCAGGTCTGCGCCGACATGCACGTGCTGGCCGAGCCACACCGGCTGCTGATCGTCCGGCACCTGCGGCGCGGCGCGCGCACCGCCGGTTTCATCGCCGACGCCCTGGCGATCTCCCCCTCCCTGGCCAGCCACCACCTCGGGGTGCTGACGGACGCGGGAATGGTCACCCGCCGCCAGAGCGGCTCTTTCGCCTGCTACGCCGTCAACCGTGCCCGCCTGCAGGAGGTCCACCGCGAGCTGGGTCGCTTTGCCGGCGCCACCGGGGTGCCGGTCGACGTCCAGCACTCCGCCGACGACCCGTGCCGCACGTGAGCGATGCCCAGGAGGCACGCCCCGCCACGGCCGTCGACGGCGTCATCGCGACGCTGCTGGCCGAGACCGTGGCTGCGCACCTCGCCGTCCGCCCCGACGACCTGGCGCCCGGACTTCACCTGGCGGACGACCTCGGCGTCGACTCCCTGGCCGTGCTCGACCTCGGGATGCGCCTGGAGGACGTCTTCGACGTCTGGCTGACCGACGAGCAGCTCGGGTCCCTGGTGACGTTCGCCGACCTCGACGACGCCGTCCGGGAGGCCGTCGCCCGACGCGACGCCTGAGCCGGCTGCGCGGAGGTCCTCGGCGCCACGTCCGCGTGGCCTGCCCGGTCCCGTCGGTGGGCTGCGAGAGGATCACCGGCATGGCCCGACGCAGCACCCCGACCCCGCCGCCCGAGGACGTCGCCGAGAAGATCGTCGACATCGACGTCTCGACGGAGATGCAGGGCTCGTTCCTCGAGTACGCCTACTCCGTCATCTACTCCCGGGCGCTGCCCGACGCCCGCGACGGACTCAAGCCGGTCCAGCGCCGCATCCTCTTCCAGATGGCCGAGATGGGGCTGCGTCCCGAGCGCGGACACGTCAAGAGCGCCCGCGTCGTCGGCGAGGTGATGGGCAAGCTCCACCCCCACGGGGACACGGCGATCTACGACGCCCTGGTCCGGATGGCCCAGGACTTCTCGCTGCGCGTGCCGCTGGTCGACGGGCACGGTAATTTTGGGTCCCTGGACGACGGCCCGGCAGCATCCAGATACACCGAGTGCCGGCTCGCTCCGTCTGCGTTGCTGATGACGACGAACCTCGACGAGGACGTCGTCGACTTCATCCCCAACTACGACAACCAGCTCACCCAGCCCGCGGTGCTCCCGGCGGCGTTCCCGAACCTGCTCGTCAACGGTGCCAGCGGTATCGCGGTCGGGATGGCCACGAACATGCCGCCGCACAACCTCGTCGAGGTGGTCAGCGCGGCGCGGCACCTGATCAGGCATCCCGCGGCGACGCTCGCCGACCTGATGCGCTTCGTCCCAGGCCCCGACCTGCCCACCGGGGGCAAGATCGTCGGGCTGGACGGCGTCCGCGACGCCTACGTGGGGGGTCGGGGGTCGTTCCGCACCCGCGCGACGACACGCGTCGAGAACATCACGGCACGCCGCCAGGGCATCGTCGTCACCGAGCTGCCCTACACGGTCGGTCCGGAGAAGGTGATCGAGAGGATCAAGGACGCCGTGCAGGCCAAGAAGCTGCAGGGCGTCTCGGCGGTCACCGACCTCACCGACCGTGCCCACGGCCTGCGGCTGGTCATCGAGGTCAAGACCGGTTTCAACCCGGACGCCGTGCTCGAGCAGCTCTACCGGCTCACGCCGATGGAGGACTCGTTCGGCATCAACAACGTGTGCCTGGTCGACGGGCAGCCGCGCACGCTCGGTCTGCGCGAGCTGCTCGAGGTCTACGTCGCACACCGCATCGACGTCGTCCTGCGGCGCAGCGCGTACCGGCTCGGCCGCCGTCAGGACCGGCTCCACCTGGTCGAGGGCCTGCTCGTCGCCATCGTCGACATCGACGAGGTCATCGCGATCATCCGCTCGAGCGACGACGCCGACGAGGCACGCACCAGGTTGATGGGCGTCTTCGACCTGTCGCAGCCGCAGGCGGAGTACATCCTCGAGCTGCGGCTGCGCCGGTTGACGAAGTTCTCCCGCGTCGAGCTGGAGGCCGAGCGCGACCAGCTGCTCGCCGAGATCGCCCAGCTCACCGAGCTGCTCGGTGACGAGGCGCTGCTGCGCTCCACGGTCTCGGACGAGCTGGCCCACGTCGCGAAGTCCTACGGCACGCCTCGCAGGACGGTCCTGCTCGAGGGATCGGGTGCGACGGCGAAGGCCACGGCGGCACCGCTGGAGGTCAGCGACGACCCCTGCTGGGTCCTGCTGTCGGGGACCGGCCTGCTCGCCCGGACGACGGACGACCAGCCGCTGGAGGGCGCCGGGGAGCGCAAGGCCCACGACGTGCTCACCTCGGCCGTGCGTGCGACCGCGCGGGGCGAGGTGGCAGCCGTGACCGACGCCGGCCGCCTGCTGCGGCTGGGGGTGGTCGACGTCCCGGCGCTGCCACCGACGTCGGGCGTCCCCTCGCTGGCCGGAGGGGCACCGCTGGCGGAGTTCCTCACGCTCGACCCTGGCGAGCAGGTCATCGGCCTGACCTCCCTGACGGCGGACGGCGCCGGTGGGAGTGGTCACGGGACGGCTGGTCATGCTCATCGACTCTAGGCCCCCGTGCCCTGCCCGGCCCACTCGCCACGACCGCTTACCGACGAATCCCGACCGTCCAGCGCTCTTGGTGACCTGAGTCACACCGGACCCTTGACTCGCCTTCCCCGCTCCGGTGACTCTGCGGTGGGCGGGTGCTCGTCCCAGACGTCGGGCACGCCGTGGACCGTTCGCCCCGATCCAGACCGGAGGACTCGATGGACGACAGACAACGCCAGGAGTACTGGCGTAAGAACCTCAGGCTGCTGGCCGTGCTGCTCACGATCTGGGCCCTGGTGTCCTTC
>JBBSNO010000070.1:0-12813 GCA_038232615.1 Actinomycetales bacterium
CAGGCGGCCGGCCAGCCGCTCGGCCCGCTCGGGCGAGGCGAGGTGGTGCACCGTGACGTCGACCTCGGCGCTGCCGTCGGCGGCGCCCGGCACGCACGCCACCGCCAGCTCCTCCAGCCGGGCCAGTGCCCGGTTCGACGTCCGCACCTTCTCCAGCGGCTCGATCCGGCCGTCGAGCAGCTGCAGCAGCGGCTTCACGGCGAGCGCCGAGCCGAGCAGCGCCTGGGCCGCCCCGATCCGTCCGCCACGCCGCAGGTGCTCCAGGGTGTCGACGTAGAAGAACCCACGGGTCGCCTCCGCGCGTTCACCGGCGGCGCGCGCGCAGGCCTCGCCGTCGCGACCGTCGGCGGCTGCAGCGGAGGCCGCCAGGACGGCGTAGCCGAGTCCCATCCCCAGCGACCGCGAGTCCACGACGTGCACCGGCACCGGTGCGTCCCGGGCGGCCAGGCGTGCGGCGGCGCAGGTGCCCGACATCTCCGACGACAGGTGCAGCGACACGATCTCCTGCGCCCCGTCGGCGGCGAGCTTCTCGTAGCCGTCCAGGATCGCCACCGGTGCGGGGCGGGACGTGCTGACCGGAGCCCACCGTCGCAGCGCGTCGGCGACCTCCTCGCTGGAGATGTCGACGCCCTCGGCGAAGGAGGTACCACCGACCACGACCTGCAGCGGGACGACCGCGATGCCGAGCTCGGCCACCAGCTCGCGCGGCAGGTAGGCCGTCGAGTCGGTCAGCACGCGGACGTCGGGCACGTCGTCACCGTAGTCGCCCAGCACCCACGGCAGGCCGTCTCTCCCCGACTGACCCGTCCCACCCCCGCCTACCGACAGCCACCCACTGATCGCGGGTCAGCGGAAGCGGGCCCGGACGCCGGTACGCGCGGTCTCGGCGCCGTCCTCGACCAGCCGGGTGACGATGGTCTTGGCCCCGGCTCCGGAGACTGCCGTGTCGAGCGAGAACGCGTAGTCGCCCACCCCGGTCGCCTGCTTCCAGGCGGCCGGGTCGGCCTGGCCGTTGCGGTTGACGACCTGCCACTGCACGGCCCGGTCGGCCTCGACCGTGAAGGACGAGCTCTCGACCTCGGACGTCCGCTGGTCGACCGACGCCCGCGCGAACACCGTGTGCTCGCCCTCCCCGAGCGCACCGAGCGGCGCGCTCCACGTGCCGCTGGCCTCGTCGAGGCTGGCCTCGACCGGGTCGGCGAACGACTCGTCGTCCACGCTGACCTCGACCCGCTGGGTGCTCGGGTGGTCCCCGGCGCCGGTCGGGTCGGTGCCGGCGTCAGGGAACGCGTAGGCACCGCCGGCCATCACCGGCTCGCCGGCAGCCACGGTCCCGCCGTCCGCCGGCTCGGTGATGGTGACCCCGAAGTCCTCCACGCCGGGCGCCGCTTGCCCCTCGACGACCGTGATCCGGGAGGCGTGCGCCCCCTCGAAGCCGAACGCCCAGGACCGCGCGCCGACCATCCCGATCTGGAACGTGACCTGCTCGCCGGCGAAGGCCGGGCGGGTCGTCTCGAAGGACCAGGTCCACTTCGTCCAGCACGCCTCGCCGAGCGTCTCGCACGCCGCGCCGCCGGGGCCGCTGGCGACCACAGGCTGCAGGGCGCCGTCACCGGTACCGATCTCCCGGTCGGTCGCCATCAGGACGCCGGTCGGCCGGATCGCCGACGGGGTCTCGGCGGCCAGGTACATGTCGACGTAGACCGTCGACCCGGCCGGCAGCGGGGCGTCGAGGACGTCCTCGCTGGGGAAGATGCCGAGCGGCCGGAAACCGGCGACGACACTGGTGATCCGCGACTCGAAGCAGGGCTCCAGGTCACCGGCCGTGTTCTCCGGCGTCATGTACGACTCGTTCGTCGACGCACCGCAGCCCTGCGCTGCGTCGGGCTCGGCCGACTGGCGGCGGTGCAGGTAGAACGTCTGCGCGTTCCGACCGGTGAGCAGGTCCAGGTCCACGGCGAGGTCGGCCTGGGTCTTGTCCGCCGCCGTCCGCAGGGCCGCGAGACCGCCGTCCAACGACGCGACGTCGGCGGCCTCGAGTCCGAGTCCGCCCTCGAGCGCCTCGGAGTCCTCGCTGCCGTCGGCGTCGCGGTCGTAGCCGCCGTACAGGCTGTCGCGCACCGCGCGGTCGATCTCGAAGAAGTCGTCCTCGAAGGCCCGCTCGGGCATCTGCGCGTCGCCGAGCAGGACGTCGACCGCGCGTTCGGCGCTGTTCGGCGTCGCTGCGCCGTAACCTTCGAACAGCACGTTGGCGTCGGTGTACGGCGCGGTCACCGGTTACGGGAACGGCGAGAGCTCGTTGTCGGTGTTGAGCGGGTAGGCGGTCTTCAGGACGGCCTCGCGCAGCTCGGCGCGCGTCAGCTCGCCGTCCGCGAGGTAGACCGACTGGTCGACGGCAATGCCCTCGGCCACGACCTGACCCGGCTTCTGCCCGGCGCGGCCGTCGCCCAACGCTTCGCGGACCTCGGTGAGCACCGAGCCGAAAACGCCTGCGGTGTAAGGCGTCGCCGCCGACGTGCCGCCGAAGGCGCACTGCCCTACAGGGCCCGTTCGGCAGGCCGACGGCAGGTTGCCGTCGCCCCAGGCCGACAGGTGCACGGGGATGCCGTCGCCGACGATCGCCCGCTGGTTGTCGCGGCGCAGGGCGCCGACGGTCACGTTCCAGTCGGGCCCCGTCTGGTCGGAGCCGTACGTGCTGATCGGGACGTCGAACGCGTTGCCGACGCCGTTGCCGGCGGCGAACAGCGTGGTCTGCCCGCGCTCGGCCGCCTTCTTGGTCTCCTCGCTGCCTCCGCTGACCAGGCCGATCGGCAGGCCGCCGATGTACCCGAAGCTGTTGGTGGAGATGTCGACCCACGGCAGGTTCGCCACGACGGTCTCGTCGAGCGCCTCGACGACGACGAGCAGGCACGTGGGGCAGTAGCCGTAGCGGTTGCCGGTCGAGACCGACGCCGAGCCGGAGCCGTGGCCGTTGTCGTCCAGGATGGGGTGGGTGTCGGCACCGGAGGTGGCCCCGGTCGAGCCGCCCGCGTCGACCGCGCCGACGATCTTCGTGCCGGGGATCCAGTACATCTCACCCGCCTGGATCGTGGTGTTGCCGTCCCAGATCGGGGTGTCCTGCTCGGGGAAGTACCCCTGGCCCAGCGTGATCGGCAGCGCACTGGCGCCTGCAGGGTAGCCGGGGATGTACTCGCTCGGGTGACGGGTGAAGTTCTCCGTCAGCGCCAGGACGTCGGGGTCCGGGTACGTCGCCGCGCTGAACTCCAGGTGGTAGGGGTTGATGCCGGAGTCGGCGACCCCCACGACGGTCACGGCGGTGGTTTCCTGCGCGAGCCGCTCGGGCGTGGCGACCAGCACGGACGTCGTCTGGCGAGTCTCCAGTCCGTCGGCGTCGGTGGCCTTGAGCGTGACCATGTGACGGCCCTGCGGCAGATGCGCGGTGACCTGCTCGCCGCCGGACTCGAAGACGCCGTCGGCGTCGGTGTCCCACGCGACGTCGACCGGGGCCGCACCGCCGGTCACCTCGCCGGCCAGGGTCTGGGCCTCGTCCAGGGTGAACGTGTAGGGGCCGCCGGCGTTCACGACCGGTCGGGGGTCCTCGCCGGAGGTCGTCGCCGTCACGACCGACCGCACCGTGTCGGTGACGGTGGCGTACTTGTCGACGGCGACGGTCCAGGTGCCGGCCGACGGTGCGGCCACGCTGGCCTTCTCGAAGGCGGGCGGCGCGTTGCCGGAGGACGCCGCGACATTGCCCGCGGGGTCGAGCACCCGCAGGTCGTAGTCGTTGGCGGGGACCCCCCACGTGAGGTCGACGGTTATCGACGACACACCGGCCGGGACCTCGACGGAGAACTCCAGCGGCTCGCTGACGCCGGTCACACCGGGGGTCGCGTCGACCTGGCTCTCGTCCGCCAGCGTCGCCGTCCCCTCCTCGAGGACCACCACGACGACGTCGTCGGTGGCGGTGGCTCCCGCGGCGTCCGTGACGGTCAATGAGACCGGGTAACGGCCAGCGTCCAGACCGATCGTATCGAGTCCCGCCGTGGCGGCGTCCGCACCCTGCAACTCGCCGGCCGCGCTCGACCACGCGAACGTGTACGGCTCGGCGCCGCCGAACCCGGCACCCAGCAGCGGCGCGAGCTCGCCCGAGCGCGTGAAGGGGCTGTCACCGGCGTCGGCGACCAGCGGCTGGGCGGCTGGGGCGTCGGCGGTGCCCGCAGTGGCGGTACCGGCGACGTCGACGGTCCCGGACACGGGCTTGGGCACGGCGCCGTTGCGGACGCTCTGGCCGCCGACGGTGTCGATGCCGATGCCGCTGGGCGCGGCTGCCCCGGCGGAGGCCGGCAGCGCGACGGCGACCGCCATCAGCACCGGCAGAACGGAGGGTACGGACGAGTCGGCGCACGGGGGTCTCCCACGGTTCCGGCGACCTGGTCGAGTTGCGATAAGCGGCTCAACGACCCGGTGAGAGTTCGGTTACGCGCCGATTGTGCTCCCTTCCTCCCGGGTTGCTCAGGCGGGGACGACGTTGACCAGGCGCGGGGCGCGGACGACGACCGTGCGTACCCCCCGGCCGTCCAGGGCGCGGACGACGGACTCCTGCGCCATCGCCTGCTCGCGCAGGTCGGCCTCGGAGATCGTCGGCGACACCTCCAGGCGGGCACGGACCTTGCCGGCGACCTGCACCACGCACGTGACGACGTCCTCGACCAGCAGCGACGCGTCGACGTCCGGCCAGCCGGCCAGGGCCACCCCGGCCTGGTGACCCAGCCTGGCCCACATGTCCTCGGACGTGTACGGCGCGTATAGGCTCAGCATCACCGCGACGGCCTCGGCGGCCTCGCGCACGGCGGGGTCGCTGGCTCCGGGGCCCGAGTCGATCGCCTTGCGCGTAGCGTTGACCAGCTCCATCACGCGGGCCACGGCGACGTTGAACTTGAACGCCTCCACCAGCTCGGCGACCTCGTGCAGGGTGCGGTGCGTCATTGTGCGCAAGCCCACAGACCCGGACATCGGGTCGGACCCGACGGACGACGCGACGTCGTCCGCCAGCCGCCAGGCCCGGGCCAGGAAGCGCGCGGACCCTGCCGGTGACACCTCGGCCCAGTCGATGTCGTCCTCGGGCGGCCCGGCGAACGCCATCGTCAACCGAATCGCGTCGACGCCGTGGGCGTCGAGCTGCTCGGACAGGCGCACCAAGTTGCCTCGCGACTTGCTCATCGCCGCGCCGTTCATGCCGACCATCCCCTGGTTCAGCAGGCGCGTGAACGGCTCGCTGAAGTCCACCATGCCCAGGTCGCGCAGCACCTTGGTGAAGAAGCGCGCGTAGAGCAGGTGCAGGATCGCGTGCGTCACGCCGCCGACGTACTGGTCGACGGGCAGCCAGTGCCGGACGTCGGCAGGGTCGAACGGGACGTCGTTCCGCCCGGGCGAGGCGAACCGGAGAAAGTACCAGGACGAGTCGACGAAGGTGTCCATGGTGTCCGTGTCCCGCTTCGCGGGGCCGCCGCACCTCGGGCAGCTGACGTTCACCCAGTCGCTCGCCCCGCCCAGCGGCGAGGTGCCCTTGGGCGTCAGGTCGAGGCCACGGGTGGGCGGCAGCTCGACCGGCAGCTGGTCCATCGGCACCGGCACCTCACCACAGGCAGGGCAGTGGATGATCGGGATCGGCGTGCCCCAGTACCGCTGGCGCGAGATCAGCCAGTCGCGCAGCCGGTAGTTGGTGGCCTCGCCGCCGAGGTCCTTGCCGGCCAGGTCCGCGGTGATGGCGGCGATCGCGTCGTCCTTGCCCATCCCGTCCAGCGGACCCGAGTTCACCAGGGCACCGTCACCGGTGGTGGCGACGCCGGTCACCGCCGGGTCGCCGGCGGACTCACCACCGGGGTCCCGCACGTCGACCACGACACGGACCGGCAGGTCGAAGGCGCGGGCGAAGTCCAGATCGCGCTGGTCGTGCGCGGGCACGGCCATGATCGCGCCGTGGCCGTAGTCGGCCAGCACGTAGTCGGCTGCCCAGATCGGCAGCCGCTCACCGTTCACCGGGTTGACCGCGTGGCGGCCCAGGAAGACCCCCGTCTTCTCGCGGTCGGTGCTCAGCCGGTCGATCTCGCTCTCGCCACCCACCTTCGCGAGGTAGGCGTCGAACTCCGCGCGGGTCTGCTCGTCCGCCTGCCCGGCCAGCTCCGCGGCCAGGTCGGAGTCGGCCGCAACGACAAAGAAGGTGGCTCCGAACAGCGTGTCGGGCCGCGTGGTGTAGATCGTGACCGGCGCGTCGCGGCCCTCGATCACGAACTGGACGTCGGCGCCGGTGCTGCGCCCGATCCAGTTGCGCTGCATGGTGATGACCTTGTCCGGCCAGGACCCGCGCAGGGTCTCCAGGTCGTCCAGCAGCCTGTCGGCGTAGTCGGTGACCTTGAAGTACCACTGGGTCAGCTTCTTCTTCACCACCGGTGTGTCGCAGCGCTCGCACCGGCCACCGACCACCTGCTCGTTGGCCAGCACCGTCTGGTCCTTCGGGCACCAGTTGACCTGGCTCGGCCTACGGTAGGCCAGCCCCCGCTCGAAGAGCGTCAGGAACAGCCACTGGTTCCAGCGGTAGTACTCGGGGTCGCTGGTGACCAGCACACGGTCGGTGTCGAACGAGCAGGCGTAGCGGCGCATCGACGAGCGCTGCTGCGCGATGTTGTCGTAGGTCCACCCCCGGGGGTCGAGCCCGCGCTGGATCGCCGCGTTCTCCGCGGGCAGCCCGAAGGAGTCCCAGCCGATCGGGTGCATGACGTTGAAGCCGCGCTGCAGCCAGTACCGGGCGATCACGTCACCGAGCGCGTACGCCTCCGCGTGACCCATGTGCAGGTCGCCGGAGGGGTAGGGGAACATGTCGAGCACGTACCTGGTGGGCCGCTCGTCGTCGTCGCGCCCGCTGCGGAACAACCCCAGCTCGTCCCACACCGGCAGCCAGCGCCGCTCCATCGCGGCCGGGTCGTAGCGCTCGCGCTCGGGGTGCTGGCCGGTCTGCTGCTCGGTCTGCGTCATCGTCGTCGTCCCTCTGGTCGCCGGTGCTCGGACACGCAAGGACCCCTCGCACTCGTGCAGAGGGGTCGCCGCGCTGATCCGCCGTCGGCGGGCTGCTCAGCGCGGCCGGCGAAGGAGCATGTCGGACCGCATCTGGGAAGGGTACCAATTCCCGGCGTCACCCGGCGGCGACCACTCCCGCGACGGCGAGACCGGCAGACAGCAGCACGAGCCGGAAGGCCAGGTGGGCAGGGGAGAACGGGCTCCACGCCGCGACGGCGGACGACGCGGCCAGGAACGCGATGGCCGCCAGTGGCAGGGAGGCCGACCGGCCACCGTCGACGAGGACGACGGCGCAGGCAACGACCACACCCCCGGCGGCGACGAGCTGTGAACGGTGGGGACCGATGCGCTGCGGCAGACCGCGGACGCCGGTCACGGCGTCCGCGGCGGCGTCCGGCACGGTGTTGGCGAAGTGCGCGGCGGCGCCGAGCAACGCGGCGGCGACCACGAGGGAACGGGTGGGCGTCGACCCCGCAGCCGTGGCGGCGATCGCAGGCAGCAGCCCGAAGGCGAGCGCGAAGGGCAGCGGGCTCGCCGCGGTGCCCTTGAGGCGCAGGTCGTAGGCCCATGCGCTGGCCACGGCCGCCAGGTGGAGCAGGCCCGGCACCGGTCCCAGTGCGAGTGAGAGCGCCACGCACGCGGTCAGGGCCAGGGCGATCGCCACGCGCACGGTGCGCGGTGTGACCTCGCCGGCAGCGACCGGCTTGGCCGGGCGGCCGGCGTCGGCGTCGATGCCGGCGTCCACGAGGTCGTTCAGCCAGCCGATGCTCAGCTGGCCCGCCATCACCGCAGCGCCGAGCAGCAGCGACCGCGCCGGCCCGGCGCCAGCAGCGACGCCGAGCGCGAGCGCGAACACGCTGACCGCAAGGCTTGGCAGCGGGTGGCAGGACCGGGCCAGGGCGAGCAGGACGGGCAGGCGCACCCGCGCGAGCCTACGGGCGGCTCAGTGGGGGCCCGGGTCGCGCCGGTGCACGGGCTCGGGCGCCGAGGGTGCCCGCAGGGACGCCCGCAGCGAGAGGTCCTCGTGCGCCCTGGCCAGCAGGTCGGTCACGTCGCCGCCGTCCCACGGCTCCAGGACGGCGAGCCCCGCGGTCACGCGGCACGGCCAGACGTCGAGGGGGACCGGAGGTGTCTCCACCAGGTGCACCCGGATGCGGCGTTCGAGCTCCCCAGGGCTGACGCCCACACCGGGTCCGAGCACCGCGAAGTCGTCCTGCGGCCCACGCGCCACCACGTCCGTGCCACGCGTGCCGGCCCGCAGCGCGTCCGCGACGGCGACGAGGACCTCGTCCCCTGCGCCGCGGCCCAGCCTGTCGGTGACGCCGCCGAGCCCGTCGATGTGCACCACCAGGGCGTGCATGGCCTCGCCGCCTCGGCGGACGCCCTGGAGCAGGTGGTCGCCGAAGAGCCGCAGCCCTGCCTGGTTGCGGCACCCGGTCAGGTCGTCGTGGACCGAGATGGCGTCGTGCCGCGTCCGCGCCTCGGCGAGCCGTTCCTCGAGCCGGGAGTACCGGCGTCCGCCCCAGGCGCCCAGTCCCGCGGCGGTGGCCGTGGCGACCAGCACCCAGGGGGCTGCCGCGCGGCCGTCCGGCGAGAGGGCCAGCGTCCCCAGGACGCCGGCAGTCGCGACGAGCAGGACCAGGACGGCGGGGACGCGCCGCACACCGACGACGGCGGGCAGGGCCGCGGCCACCACCAGGAGCACGGCCGGCCACGCGCTGCCGGTGACAGCCGCCGTCGCGGGCACGACCGCGGCGAGCAGCGCCGTCCCCCCGCAGACGACGACCTCGGGAGCCTGCGACGCGACGAGCAGCAGTCGTCCGCCGGTTCCGCCGAACCGCGGACCGGGCGCGGGAGCGTCCATGCCATGGCATCGGACGCCTCCGCCCCCACCTTGACCTCGTCGGCCGGCCGAGCGCGCTCGGCCAGCGTTCGCTGGCCGGACACAGGAGCGGCGGCCCCCTCGGGCGCGGCGCCGGGGCGAGGGTGGTGGGGGGGGGAGTCGGTCCCCTGACCCCCTCCATGCCCTGGAGGTGCGCTACCAGCTGCGCCACAGCCCCGCCGCTCCCCGTAGGGAACTCGCGGGAGTCTAGACCCTGGCCCCGTTCGGCCTGAAATCAGGTGCGACGCAGCGGCACTCAGCCCTCGACGCCGCGCCGCGCGCCCGGCACCCCGACGTTGTACTCGGCCAGGAACCAGCCCGAGCGCCCCCGCCCCAGGCTCGCCCAGTGCGTGTTGCCGAGGTGCCCCAGCACGTCCCACCGGTCGGCGGGAATGCCAAGGATCCGCAGCAGCGCCGAGCGCAGCGCCATCCCGTGGGAGGCGATCACCAGGACGTCGGCGTCGTCGCACGACCCGGCGTGCCGCTCGATCGCGGCGGCTACGCGGGCCCCGACCTCGCTGCGCCGCTCACCTCCACCGATCGCGACGTCGTCACCACGCTGCCACGCGGCGAGCTCGTCGGGCCACTGCTCCTGGATCTCGGCCCGCACCAAGCCCTCCCAGCGACCCGCGTGCACCTCGCGCAGGGCCGCGTCGTGCTCGACGGTCACGTCCGACAGGCCCGCCAGGGCCGCGGCGGTGTCGGCGGCGCGGCGCAGGTCGGAGCTGACGATCCTGGTCGGACGGCGACCGGCCAGGGTGGCAGCCGCCGTCGTGACCTGCGCCGTGCCCACGTCGTCGAGGGGGACGTCGAGCTGTCCCTGCCACCGCGCCTCGGCGTTGTAGGTGGTCTGCCCGTGCCGCCACAGGACGACCTGGCGGGCCGTCACGAACGGTCGTCGGCCGGGTGTCGCACGTGCTCGGGCAGGACCACCACCGGACAGTCCTTCCACAGTCGTTCCAGGGCGTAGAACTGGCGGTCCTGCTCGTGCTGGACGTGGACGACGATATCGGTGAAGTCGAGCAGGACCCAGCGCCCCTCCTTCATGCCCTCGCGTCGCACCGGCTTGGCGCCCATGTCCCGCAGACGGTCCTCCACCGCCTCGACGACGGCGCGGACCTGCCGGTCGCTCTCGGCGGAGGCGACGACGAAGACGTCGGTGATGACGAGCTGCTCGCTCACGTCGAGGGCGATGATCTCCTGGGCCAGCTTGTCCGCCGCAGCCTCGGCGGCAGCGATGGCGAGCTCGACGGCGCGGTCGGTGGCGGTCACGTGTCGCAGCCTCTCACGCGCGGGGCGGCGTCCAGGCGGGTGCTACGGCGTCCCGGCCGCGACGAGCTCCGCGAAGTCCGCCCCCAGGACGACGACGACGTCGGCCAGCGTGGGCGCGTCCAGCCCCACCGCGACGACGTCCGGCTCCAGGCCGAGGGCGGCCGCCACCTGCGTGCCGAGCTCCCGCGACTCCGCGTCGTCCGTCGGGACGGCGACGACCGTGGTGGCGCGCCCGAGGGTCTGCGCGTTGCCCCCGCCGACGTAGCGCAGCCCCTCCTCGACCAGCAGGTTGCGTGCCTCCTCCCCGAGCCCCGGCGTCCCCACGCCGTTCTGCACCAGCACTCGCGGCGACTGCCCGGTGCCGTCGCGCTGGACGCCCGCGAACCGGTCGGCGAGCACGCGGCTCGCGGCCTCGTCGTCCAGGCCGTAGAGCACCTCCTCCGCCCCGGTGGCGATCTCGGTGACGGGCAGCACGGTCGCGGCGTAGGCGTCCGAGGCCACGTCGTCCGCGACGTCGGCGAGCACCGCCGCCAGGTCACCGAGCGCGTACGTCGTCCGGCTCTCGCCGCCGAGTGCCAGGAGCTGCTGCTCGACGGCGGCGGTGTCCTGCGGCAGCAGTCCGAGCACCCCCGACAGCACCTGGTCGAGGCGTGCGAGCCGGCCAGGCTCCGCCTCGCCCTCGACCAGCTGGGTCGCGAACGCGGCTGCCTGCACCCCGGTCAGGGTCTGGGCCGGTCCCGGGGCGAGGGAGACGTCGCCGGCGACGATCGCCACGTCGACTTCGACGACGACCCCGCCGAGAGCGTCCACCAGCTGGGCCAGCCCGGTCGTGGTCAGCACCCAGGTGCCGTCGACCCGTACCTCCAGCGCGTCACCGACGGCCTGGGCGGGAGCCGTGTCGCCGGTGTCCAGCGCGTCCCGCAGCGCCACCCGCCCACCCGAGGGGACGTCGACCAGCAGCCTGCTCGGGACCAGCAGCGCGGACGTCTGGTCGGCACCCGCGGCGAGCAGCGCGGTGCCGGTCAGGTCCCCGGCGCCGTCTACGACGCCCAGCAGCAGGGAGCGGTCCGTCGCCGGCGTCGCCGTCGGGGCCGCGTCCGGCACCGCCGCGTCGTCCGGCCGCAGGACCGCGACCGCGGCGACGGCGAGGACCACGAGGGCGACGAGGCCGGCCAGTACGGGGACCAGCCAGCGCGGACGACGACGGTCCGGCGTGCTCGGGACGATCTGCGCGTGCGGAGCCGGGTAACGCTCGCCGGTCCGTAGCGCACGGTCCTCGCGCGCACCGTCGTCCGGCGCACCGTCCTCGCCCGCACCGTCCTCGCCCGCACCGTCCTCAGGCGCGCCATCCTCGGGCGCACTCTCCTCGCGCGAGCGGTCTTCGCCTTCCCGGGAACGTTCCGCTTCGCGCAGCTGGCGCCGGGTCAGCCCCGCGGCCTCGCTCGGCCGGTGTGCACGCTCGGCCTCACGGCGTCGGCGACGCTCGCCCATCGGATCGGTCACGGCTGCGCCTGCCGCCTCTCGCGGTAGAGGCGGTGCTTGCCGATGTACTGCACGACCCCGTCCGGTACGAGGTACCAGACCGGCTCGGCGTCCCGCACGCGGTCGCGGCACGCGCTGGAGGAGATCGCCATCGCCGGCACCTCCAGGAGGCTGACGCCGCCGTCCGGAATACCGCTCGCCGTCAGGTCGTGCCCGGGACGGGTCACGCCGACGAAGTGGGCGAGCGACCAGAGCTCGTCGGCGTCCTTCCACGACAGGATCGGCGCGAGCGCGTCCGCGCCGGTGATGAAGAAGAGCTCCGCGTCGGGCCGCTGACGGTGCAGGTCGCGCAGCGTGTCGATCGTGTACGTCGTCCCCTCGCGGTCGATGTCGACGCGGCTGACGGTGAACCGCGGGTTCGACGCGGTGGCGATCACGGTCATCAGGTAGCGGTGCTCGGCCGGGGACACCGCGCGCTTCTCCTTCTGCCACGGGCGCCCGGTGGGCACGAAGACGACCTCGTCGAGGTCGAACCGGGCCTGGACCTCGCTGGCTGCGACCAGGTGGCCGTGGTGGACCGGGTCGAACGTCCCGCCCATCACCCCCAGCCGCACGCGCTCCCCCACCCCGGCGGCGTCAGTGCTTGTTGCTCGCGCCCCGGAAGGCGAAGGTCAGCGCCAGCAGCGCGACCAGACCGCCGAGGGCGATGCCGCCGAACGCCTCGGCGGGCATGGGGATCTCGAAGTGGACCTCCGAGGTCTCACCAGCAGCCGTCAGGATCGCGCTGAACATCGTCCGCCCTCTTCTCGGGATCTCGTACGCCGGGTGCGGGGACAGTCTGGCACGCGACCTGCCCGGATGCCGTCAGGTCAGCTCGTCGAACAGGTTCAGGTGCGGATGTGGCCGTCGCCCTCGACGATCCAGCGCGTCGTGGTGAGCTCGGCCAGGCCCATCGGCCCGCGGGCGTGCAGCTTCTGGGTCGAGATGCCGATCTCGGCCCCCAGGCCGAGCTCGGCTCCGTCGGTGAACCGCGTCGAGGCGTTGACTATGACGGCGGCCGAGTCGACCTCGGTGGTGAAGCGGTGCGCGGAGTGCAGGTCATC
>JBBSNO010000071.1:0-12795 GCA_038232615.1 Actinomycetales bacterium
CGCAGCACGTGGTGCTGCGGTGCGTCGTCCGGACCGGTTGCCATACCACGAAACTAGCCGCGACCACCGACAGCCAGACCCCCCAAACAGCCCTGAAACCGTTGCAGCACATCACGATCGGGTCACGATCAATGGACCGTCGTGCTGCCGCGCGCTCCTGACGCCTCCGGGACATCATCCGGCCGGCTGATGTCCCGGAGGGTCGGACGTCGAGCGAGGTTCAGTCGGCGCTGCGCACCATGGCCCGGATCCCCACCGCGAGACCGACAGCGGCCGTGACCAGCGCGGCCAGCCACCCCCACGCCACGGCGGGGGAGATGACCTCGCCGGAGAACAGGGCACGCTCGGCGTCCACCCACGTAGGCCAACGGGTTGAAGGGTGAGGCCACTGGCATCCAGCCCGATCCCGAGTCGAGCGGCAGCAGCATCCCGAGAGGATCATCAGCGGGAAGATCAGCGTCTGCCGGATGACCCAGAACATTCAGTCCTGCTTGCCCTGCTTGCGGACAGCGAGCGCTAGGGCGTAGCTGAACGAGCCGAGTCCGACTCCGAAGACCGCGAGCAGCACGAGCCCCAGCAGCGCCCCGTCGAGGTGGAGCCGGAAGCCGAACGGCACCATCACGGCGACGATGACCACTGCCTGACCGGCGAGCGGCACCATCTCCTTGAGCGAGCGACCGATCAGCAGCGAGGGACGCAGCTCGCGGGTCATCAAGATCCCAATGTCGCGCAAGAGAGGACGCCCTCGTGGGCGGTCCGTCCCGGTTGTCGCGGTGACCGAGGGTGTGGGGGCGGTGACGGTGCTCATGCTGCGTCCTTCCGGAGGTGGTGTCGTGCTGGTCGTCGTCGTTGCTGCCGGCCTCGCGCAGGCTGCGGCCGGTCAGCGTGACGAACACGTCGTCGAGAGTCGGCCGGTGCACCTGTGCCGTCACGATGGACAGGCCCGTGTCGTGGGCCGCGCGCAGCAGGTCGGGCAGCGCGCGGGGCCGTCGTCCACGCGTGCATCGACCGCGGTCCCGACGACGTCACGTCGCGGGACCCCGGCCAGGTCCGCCTTGAGTGCGTCGGCCGTGTCGTCGGCGATGACCTCGCCGTGGTCGACCACGACGAGGCGTTCGGCCATCGAGTCGGCCTCGTCCAGGTAGTGCGTGGTCAGCAGGATCGTCATCTCGTGCTCGGCACGCATCCACTGGATGTGCTCCCACAGGTTTGCGCGGTTCTGCGGGTCGAGACCGGTGGTGGGCTCGTCGAGGAAGAGCAGGGACGGCGCGTGCACAAGTCCCATGGCGACGTCCAGCCGGCGTCGTTGCCCGCCCGAGAGCGCGGACACCTTGCGGGACACCAGCTCTCCGAGGTCGAGGTTCTCGACGAGCTCGGCAGTACGACGCCTGGCCGCGGCGCGGTCGAGGCCGTAGATGACGCCCTGGCAGTAGAGCTCGTCGCCGACGCGCTGGGAGTGGCCGGCACCGTTGCCCTGGCCGACGTAGCCGATGCGCCGCCGGACCTGCGCGGACTCGGTGACCACATCATGCCCGGCGACGACCGCCGTCCCGGACGTCGGGGCGATGAGCGTGCCGAGCATGCGCATCGTTGGTCGTCTTGCCGGCCCCGTTCGGGCTGAGCACGGCCACGAGCTCGCCAGGCTCGGCGTCCAGGCTGATGCCGCGCACGGCGTGCACGGTCTGACTGCGGCTCACGACGAAGTCCTTGGTGAGCGATCGGGTGTGGATCACGAGTCCTCCTCGGGATGGGTTCTGGGCACGAGGGAAACCCTCCCGCCAGTAGCGGACAGCTTCTGTCCGCTACCTATGACAATCTGCTCTCCATGGCCGAGACCTCCGCTCGCTTGCTGACGCTGCTCTCCCTGCTCCAGGCGCGCCGCGACTGGCCGGGTGGGGCACTTGCGGAGCGGCTGGAGGTCAGCCCACGCACGGTGCGCCGCGACGTCGACCGGCTGCGCGACCTCGGCTACCCGGTGCGTGCGACGAAGGGTCCGGACGGCGGCTACCGCCTCGACGCCGGTGCGGACCTGCCGCCGCTGCTGTTCGACGACGAGCAGGCGGTGGCGGTGGCCGTCGCGCTGCAGACGGCGACGGCGAACGTGGCGGGGATCGAGGAGGCCGCGTTGCGCGCGTTGGCCACGGTGCGCCAGGTGATGCCCGCGCGACTGCGTTCCCGCGTCGACGCGTTGCAGGTGACGACGGTGGAGCGGACCGGGTGGGAGCGGCCGCGCGTGGACACCGAGCACCTGGTGGCGATCGGGACGGCGGTGCGGGCCCGGGAGGTGCTGCGCTTCGACTACGTGGCCGGCTCAGCCGACACTTCTCCGTCGTCCGCAGCCGAGTGGACGCCGCCCCGGCGGGTCGAGCCGCACCACGTCGTGACCTGGGGCGGGCGCTGGTACCTGGTGGCCTGGGACCTCGAGCGCGACGACTGGCGCACCTTCCGCGTCGACCGCATGACACCGCGGACGCCGACCGGGCCGCGCTTCACGCCGCGCGCTGTGCCGGGTGGAGACGTCGCGGCCTTCATCTCCGATCGGTTCCAGCGCAACGAGTGGCCCTGCTCCGGCGAGGTCGTGCTCGACGCACCTGCTGACGACGTCGCCCGCTGGGTGCGGAACCAGGGCGTCGTCGAGGCCCTCGGACCGCATCGGTGTCGGCTCGTGATCGGCTCGTGGTCGTGGCAGTCGCTCGCTGCGTGGGTCGGTCTCTTCGACGCCGACATCGAGGTCGTCGGGCCGCCCGAGTTGCGAGCAGCGACGGCGCGTCTGGCTCAACGCTACGCCGCAGCGGCGGATCCGCCGAGGTAGCTTCGTGCTCGTTGCGGTCATGGAGATGCTCGCAGGCTGACCTCTGTCGAAGCCCTCTGGTTCTCCGTGGCGTTGCTGTTGCCTTGCACAGTGTCCGTGCGTCGGAGGCTGCTGGTGCGCGACGGAGTTCTTGCTCATGCCGACGACGGGCGATGGGTTCTCACCGACGCTGGACGCAGGGAGCCGAAGGCACTGGCCGGATCCACCTGAGTCGCATGAGTGACCGAGCGTGCCCCTTCATCATGCGTCACCCGGTCGGCAGGACGTCCCACTCCGTCAGCGCGTCCCGCAGCAGCGGCGCCAGGGGCAACGCACCGAGGTCGGCCAGCGTCGCCCAGGTGACGTCGGCCGCGTCGTCGCCGGCGACGAGAGACCCGCCCACGACTGTGCAGCGGTAGTCGGCGATCACGTACACCGAGCCGGAGAGCCCCTCGCGCTCGACCACACCGACCAGCGGGCCGACGTCCACGATCAGGCCCGTCTCCTCCAGCACCTCTCGCCAGACGGCGGTGACGTCGTCCTCGCCCGGTTCGACCCGGCCACCGGGCAGCGACCACGTCCCTGCGGAGGGTGCCCGGCCGCGCAGCACCAGCAGCAGTCGTCCGGAGTCGTCGTGCACGACGGCCCCGACGCAGGCGACACGGTCCACGGGACGCAGGGTAGGCGCCCTTGACGCGCGGCTCCCCTCAGCGGGACCGTGATCCGATGCGGGCGAGCCCGGTGTGCCCCCGGTGCGGCAGCCCCCTGAGTCCGCCGGGCATCTGGGCCGATGACTGGATGTGCGCTCGGCACGGTCCGGTGCAACCGCTGGCGCCGGCGCACCCTCCGGCCACGACGTGGCTGCGCGACGTCGCGTCGAGGTCGTCGGTGCCAGTGTGGCTGCCGTGGCCGTTGCCGAGGGGGTGGCTCCTGGCCGGCGTCTCCGAGGCCGGCAACCCGCGTACCGGGCCGACGGCCACGGTCGTCGCCCTCTCTGGCCCGAACCCCGCCCCTGACCCGGCGGATCCGAGCCAGCACCCCGCGGACCTCCTGCTGGTCGCCGAGCAGCCCGGCACGGGGCTGGGCGCACGGCTCGCCGGGCTGGACGCCGTCGACCCGGGTGAGTCCGTCGTGGCCGGTGCGCCGCAGGCCAAGGTGCGGGCCGGTGGGCACCCGACCGCGCTCTGGAACGTGGGGTCGGCGCCGGACCGGGCCACCTACGTCGGGGAGGCGGAGGGAGTTTGGCTGTGGCTGGTGCTGTGGCCGGCGACGGCCGGGGTGATGGTGCTCGAACCGCTCGACCTGGTCGATGTGCGGTCCGCAGACGCCGCCGTCGAGCCACCGGCGGGCGCGCCCACGCGACGGCTGCCGTGACGCAGCCCCCCTACGCTGGCGGTCGTGCTCATCGACCTCCACACGCACTCGGTCGCCTCGGACGGCACGCAGCAACCGGCTGACGTGATCGCGAGCGCCGTCGAGGCCGGGCTCGACGTGGTCGCGCTGACCGACCACGACACGACGTCCGGCTGGGAGGAGGCAGCCGATGCCGCACGCCGCCTGGGCATGGTCTTCGTGCCGGGAACCGAGGTCTCCTGCTCCTGGCGGGGCATCAGCGTCCACCTGCTCAGCTACCTGCACGACCCGGAGAACGCCGGGTTGCTGGGTGAGATCGAGCACGCCCGCGCCTCCCGGGAGCACCGCGCCGAGCGCATGGTCGAGCTCATCGCCCGCGACTACGCGCTGACGTGGGACGACGTGACGGCGCAGGCTTCCGAGGGAGCCACGCTGGGCCGCCCGCACATCGCCGACGCCCTGGTCGCCTGCGGTCACGTCGCCTCTCGCGACGCCGCGTTCGAGACGATCCTGGCCTCGGGGTCGGGCTACTACGTCGGTCACTACGCGCCCGACCCGGTGGACGCCGTCCGGCTCGTGCGGGCGGCGGGCGGCGTCCCGGTCTTCGCCCACCCGAGGGCGTCGGCCCGTGGCCGCACGGTCGGTGACGACGTCATCGAGGCGATGGTGGACGCCGGGCTCGCGGGCCTGGAGGTCGACCACCGCGACCACCTGCCCGAGGACCGCGCGCGCCTGCGCGAGATCGCGGCGAGCCATGACCTCCTTGTCACCGGGTCGAGCGACTACCACGGCACCGGCAAGCAGAACCTGTTGGGCGAGAACACAACCGGGCCAGCTGCGTTCGAGCGAATCGAGGCGGAGGGAACCGCGCCGCCCATCCGCCCGTGAGCTGCGCAGGCAGGTCGGCGCCCGCTGCGGTAGGACTGTGCGGATGACCGCACGCATCGCCGTCCTGGCCATCGACGCACTCGACATCGACCTCGTCTCCGGCTTCTGGGCCGCCGCCCTGGGCTGGCGCATCGTCGAGCGCGACGAGGACGGGATCTCCCTCGCACCGGACGACGGGGGCCGGGCCGACTGGTCGGGGCCGACCATCGACGTCCTGCACGTGCCCGAGCGCAAGACGACCAAGAACCGGCTGCACCTCGACCTGCGGGCCGACGGCACGTCGTCCGACACCGAGGTCGAGCGGCTGCTCGCGCTGGGGGCCAGGCGGGTGGACGTCGGCCAGGCTCCGGACTCGACGTGGACCGTGCTGGCCGACCCCGAGGGCAACGAGTTCTGCGTCCTGCTCCGCACTGTGCAGGAGGTCGCGACGCAGGCATGACGCACTGGCAGCAAGGAGAGACGGCATCGGGTGCAGCGACCCCTAGCTAGGCTCGTGCCTGTGCCGACCGACGCCTTCGCCGACGTGCTGACCGCGAACGCCTCCTACGCATGGCGTTTCGAGCTCGCCGACCTCGAGGCGGTCGCTGCGAAGGGGCTGGCCGTGCTGACCTGCATGGACTCGCGCATCGACCCGCTCGGGATGCTGGGGCTGGAGCCCGGCGACGCGAAGATCCTGCGCAACGCCGGGGCCCGCGTCACCGACGACGTGCTGCGGACCCTGGTGCTGGCGTCGTACCTCCTCGGCGTCGACCGGGTGATGATCGTCGCCCACACGAGCTGCCGGATGGCCGGCGGTGCCGAGGAGGACGTGCACGCTCAGATCCGGGACGCCGGTGGGCCTGACACCCGCAGCATCCCGTTCCTCACGACGGACGACCAGGAGGGCGCGCTGCGCGCCGACGTCCAGCGGGTGCGGTCGTGGCCGTACCTCGGAAGCGTCAGCGTCGGGGGGTTCCTTCTCGACCTGAAGACGGGTCGGATCAGCCACGTCTGCTGACGGCGGGCCTCAGCGAGCGTCGACCTCGAACCACACCCGCTTGCCGAAGCGGGTCGCCTGGTAGCCCCAGCGGTCGGAGAGCCTGTCGACGAGGTAGAGGCCGCGGCCGCCGCCGTCGTCCGGCATCGCCTCCTGCAGGCGCACGTGACCCGGCTCGTCGTCCGTCACGTCGATGCGCAGGGCACCTTCCCGGCTCATCCCCGCCCTCACGACGACCGGCGGGGCGCCGTGCCGGACGGCGTTCGTGACCAGCTCGCTCGCGAGCAGGAGGGCGATCTCGACGGCTGGCCCGCCGACGTCCCACCGGTCCAGTGCCCGTGCCAGGACGCGGCGGGCCCGGCCGACCTCCCTGAGGCCCGGCCCCAGCTCGGCGATCAGCTCCACGCGGCGATTGTCCACCATGGCGGCTGGATGGGCAGAATGTCTCGCGTCCCGGCGAGCCGTGCGCCGCAGACCCTGTTGGCGCGGGACCGCATCGAGGCACGAGGAGCTGAGCAGCCACCGTGAAACCCCGCAGCACCGCCCGCGTCATGGCCGTGGCGAACCAGAAAGGCGGGGTCGCCAAGACCACCACGGTCGCCAGCCTGGGTGCCGCCTTCGCCGAGCACGGCCTGCGTGTGCTGCTCGTGGACCTCGACGCCCAGGCGTGCCTCACGTTCTCGCTCGGCATCGACCCGGACACGGTCGAGGCGAGCCTGCACGAGGTGCTGCTCGGGTCGGCGTCCGCCACCGACGTGCTCGTGTCGGCGTCCGACGGTGTCGACCTGCTGCCCGCCTCGATCGACCTCGCCGGCACCGAGGCCCAGCTGCTGGCCCGACCCGGTCGCGAGTACGTGCTCCGCACCGCGCTGGAGCCGCTGGCCGGTGAGTACGACGTCGTCCTGCTGGACTGCTCGCCCTCGCTCGGCGTCCTCACGCTCAACGCGCTGACCGCGGCTGACGAGGTACTGGTGCCGCTGCAGTGCGAGATGCTCAGCCACCGTGGGGTCGGCCAGCTGCTCGACACGGTCGCCGACGTCCAGCGCATCCTGAACAAGGACCTGCTCGTGCGCGGACTGCTGCCCACGATGTTCGACGCGCGGACGACGCACGCCCGCGCCGTCCTGGCCGACGTCGGCGAGCGCTACGGGGTGCCCGTGCTCAGCCCGCCCATCCCGAAGTCGGTGCGGTTCGCCGAGGCACCGGCGGTGGGCCGCTCGATCCTCGCGACCGCCAAGGGGTCCAAGGGGGCCGAGGCGTATAGGGAGATCGCGACGGGGCTGCTGCGCGAGTGGGGACTGGGGCCCGGACGCCGGTCCGCGACCCGCTCCCGCTGACGCGTCGTCGGTGTCAGTCCTGGGAGTCGGTGGGGGCGCCGCCTTCGCCTGAACCGCTGCGCCCGCGGCCGCCACGTCGACGGCGGCGCCGGGGAGCGTCCCCGCCGTGACCCTCGTCCCCAGGACCCTGGGACGACGGACCCTGGGACGACGGAGCGTGAGACGACGGACCGTGCGACGACGAGTCCGCGGCGGTGCGCTCCGCGGACGAGTGGTCGGCGCTGGAGCCTGCCTCGACCGGCTCGCCCGAGCGCGTTCGGCGGCGGTTGCGGGTCCGCGGCGGACGGGTGTCACCCTCGCGGCGGTCGCCGTCTTTGGAACGGCCGGAATCACCTCGACCCGAGTCGCCGCGACCGGAACCGCCACGGGCGGAGTCACCTCGACCCGAGTCACCACGGGCGGAGTCACTTCGACCCGAGTCACCACGGCTGGAGCTGCCGCGGCCGGACCCGCTGTGAGCCGAGACGCCCCGGCCGGAGTCGCCACGCCCGCCGCGTCCCTCGGGCCGGTCGTCGCGCCCACCGCCCTTGGCCCGCGCGCCGGTCTCGCCGAGGTCCTCCAGGACCTCCGCGTCGAGACCGGCTCGGGTGCGGGCTCCGCGGGGCAGCGTGCCCTTGGTGCCCTCGGGGATGCCGAGGTCGGAGTACAGGTGCGGCGAGGTCGAGTACGTCTCGACGGGTTCGGGGATGCCGACGCCGAGCTGCTTGTTGATCAGGCCCCAGCGAGGCATGTCGTCCCAGTCGACGAACGTGACGGCGACGCCCTTCTTGCCTGCGCGCCCGGTGCGGCCGATGCGGTGCACGTAGATCTTGTCGTCCTCGGTGCACTGGTAGTTCACGACGTGCGTGACGTCGGTGACGTCGATGCCGCGGGCGGCGACGTCGGTGGCGACCAGCACGTCGACCTTGCCGTTGCGGAAGGCGCGCAGCGCCTGCTCGCGGGCACCCTGGCCGAGGTCGCCGTGGATGGCACCGGCCGCGAAACCGCGGTCCGCCAGGTCGTCGGCGACCTTGGCCGCCGTCCGCTTGGTCCGCGTGAAGACGATCGTGAGCCCGCGGCCCTGCGCCTGCAGGATGCGCGCGAGCACCTCGACCTTGTCCATCGCGTGGGCGCGGTAGGCGAACTGCGTGGTGTTCTGGACCGTCTGGCGGCCGTCGTCGTCGGGGTCGACCGCGCGGATGTGCGTCGGCTGGGTCATGTAGCGGCGCGCCATGGCCACCACCGGGCCCGGCATGGTGGCCGAGAAGAGCATGGTGTGCCGGCCCGCGGGAGTCGCGGCGAGCAGCCTCTCGACGTCCGGGAGGAAGCCGAGGTCGAGCATCTCGTCCGCCTCGTCGAGGACGACGGCACGCGAGTGGCCGAGGCGCAGGTGCCCCTGCTGGGCCAGGTCGAGCAGGCGCCCGGGGGTGCCGACGACGACCTCGACCCCGCGCCGCAACGCGTCGATCTGCGGCTCGTAGGCGCGGCCGCCGTAGACGGTCAGCACCCGCACCGGACGCAGCGCCGACGCCTGGTCGAGGTCACCCGCGACCTGGACGGCGAGCTCACGGGTGGGGACGACGACCAGGGCCTGCGGGGCACCCGGCTCCTCGAGCCCGTCGAAGCCGTCCTCGCCCGGGCCCTTGACGCGCTGGAGCAGCGGGATCCCGAAGCCGAGCGTCTTCCCGGTGCCGGTCTTGGCCTGGCCGATGATGTCGTGGCCCTGCAGCGCGACGGGCAACGTCATCGCCTGGATCGGGAACGGATGGGTGATGCCGGCCCTGGCGAGGGCGTCCACGATCGGCGCCTCGACGCCGTAGTCGGCAAAGGTCTTGTCCGGCGGCACCTCGATGTCGGCCGTCGACAGGGTCTCGACCGCTCCGACGTCCTCCGGGTCGAGGAAGGTGTCGTCCTGTCGTGCCTCGTCGTGCGCCGTGGCAGGGGTGGATTCGTTGGTATGGGAGCTCACGCGTGTGCCTCTGTGTCGTTGTGCGGGGCCTCACGCCGTCCTGTGGTGCTCACGGCGGGCCGCTCCGCTGCGGTCGGAAGCCGACCGCTGTGACGACCGGGCAACCGTGGTTCGACCTCAGCCTACCGCCGAGGGGGTGCGCAGGAGTCACCTGGCTAGGCTCGCGGGCGTGGCGGACGGCGACGAGGGGCACGACGAGACGCCGGCGGCGACAGCCCCGGAGGGCGGCTCTGCGGACGGGACGCGCTCCAGCGAGGCGGTCGTCGACCTGCTCGGTGCCCTGGCCTACGGCGAGCTGACGGCGTTCGTGCGCCTGGCCGAGGATGCCGAGCTGGCGCCGACCCTGCCCTACACGGCGGCGCTGGGTCGCCTCGCAGTGGCGGAGTTCAGCCACTTCGAGCTGCTGCGGGAGCGCCTGGTCGCGATCGGGGCCGACCCGGAGCAGGCGATGCAGCCGTTCGTGGCCCCGGTCGACGCCTTCCACTCCCGCACGGCGCCCAACGACTGGCTGGAGGGCCTGGTCAAGGCCTACGTCGGTGACGGCATCGCGACGGACTTCTACCGGGAGATCTCGGCGTACGTGGACCCCTCGACGCGCGACCTCGTGCACAGGGTGCTGCAGGACACCGGCCACGCCGACTTCGTCGTCACCGCCGTCCGGGAGGCCATCGACGCCCAGCCACGTGTCGGGGGCCGGCTGGCCCTCTGGGGACGACGGCTGGTGGGCGAGGCACTGAGCCAGGCGCAGCGAGTCGCCGCCGACCGTGACGCCCTCGCCACCGTGCTCGTCGGCGGCACCCCGGACATGCCAGGAGCGGACCTGGTGGAGATCGGCCGGATGTTCTCGCGGCTCACCGAGGCCCACACCACCCGGATGGGACGGCTCGGGCTGACCGCCTGACCTCGGCGCCGTCCCTGATCTCTGCGACGTCCGACGAGATCTCTGCGACGTCCCACGAGCACGACGAGGGGCCGCCCAGCGTGCGGGACGGCCCCTCGTCGTGCGTGCTCTCGGTCAGCGGCGGGTGGAGCTGCGTCCGCGCGATCCGGCATAGAGCGCGACCAGCAGGGCTGCGACGGCGATGCTGATGATCCAGCGGATCCAGTCGATGCCGTCCGTGGCTCCGACACCCAGCAGACCACCGAGGAAGTAGCCGGCGAGAGCGCCGACGACCCCGAGCACGATGGTCATGATGATGCTGATGTTCTGCTTGCCCGGCAGGACGAGCCTGGCCAGGGCGCCGATGACGGCGCCGAAGATGATGGTGCCGATGATGCCGACGATGGTGAACTCCATCGTGGACTCCTCCCTGAAGGCCCTCGCGGGCCGGTGTGCGGACGTCGAGGACGCTCGACGACGCCGCCACCGTGGCACGTCCGCGGGGAGTCCGCCAGGCGACACGGCGGAGCCGAAGCCGGCGATCGTGGCCGGCCGGCGGCTCGGAGTCAGGCCCCGACGCCCCCGAAGCCGACCCGACGGGACTCCTCTGCACCGATCTCGACGTAGGCCAGGGCGCTGGTCGGGACGATCACCTGGCGGCCCTTCTCGTCGCGCAGCTGCAGCGTCGAGGCGCCCTCGAGCGCCTTCTCGACGGCGGCGACGACCTCGTCCGGCGACTGAGAGGACTCGAGCACGAGCTCGCGGTTCACCTCGCGAACCCCGATCTTGACCTCCACGGCTGACTCCTTGTCTCGCGGGAACGGGTGCGCGCTCGCGCGCCCGGCGTTCTACCGGTGCGGAACCGTGAACCTACCCGCCGGGTTCCCGGGGCTGGCCGTCGGCCTTGGGGAACGCCCGGATGCCGCGCCACGACAGCTGGGCGATGAGGGCTGCGGCCGCGTCGCGCGGGATGGAGCCGCCGCTGCCGATCCAGTAGCGGGCGGTCACCTGCGCCATCCCGGTCAGGCCCATGCCGAGCAGCTCCGCCTCGGCGCGGGACAGACCGGTGTCCTCCTCGATGACGCCGGCGATCGCCTGGGCACAGAGCAGCTCGACGCGCTCCACCCGCTCGCGGACCCCGGGGTCGTTCGTCAGGTCGGACTCGAACACCAGGCGGAACGGGGCGTCGTCCCGGTCGACGAAACTGAAGTACGCGTCGATGGTCGCGGCGACGCGTTGCTTGTTGTCGTTGGTGGAGGCCAGCGCCGCGTGGACGTCGCCCAGCAGCTCACCCGTGTGCAGGTCGAGGATCGCGAGGTAGAGATCGAGCTTGCCGGGGAAGTGCTGGTAGAGCACGGGTTTGCTGACCCCGGCGCGGTCGGCGATCTCGTCCATCGCCGCCGAGTGGTAGCCGTGCTCGACGAACACCTCCTGCGCAGCACCCAGCAGCTGAGCGCGGCGGGCGCTACGGGGTAGGCGCGCGCCGCGCGCACGGATGTCCTGGCTCGTCACGGCACGCCCTCCGGTCCGCAGGTCCCCTTGCCGGGGGCCGGTGCTCACCGCGCATCGTACGGCGGGAGTGACGACGTGGCGCCTCTCGGTGACCTGCGTCCTGCGACCGGGTGAGGGCTCGCCCTCGTCTACCGTCCCCGCCCGGCCGGGTGCCAGACTCCGGCAAAGCACGTGAAACGCCGGGACCCGGCGACATCGGACGAGCGCCCCAACCGGGCAGCACGATCCAGCAGAGGGGGTGGGCGGTGCCGGACGACACAGCACGGCCCGACCACGACAAGGACCACGTGGGCGACGCGGTGCAGGCGGCGCTCGCGGTGCCCGGCGTGGCCGGGGTGCGCGTCGAGCCCAACTCCGGCGCCGGGCTCGCCCTGCTACGTCTCGAGCTGGCGCACGGCGCGGACGAGGCCGACGTCGCCAAGGCCGTCGACGAGCACCTGCGGCGCCGGGCCGCCGAGCGGCACGCGCAGGTGCGGCCCCCGGTCCCGCCTTCCCCCGGCCCGCTTCCACCGACCCAGCCACCGACCCAGCCACCGACGTCGTCGTCGCAGGCGTCGTCCGGTGACGGGGAGCCCCTCGCCGTGGTCACGTCGGGTCGGCTGCCCACCGCGCACCGGCCCGACCCGGCGCCCGAGTCCGTCGTGGGTGGCGACTCCCAGGTGCGGACGGCGGGCGGTACCGCTGCGCACGCGACGCGCCCCCGCCCCTGGGAGACCCGGCCGGTGGTCCTGCCGGACACGCGGGAGCCGGTGGTGCGGCTGCGGCTGGACCGGGTCCAGGTGATGACCCGCGGCATGGACGTGACGGCGACGGTGGTCCTGAGCGCCGGTGGTCGGCAGCACACCGGCGTGTGCGAGGCCGCCGCCACCCCAGGCGGCCACCTGAGGAGCCTCGCCACCGCGACGGCAGCGGCGATGGAGTCCGCGACGGGCGGGCAGTGCCGGTTCGAGGTGGAGGCCACGGACGTCACCTCGGTCGCGGGGCAGGAGGCGGCGGTGGTCGTGCTGTCCATCCTCTCCGAGCGCGGCACCGAGACTCTGACCGGCGCCTGTCCGGTGGGGGACGACGCCCAGCGGGCGATGGTGAAGGCGGTGCTGGCAGCGTCCAACC
>JBBSNO010000072.1:0-12771 GCA_038232615.1 Actinomycetales bacterium
CGGGTCGGGACGGGGTCGCCGCGCCGCGCCGCGCAGCTGCGGGCGCTGGACCGACGGCTCGCGGTCGTCGACGTCCGCGGCCACGTCGGCACGCGCCTGGGCCGGGGGGCCGCCGGCGTCCGCGACGCCGTCGGCCACCAGGGCCAGGCGCGTGCCGACGTTGCCGCGGACGTCGACGACCTCGAGCCGTCGGTCCAGCGCCCGCAGCTGCGCGGCGCGGCGCGGCGACCCCGTCCCGACCCGGGCTCCGGCGGCGAGCCCGTCGAGGGGCAGCCCGTCGCGGGCCACCAGGACGTCGCGCGGGTCCTGCCGCACCGGCACGGCGGCGACGTCGAGACCGTCCGCCGGCGCGGTGGGCAGGTCCTTGAGCGAGTGGACCGCGAGGTCGACGGAGCCCGCCAGGAGCGCGTCGCGCAGCGCGGAGACGAAGACGCCCGTGCCGCCGATCTGCGCGAGCGAGGCGGCGGACGTGTCGCCGTGCGTGACGATCTCGACGAGCTCCACCTCGCGCCCGGTCGCGGTACGAAGGGCGACGGCCACGGTCTCGGACTGGGTGCGTGCCAGTGCGCTGCGCCGCGTGCCCAGCCGCAGCGGGGCGGTCATCGCCGGCCCCCCCGCGGCTCGGGCACGGAGACCTCCGGGACGGCGCCCTCGTCGGTCGGGACGACCCGCAGCAGGTCGCTGACGCTCGCGACCGCTGCGAGGTCCAGGTCGAACAGCTCGCGCAGGGCGGCGGCGTAGGAGGCTCCGCCCGGCTCGGCTGCCGCCAGCGACTTCACCCGCACGGTGGGCGTGTGCAGCAGCTTGTCGACGACGCGGTTCACGCACCGCTCGACCTCGGCCGCGGTCTGCTCGTCCAGGGCCGACCCGACGCGCTGACGGAGCCGGCCGAGCTCGGCGTCGACGACCTCGCGCGCGGCAGCGCGTAGCGCAACGACGGTGGGGGCGACCTCGGCGGCACGCTGCTCCGCCAGGTACGTCTCGACCTCGCCTGCCACGATGCCGCGGGCGGCCTGGAGATCGGCGCCGACCTCCTCGCCGGCCAGCTGCTCGCCCAGCTCCCCGAGACCGACCACGCGCACCCCGTCCAGCAGGGCCACCGCCGGCGCGACGTCGCGAGGCAGCGCCAGGTCGACGAACAGCTGAGGTGCGCCGTCCCCTCCGCCACGGGCCGCACGGGCCGCACGGACCAGGTCCTCGTCGAGCACGTGCCCCACCGACCCGGTGCACGAGACGACGACGTCTGCGGCGGCGAGCGCGTCCGTCAGCGCCGTGACGTCGTCCAGCGCGACCGCCCTGCCCCCGACGGCCTCGGCCAGCCGCGCCGCGCGGTCGGGGGTGCGGTTGGCCACGGTGATCGAGCGTGCCCCGAGCCGCTGCAGGATGGTCGCCGCGAGCGCGCTCATCGACCCGGCACCCACCACCAGCGCGTGCGCCGACGAGAGTGCGCCCACGTGGTCGGCGTGCGCGAGGCCGGCCGCCACCAGGGAGTGCCCGGCCCGGTCGAGCCCGGTCTCGGCGTGGCTCCGCTTGCCGACGCGCAACGCCTGCTGCAGCAGGCGGTCGAGCACCCGGCCGGCGGTCCCGTCGTCCTGGGCGCGGCGCAGCGCCAGCCGCACCTGGCCGAGCACCTGCGACTCGCCGACCGCCATCGAGTCCAGGCCCGACGCGACGGAGAAGAGGTGGGCGACCGCATGGTCCGCGTAGTGCACGTAGAGGTGGTCCGTCAGCTCCGGCAGGGCCAGCCGCATCAGCTCGGAGAGCGCCACGCCGACGTCGGCCACGCCGCCGTGGAAGGCGCTGACCTCGGCGTACACCTCGAGCCGGTTGCAGGTCGCGAGGACGACGGCCTCGGCGACGTGCTCGCCCGCGTGCAGCCTGGTCGCCAGCGCTCGGGCTCCGGCAGCGTCCACCGCTGCCCGCTCGAGCACGTCCAGCGGCGCGCTGCGGTGGGACAGGCCCACCACCAGCACAGTCACGACTCCTCCTTCGTCGTCGCCGTGACGGGTCGCTGCGTCGTCTGGTTCGCTCGCTGGCGCTCGCTCGACTCCTCGTTCCTCGTCGCCGTGAGCGCCGCCCTGTGCTCTCTGGTTCGCTCGCTCACCGTGCCACCCGCGTCCGCACCGGGGCGGCGTCCTCGTCCGCGGCGGCCAGGCCCGCGGCGTGGACGGCGACGCGCGCCGCCTTGCGCTGTTCGTGGAAGGCCAGGATCTGCAGCTCGGTCGACAGGTCGACCTTGCGGACGTCGACGCTGTCGGGGACGGCGAGGACGACCGGTGCGAAGTTCAGGACGCTGGTGATACCGACGGCCACCAGACGGTCGCAGAGGTCCTGGGCAGCGGGTCCGGGCGTCGCCAGCACGCCGATCGAGACGTCGTCGCCGCTGACGACGTCCTCGAGGTCGTCGACCGACCGCACGCGCAGCCCGGCGACGTGCTCCCCGACGACGTCCGGGTCGGCGTCCAGGAGCGCGACGACGGTGAAGCCGCGCGACGCGAAGCCGCCGTAGTTGGCCAGGGCGTGGCCGAGGTTGCCGACCCCGATGATCACGACGCGCCAGTCCTGGGTCAGGCCCAGCTCGCGGGAGATCTGGTAGACGAGGTACTCCACCTCGTAGCCGACCCCGCGGGTGCCGTACGACCCCAGGTGGGACAGGTCCTTGCGCAGCTTGGCGGAGTTCACGCCGGCCGCCACCGCCAGCTCCTCCGAGGAGACCGTCGCAACGCCTCGCTCGGCCAGCTCGGTCAGGGCGCGCAGGTACACCGGGAGCCGGGCCACGGTGGCGTCCGGGATCCCTCGAGCACTCTCCCGCGTGTCGCGGGAGAGCCGGGTCGTCCGGGGCGTGGTCACGGCGTGCGCCGACTCCTTCGGCCGGGAGGGGTGGTCAGGCCCCCACTGTACGAACTTGTGAACGCACGCACAAAGTCACCGGAGGATACAGACCCCGCGGGTGAGCCATCTCACGGGGTACCGGGTGGCCTCCGCGCCCCCCGTAGCCACCGGCGCCGGCGCTCGCCGCGTGGCGACAGGGCCTCCCGCAGTCGCTCGGCGTCCACCGTCCAGTAGGCGTGCCTGACGCCGTCCACGAGCACGACGGGCACCTCCTCGCCGTACGCCCGCCGGAGCTGCTCGTCGTCGTCCACCCAGACCTCGACCCAGCCGACGCTCATCTCGCCGGCCACCCGGCCCACCACCTCGCGCGCCTCGTCGCACAGGTGGCAGCCCGCTCGTCCGACCAGGGTCACCCGGGGCTGCGCCGTGTCCATGGCACCACCGTAAGCGGGTCACGTGGGTGACGCGTGGCTCAAGGGACGTGGCCGCGTCGCCGACATCTCACCCGGACCACCGAACCCAGCACGCACCAGCCCGACGTCCAGGAGGAACACCCGTGCCGACCCGCACCCGCCTGGCCGCCTCGGGCCTCGTGGCCGTCCTGGTGGCTGCCCTGCTCGGCGTGTCGCTGGTGGTCGCACCCGCCGCCTCGGCAAGTGCCGGGAGCTTCGTCTCCCTGATCAACTCCGAGCGCTCCGCCCGCGGCCTGCCTGGCCTGGAGTCCAGCGGCAGCCTCGCCTCGGTCGCTGCGGCGTGGAGCCGGCAGATGGCCTCGAGCGGCGACCTCGCCCACAACCCGTCGCTGACGTCCCAGGTCTCCGGCTGGCGCTTCGTCGGGGAGAACGTGGGCCACGGCCCCGATGCCGGCGCCATCCACCAGGCGTTCATGGACTCCGCTGCGCACCGCGACAACATCCTCGACCGCGACCACCCGGAGGAGCTGCTGCAGGGCCGGGCCGTCGCTGCACTGACAGGCCCCGGCGCCGCGCCCGCCACCGACCCCCTCGGCCAGGCGCTCCGCTTCACCGCCGTGATGCGCCACACGCACGGGTGACGAGGCAGGACGGGAACTTCGGGTGCGCTTGTGAGGTCGATCACATACGATCCAGGCCTCATGCGGTATCACTGTTGGGTAACCGACACCCTGGGCGCGTTACGCATGACGCCCTGACGCCGGCGGTTGGAGTGCAGCATCATCGCCGGGATCAGCTTTCACCACAGCCTCGTCCCGGCCACGGCCTTCGACGCCCTGGCTCTGGCGGTCGACGGCTGCATGACGATGGCGACAGCCACCGCCCCCGGCCCCGTGCACGGTTCCTCCGGTCAGGACAGGTACGACGACGACCCGGTCTCCACCCGAATCGCGGCACTGGTCAAGCTCGCCCAGTCCGGTGACGCCGAGGCCTTCGGGCAGATCTACGAGCAGTACGTCGACGTCGTCTACCGCTACATCTACGTGCGCGTCGGCTCCGCACCGCTGGCCGAGGACCTGACGTCCGAGACGTTCCTGCGTGCGCTGCAACGCCTGGACTCCTTCTCGTGGCAGGGCAAGGACATCGCAGCGTGGTTCGTGACCATCGCCCGCAACCTCATCACCGACCACCGCAAGTCCAGCCGGTTCCGGCTCGAGGTCACCACCGAGGAGATCGTGGACCTGGAGAAGCCGGACCGCCGCTCCGCCACGGGCGCCGTTGCCCCAGCCGCGCCCGACCAGATCGTTCTCGACAAGGCTCGCGACGAACGCCTCGTGGAGGCCATCCGCCAGCTGCGCCCGGAGCAGCAGGAGTGCCTGGTCCTACGGTTCTTCCAGGAGTTCAGCGTCGCCGAGACCGCGAAGGCGCTGGGTCGCTCCGAGGGCGCCGTCAAGCAGCTCCAGCTGCGCGCCTGCCGCGCGCTCGCGACCCTGCTGGACGGTGAGCGCCCATGACCCGCACGCCGGCCACAGCCGGGGCCTATCGGCCCCAGGTGCCCGGACCCGAGACCGGTGCCCCTCGCCGCGTAACCCGCTCTGCCCCTCGTCGTTGTACGTGCTGGGGACACGACGTCGGACGGGGAGGTGCACGGGATGGTGATCATGAGCCCCCGTGCCGCCGAGGAGCTTCAGCAGGCACTGGCCACCGGCCGGGCGCCGGACACCTCGACGAAGGCCGGGCGCAGGACGTCCGAGCTCGTCGGGCTGGCCACGGCACTGCGAACGCTCCCGGACCCCGTCGCCGGCCCGTCGGCCTCCTTCCGCGCCGACCTCCGCGAGCGTCTCGACGCCGAGGCCCGCGTTCTCGCCGCCGCGAGAGCAGCCCTGCCGACGCAGCGGAGCACCTCGCCGGCACCCACGACCGTCGTGCGCGTCGGCCGCAAGCGGCAGGTACTGGCCGGCACCGTCGCCGCCGTGCTCGTCTCCGGCGCCGCCGCGGCCGTCGCCAGCACCGGCGCGCTGCCCGGCGACGTGCTGTACCCGATCAAGCGCAGCATCGAGGACCTGCGCGCGTCCGTGGGCGGCGACGCAGCCCGGGGGGCGGCGGCGCTGGACGCGGCTCGCGAGCGGCTCGACGAGGCCGAGGCCCTCGTGCTGCGCTCCGACCCGGGCGACGTCGCCGATGCCCGTGCCCTCCTGCTCGAGTTCGGCGCCGGAACACGCATCGGCTCCTCCCTGCTGTTCGAGCAGTACGCCTCGGACGGCGACCCGGCGCACCTGCTGGAGGTCCAGGACTTCGTCGCCGAGTCCGAGCCGCGGCTCGACCGGGTGCGAGCCGGGGCTCCGGCGGACCTGCACCCCACCCGCGACGCCTTGCTCGACCTGTTGCGTGGCCTCGGAGGCGACCTGGGCCAGACCCTCGCCGCGTGCGGGGAGCCCTGCGAGCAGGCGGGGGTGACCGGCGTCGAGCTCACCGACGGGGTCGGCACCGTCAGCACGACCACCGCCTCCGCGGGCGGGTCCGGCGCTGCCGACGTCCCCACCTCGTCCGCCAGCGTCTCGGACGACGTCGACCTGCTCCCGGACCCGAGCGTCCCGGGCGTCGATGCCCCGGCGGCCCCGTCGACAGGTGTGCAGGTCGCAGACGGCTCGGGCTCCGGCGCGAGCGTCGGTGACGACGGTGCGGCTGCGAGCGTGCCCGGCGGGACCGGCTCGCTGCTACCGGTCCCCGTGCCGGGGTCCGCGGACGCCCCCTCCGTCCCGGCGGTCGACACCGCTCCCTCGCCGGTGCCGCCGGCGCCGCGCGGCAGCGCGCCGGCCACGACCTCGGTCCCCGGCGTCAGCCCTCCGGCCACGACCTCGGTCCCCGGCGTCAGCCCTCCGGCCACGACCTCGGTCCCCGGCGTCAGCCCTCCGGCCACGTCCTCGGTCCCCAGCGTCAGCGTGCCGCCCTCGGTTCCCAGCGTCAGTGTGCCGGCCAAGGCTCCCGCCTCGCCGCCTGCCGCCCCCGTGCTGCCGTCGGCGCCGCTGGCAGGGGTGTCGTCTTCACCGACCCTTCCGGAGCTCGGAGACGTCGACCCGGAGGCGGCTGATCTGGACGACGAGCTCGGCGGCGTGGGCTAGAAGAAGACCGAGCGGCGCTGGACCAGCAGCGAGTACAAGGTCTGCTGGATCGTCTCGCGCACCTGGTCGGTAAGGTCGAAAACAAGCATCGGGTCCTCGGCGCCCTGCTCACCGGCGTCGTCCGTGGGGATCGGCGCACCGAACTCGATCAGCCACTTGGTCGGCAGCGGCACCAGTCCCAGGGGGCCCAGCCACGGCCAGGTGGGTGTCACCGGCGCGTAGGGCAGGCCGAGGACCCGCGCCACCGTCTTCATGTTGCCCAGGATGGGGTAGATCTCCTCGGCCCCGACGATCGCGCAGGGCACGATCGGGGTCCCGGTGCGCAGGGCCGCCGAGACGAAGCCGCCGCGACCGAACCGCTGGAGCTTGTACCGGTCGCTGAACGGCTTCCCGACGCCCTTGAAGCCCTCCGGCCACACGCCGGCCAGGTGCCCCTGCGAGAGCAGCCGCTCCGCGTCGGGGTTGGCCGCCAGCGTCGAGCCGGTCTTGCGCGCCAGGTCGCCGATCACGGGGGTGGAGAAGACCAGGTCGGCGCCGAGCATGCGCAGGTGCCGGTGCTGGGGGTGCTCGTCGTGGACGGCGACCTGGGTCATCAGCGCGTCGAGGGCGATGGTGCCGGAGTGGTTGGCCACGATGAGGGCCCCACCCGTGGCGGGGATGTTCTCGACGCCCCGGGCCTCCACCCGGAACCAGTGGCGGTACAGCGGGCGCAGCAGGTTCATCACCACGGTGTCGGTCAGCTCGGCGTCGAAACCGAACTCGTCGACGTGGTACTCGCCGGTCAGCCGCCGGCGCAGGAACGCCATCGCGGCGGCAAGCTGCGCCTCGACCTCGCCGGGGGCCGCGTCGGGCGACAGGTCGTCGGCGACCCGCCGTCCGACCTCGCCGGCCTCTCGGCCGGCTCGGGTCAGGACGTCGCCTCCTGACGACAGCTCGGCAGGCCCGCGACCCTTCTTGGTGAGGGTCTGGGCGACATCGGCGGGCGTGGCCTCGACCACCGGCTCTGCGGACTCCACCGTCCTGCTCCCGGGGTCGGTGATCAACGGGGTCGTCTTGCGACGTCGCCGCTCACGCTCCCCGCCCGCCCGGGCCGCACCCGCCGCGACGGCGGAGGCCGCGCGGTTCTGCGTGGACGGCGTCGAGCCTGCGCCGGCGCTGGTCCCGGCACCGGTGGGCCGCCGACGGGGGCGCTCGCCGTCGATCGGGATCACGCGGGCCTGGGCCATCAGAGCACCCTGCCGACCGAGGCGCCCACGCGCCCGGCGACGCCGAGCACGGTTTGCTCGACGCCCTCGAGCACGTCGTTGCTCAGGGGCCCGTGGAGCCCCCGACCGGCCACGTAGTCGGCGAACGCCGCTCGGCTGCCGTACCGCGGCTCGAGGCCCAGGAGCTGGCGCATCCGGGTGGTGTCCATGCCCCGACCGTAGGAGAGGAAGCGGATCTGGTCGTCCGGGAAGTCGGCCCTGCCCGTGCGCCGCACCGCCTGGGCGACGGCGCTGACCAACGCCGACGGCACCGGCACGTTCGGTCGCCCGGTCATGCCGACCGCCTGACGGACGGTCAGGACGCCGTCACCGGCGACGTTGACCACGCCGGTGACGTCGCCGACCGTCGCGAGCGTCAGCGCGTGCAGGCCGTCGTCCTCGTGCACGAACTGCAACCGCGGATCGAACCCGAGGACCGTGGGGATCACCGGCAGCTCGAAGTAGTCGGTCAGCGCCGTCCGTACCCCGGGCCCGATGAAGTTGGCCAGCCGCAGGACCGCCACGTCCACGTCGGGTCGACGACGGGAGAAGCCGCGCACGTAGCCCTCGACCTCGACGGAGTCCTTGCCCCAGCCGGCCTTCGGCAGCACCTTCGCGCCCATGTCCTCGGTGAAGGCCACCGGATCACGCGGGCTGGAGCCGTACACGGCAGCCGTCGACTTCACCACGAGCCGCTGCAGCGACGGAGCCTTCTGGCACGCCGCGAGCAGCTGCATGGTGCCGATGACGTTGATCTCCTTCATGGAGACCCGTCCCCCTGCCGACAAGGGGGTCGCGATGACGTTCATGTGCACCACCGTGTCGACCTCGGCCCGCGCGATGACCTTGGCGATCATCGGGTTCCGGATGTCGGCACGGACGAACTCCGTGGCTCCGATGTCGTGATGCGGGGGGACGACGTCCACCCCGATCACCCGGGAGATGCCCGGCAACGTGCTCAGCTGCTGGGCGAACCGGCCACCGAGGTAGCGGCTGACGCCCGTCACGAGCACGACCTGCGCCATCGGGCCTCCTGCGGCGTCGGGCACCCTGGAACGCGAGTGCCACTGCGTCTCCTGGGCGCGACGCCCGCCCCGCGTTCGCGGTGGCGGGCGTCGGCGCTACAGGTTCTCCGGTGCGGCTACTTCTTGTTACGGCGCTGGTGGCGCGTCTTGCGGAGCAGCTTGCGGTGCTTCTTCTTGGCCATGCGCTTTCGGCGCTTCTTGATGACGGAGCCCACGGGTCCTCGCACTCTGGTCGTCGTCGTCGGCGCACACGGGCGCCGGTGTCTGGGACAGAGCCTACCGCTGCCTCAGGCCGTGTCGACGAACGAGTCCCGCAGGTAGTCGTCGACGGCCTTCTCCGGGACCCGGAACGACCGGCCGACGCGGACGGCGGGCATCTCCCCGGAGTGCACCAGCCGGTACACGGTCATCTTGGAGACGCGCATCATCGTCGCCACCTCGGCCACGGTCAGGAACCGCACCTCGGTCAGGTCACGCTCAGACGCCATCTCGCCACCGGTCCTTCGCCAGCGTGGGCAGGCCCGCCGCGGCCAGTGGCCACGGCACCTCCCACATTCTGGCGACACCTTAGGGGCTGGTGGTGCCTGTGGGGAAGCGGGAGCGGGCAGGCTCCCCCGTTCAGTCGAAGTACGGGTCGAGGCCGTGCAGGGGGAACGCCGCCTTCCGCGTGGCCATCACGGCCCGGTCGACAACGTCCTCGGGGTCGTACCCCACCTCCCACGACTGCCACCAGGTGTCCCGGCCGTCGGTCATCCGGGCCGGGGCGCCGCGCCCCAGGAGCGACTGGACGTAGGCCACCCAGTCCGCCGGGACCGCGGTGGTGGGCGGCACCGGCGCGTGCACGGCGATGCCGACCAGGTGGGCCCACGAGCGCGGGACGACGTCGACCACCTCGTACCCTCCGCCACCGGTCGCGACCCAGCGCCCGTCGCACACCTCGTGCGCCAGGGAGTGCAGCATCGCGGCCACCGCCCGCTGGGCGTCGACCGACACCGCGAGATGGGCCAGGGGGTCCAGGAAGTGGGAGTCGCAGCCGTGCTGGGAGACCAGGACGTCGGGCTCGAAGGCGCGGACGACCTGGGGGACGACGGAGTGCACGGCGCGCAGCCACCCGGCGTCACCCGTCCCGGGAGGGAGCGCCACGTTGACGGCGCTGCCGAGGGCGTCCGGCCCGCCCAGCTCGTCCGGGAACCCGGTCCCCGGGAACAGCATCCGGCCGCTCTCGTGCACCGAGACCGTCAACACCCTCGGGTCGTCCCAGAAGAGCGCCTCCACGCCGTCGCCGTGGTGGACGTCGACGTCGACGTACACGACCTTGCGGGCACCGAGCTCCAGCAGCCGCGCGATGCCCAGCGCGACGTCGTTGTAGACGCAGAAGCCGCTGGCACGGTCGCGCATCGCGTGGTGGAGGCCACCGCAGAAGTTGACGCCGTGCTCGACGTCGCCCCTCCAGACCTGCTCGGCGCACTCGACGGTGCCGCGGGCCACCCGGGCGCTCGCCTCGTGGATGCCTGCGAACACCGGGTCGTCGTCGGTGCCGAGGCCGTGCGCCAGGTCCGTCAGGGTGGGGTCGTCGCTGACCCGGTGCACGGCGGCGATGTAGGCGGGGCCGTGCACCGTGGCCAGCAGGGCGTCGTCCGCAGGCTCGGCCCCCCGGACGACGACGCCGGGGCGCTGGAGCAGCCCGAGGGCGTCCGCGAGCCGCGCGGTGAGGTCCAGGCGGACCGGTGCCATGGGGTGGTGGGGACCGAAGTCGTAGCGGGTGAAGGACGGGTCCCACACCACTCGGGTGCCGCTCGGCATGCGCCGACGCTAGCGTCCCCTTTCGGGCCGCACCTGCGTGCGCTGCCTCAGACGCGATCCGGGACGGGAGGTGCGGCAGTGACGAGCATGGCCACACCGGGTCCCGGCGGCCCGCGACCGGTCCGGCGACCGCCTCGCCGCCTCAGCCTCTCCTGGCTGCGGGACAGCATCGACGAGGTCGCCCGCTCCTCTCCCGCACGGCTCGCGCTGACGGCCTTCGCCGGCATCGTGGCGGTGTTCACCGCCTTGCTGTCGCTACCGGTGGCCCGGGAGGGCGACGCCTCGCCCGCCCTCGCCGACGCCGTCTTCACCGCGGTGTCCGCGGTGTGCGTCACCGGCCTCGTCACGGTCGACACCGCGCAGTACTGGTCGGGGTTCGGCGAGGCGGTGATCCTGCTGGGCATCAAGATCGGCGGCCTCGGGATCCTGACCCTGGCGTCGCTGCTCGGCCTGGCCGTCTCCCGCCGGCTCGGCCTGCGCCAGCGGCTCATCGCCGCCAGTGAGACCAAGGCCCTGCGGCTCGGCGAGGTCGGGAACCTGATCCGCGTCATCGTGCTGGCCTCGACGTCGGTCGAGGTCGTGCTCGCCGTGGTGCTCGTCCCCCGGTTCCTCGCCCTCGGCGAGTCGGTGCCGGACGCGTTGTGGCACGGCGTCTTCTACGCCGTCAGCGCCTTCAACAACGCGGGGTTCGTCTCGCACCCGGGCGGGCTGCCGCCGGGCTCGGTGAGCGACGCGTGGCTGACCCTGCCGATCGCTGTCGGCGTGTTCGCGGGCAGCCTCGGCTTCCCCGTCCTGTTCATGATCGGACGGCGCTGGCGGCACCCCTCGCAGTGGAACCTGCACACGCGCCTGACGCTGGCCACCAGCGGGATCCTCGTGGTCCTCGGCGCTGTCGTCCTCGGCGCCCTGGAGTGGACCAACACTGCGACGCTGGGAGCGCTCGGTATCGGCGACCGCCTGCTGGCCACGCTGTTCATGACGGTGATGCCGCGGTCCGGCGGCTTCTCCACGCTCGACGTCGGCGAGATGCGCGAGACCACCTGGTTGGTCACGGACGCCCTGATGTTCGTCGGCGGCGGGAGCGCCTCGACCGCCGGCGGCATCAAGGTCACCACCTTCGCCGTGCTGGTCCTGGCCGTCGTCGCCGAGGCCCGCGGTGACGACGACGTCGAGACCCACCGCCGCCGGGTCCCGGTGGCGACCCTGCGGCTCGCGGTCACCGTGCTGCTGGTGGGGGCGACGGTCGTCCTGGTGGGCACGCTGGCGATGATGGGGCTCACGGGACTGGCCCTGGACGTCGTCCTGTTCGAGGTGATCTCGGCGTTCGCCACCTGCGGCCTGTCGACCGGGATCACGGGTTCGCTGCCGGAGGAGGGCAAGTACGTGCTCTCGTTGCTCATGTTCGTCGGCAGGACGGGCACGATGACACTGGCCGCGGCGTTGGCGCTGCGCGAGCGCAAGCGGTTGTACCGCCTACCGGAGGAGAGGCCCATCGTTGGCTGACAAGACGTTGCACGACGACGCCGTGCTGGTGATCGGGATGGGGCGCTTCGGCAGCTCGATCGCCGAGGCGCTGGCGCGTCTCGGCCACGAGGTGCTGGCCGTGGAACAGGACGAGGACCTGGTCCAGGAGTGGTCGGGCCGGCTCACGCACGTGGTCGAGGCCGACGCGACCAACCTCGATGCCCTGGTCCAGCTGGGTGGCAAGGACTTCCCGATCGCGGTGGTCGGCATCGGGACGTCGGTGGAGTCCAGCGTGCTGGCCGTGGCCAACCTCGTCGACCTGGGCACCCGGCAGATCTGGGCCAAGGCCATCACGCCTTCGCACGGTCGGATCCTGGAGCGGATCGGCGCCCACCACGTCGTCTACCCCGAGACGGACGCCGGCGAGCGGGTCGCGCACCTGGTCAGCGGCAAGCTGCTCGACTACATCGAGTTCGACGACGGCTTCGCGATCGTCAAGATGCACCCGCCGAAGGAGACCCAGGGCTTCACGCTCACCGAGTCGGGTGTCCGGAGGAAGTACGGCGTCACCGTCGTGGGAGTGAAGTCACCGGGCCAGGACTTCACCTACGCGGTGGCCGACACGCGCGTCTCCTCGCACGACACCCTCATCGTGTCGGGTCACACCGAGCTGATCGAGAAGTTCGCCACCCGGCCGTGAGCCAGAGCGGCACCTTCTCGCGCGGCGCCCTGGTTGAGTGGCACGTTGTCCACCGACACGCCCGGGCGAGAGTCGGCCCACAACGTGCCACTCAACCGCGTGTGTGCGGACCTTTCAGCGCAGTCCGCGTCATGGTTGCAAGGTACGGGCCGGCGCCCGGCATCACGC
>JBBSNO010000073.1:0-12754 GCA_038232615.1 Actinomycetales bacterium
CCAGTGCTCGCTAGATGAGCACTGGGCAGCCCTGCGCTCAAAGCGGTGAGCGGGGGCCGAGCGTGGAGGGGGGCTCAGGGCTGCGGGGGGACGAAGTTCGGCAGGTACTGCGACAGCACCTCCAGCGCGGGGACCTCGCCCTCGATCTGACACAGCACGCCGATACCGCCGAGCCAGACGCGGTGGATCAGCAGGTACTCCGGAGGCAGGTTCAGCTTCAGACCCACGGACCACTGCGGACGCCGAGGGTCGTTGACGTGCTGGAACAGCTCCTGCAGCCAGCTGCGGCTGAACTGGAACGTCTCGTAGCGAGCCGGCTCCAGGAAGGGCGCCAGGTAGTCCAGCAGCCCCTCGGGGTCGACCTCGATGGACGCCTTGATGAAGCCCTCGTCGCGCAGGCCGTCGACGACGCCCTGCGCGTCGTCGTCCAGGGCAAGCATCAGCAGCCGTCCGATCTCGTCGGGCATGCCCTCGGGCAGGCGCTTGACGGCACCGAAGTCCAGGACGCCGAAACGCCCGTCGGGGGTGAGTCGGAAGTTGCCCGGGTGCGGGTCGGCGTGCAGCAGCCCCGCCTTGGCTGGCCCGAGCAGGAGGAACTCCAGGTAGCGCCGCGCCGCGACGTCCTTCTCCTCCTGGGTCCCGCTGCCGATCAGGCGCGACAACGGGACGCCGTCCAGCCACTCGCTGATGATGACCCGCTCGGTGTTGCGCACGACGGCGGGGACGGCGAACTGCGGTGAGTCCGCGAACGCCTCGTGGAAGGCCTGCTGCGACTCGGCCTCGAGCTGGTAGTCGAGCTCCTCGGCCACGCGCTCCTTGAGCTCGTCGAGGATCGGCTTGAGGTCGAGCCCCGGGATCCAGCCGGCCGCCATCCGCGCCACCCGCGAGACCTGGTTGAGGTCGGAGATCAGCGCGTCCCCGGCACCGGGGTACTGCACCTTGACGGCGACCTGCCGGCCGTCCTTCCAGACGGCCTTGTGGACCTGGCCGATGGACGCCGCCGCGGCGGGCTTGTCGTCGAACTCGGTGAACTGCCGGCGCCAGCGCGGGCCCAGCTGCTCGGCCAGCACCTTGTGCACCGTGGCGGCCGGCATCGGCGGCGCAGCGTCCTGCAGCTTGGTGAGCGTCGCCCGGTAGGGGGCGGCGATCTCCTCGGGCAGCGCGGCCTCGAAGATGCTCATGGCCTGGCCGAACTTCATGGCCCCGCCCTTGAGCTCGCCGAGCACCTTGAACAGCTGTTCGGCGGTGCGCGCCTGGACCTCGGCGGCGACGACCTCGGCCGGCTTGCCACCGACACGCTTGCCCAGGCCCCAGGCCGTGCGACCCGCGAACCCGACCGGCAGCGAGGCCAGTCGGACGGAGCGGGACAGGGCCCGGCGCGGGAGGTCGTTCACGCTCCCATTGTGTCTCTCGCACCCCCCGTGGCGCGCGGGGGCGGCCAGTGGCAGCCGCAGGCCGGGTGCGCCGACCACGGCCGGACGTCGATCAGCCCGTCCGGCAGCGCCACCTCCAGCGTGGCGTCGACGGACACCGGTCGGCAGCGCGCGTCCAGGTGCGCGAGGGCCTGGGCAGCGGCCAGCGCGGACCCGAGCGCCACGAGCGCCGACTCCTCCGGGGCCGGCGTCCCGTCGCTACGTGCCGCCAGCTGGGGGACCAACCGGGGCCACTCGGGATCGCGGTCTCGCCGGTGCAGGTCGAGGCACCGCAGGCACGCCGACGCGCCGGGCAGCACCAGCGGTCCCACCACGACGTCGCGCTCGCGCACCAGGACGGCGAGGTGCGGGACGTCCTCGCGCAGGAGCCCGTCGTAGCGGTGCGGGTCGACGGCTCCGTGACCCACGAGGACGACGAGATCCGGCCTCACGTCGCCCGGCGCGGTCGTGCGGGTCGCCGGGCTGCAGCGGGCGACGAGCTCGGCGACCGCTCCACCGCGCCGTCGTCCGAGGTCCTGCTCGTCGAGCCCTGCGGGCGCCAGGTCGGTCTCGCGCACCCGCGTGTCGTCGTCCACCAGCACTACACCCACGCCCGAGGCGGCCAGCACGAGCGCCAGCGCGGTCCCGGTGCGGCCGGCGCCCACGACCGCGACCGAACGCTCCCGTCGCTGGGCCAGGACGTGCCAGCCGTCGCCGTCCGGGTACACCATCGACAGCACGTCGGCGTCTCCGGCGAGCCGGCGTCTCAGGCGGTCCGGCAGGCGCGTCAGCCGGGACCGGACCGTGCGGGCGGGGACCAGGACCCCAGCCAGGGACAGGGCGCTCAGCAGCTCCTCGGCGCGGGCGGCGCTCACGCCGGCCCGGCGGGCCCGCACCGTGAGCGAACGGGCGTCGCACCCGGCGGCCAGAGCGTCGAGCACCAGCTCGTCGCCGGCGGTGAGGCCGTCGAGGACGAGACCGTGACCGGCGTCCAGGCCGATCTGCAGGCGACCGGGTGCGCGCCAGGCTCGGCGCAGCCCTGGCCGGATCTGCAGACGCATGCCCGCCACCCTGTCACCTGACGTCGTTCGGCATCGTTTGCCGTCCACAGGCGGTGATCGCTGAATCCGCGGTGATCAAGGACTTCGTGCACGGTGATCAAGCCTGTTGCATGGAGGCGGGAAGCGCGACGTCGAAGGACGATCTTCGGTGTCGCCATGACGTCCGCAGTTCTGGTCGCTCGAGCAGCCACTTCTGCGGACGCCGTGACCGGTGGATCTCCTGGGAGGTGGTCCTCGGGGTGGTTTGTGCAACAAGCTCGATCAAGGACCTCGTGCGGTGGTGGAGGACCTGGTGGCCGGGTCGGACGCACGAAAGGGCGGACCGGTGGTCCCGGTCCGCCCTTCCGTCGTGGGAGGTGCTACCGCGCGCTCAGGCCTTGCCGAGGATGCGGTTGAGGTTGGTACCGCAGACGGGGCACTTGCCCTTGGCCATGCGGCGTCCGTTGGTCTCGACGACGTTGCCCGTCGCCTCGCGCTTCTCCTTGCACTTCACGCAGTAGAAGTCGCCCGTGTAGGTCTCGGCGGTCTCGGCCATGATGAGGCCTCCTTCGTCTCGTCGGTGTCCTGGTGCCGCCACGCGGGGTCGCGCGGTGCCTGGCTCCGGGGTGCGTCCCACCGGAGTGGGCCAGGATCGCGAGCCACCATAGCCGAGCACGGGCTGAGCACGAGCCGAGCACGGGCCCGGGCGGCGTCCGCGTGTCGCCGCCGGCCCTGGACCACAAGCGGCGGGACAGCACCGACACGCGTGCTGACCTGCGGTGCGAGCCCCTCGCGGCCCCCGAGTTGGTGCGGAACGCCGGAAGCGAAAGAAGTTGGGCCGAGAGCCACTGCCGGGAGCCGTCCCTAGCCTGTGGACACAGGCGTGGACATCGTGGTGCACGACAGGCCAGGGCCTGTGGACGACGGCCCGCCACTGTGGACTGCCTGTGGACGACGGCAGCCCCGGCTCCGTCGGCCTGCGGCAACGCGGCGCGTGCCCTGTGGACAAGGACCCGACGGGTCTGGCCCGGTACGGTGCGTGCACCGGTGGGCCTGGGTGGGGATGGCACGGGGAGCTGATGGCACAGGGAGACGCTCGCAACGACGGCGCCGGGTCGGGCGCCGTCCAGGTGCGCAGGAGCCGCCGCAGACGCCGCACGGTCACCGCGTTCCGCGAGGGGACAACCACGGTCGTCTGCATCCCGGCGCGGTTCTCGGCGGCCGAGGAGGCCGAGTGGGTCGCGACGATGCTTGAACGGCTGCGTGCCCAGGACCGGCGCCGCCGCCCCGGTGACGTGGACCTGGCTGCCCGCGCGGCAGGCCTGTCGGCCCGCTACCTCGACGGCCGGGCGCAACCGGTCACCGTGCGCTGGGTCGCCAACCAGACGACACGCTGGGGCTCGTGCACGCCGGCGGACTCGGCGATCAGGGTCTCCACGCGGCTGAAGGGTGTGCCGACCTGGGTGCTGGACTACGTCCTCCTGCACGAGCTGGCCCACCTCCTCGAACCCGGGCACGGGCCCGCGTTCTGGGCGCTGCTGGAGAGGTATCCGCGCACCGAGCGGGCGCGCGGCTACCTCGAAGGGCTGTCCGCCGCGCCCGACCTGCCCCCGCCGTAGCGACCCCGAACCCCAGCGGCTGCCCGGGCCAGACGCGCCGGCAGGTCGGGGACGACGTCGGGCGGCAGCGCGTCCAGCGGCCACCACGCCACGTCGTCGCTCTCGGCGGAGACCACCGGGACGACCCCGGAGCCGGCCAGGGCAACGAACGCGACGTCGAGGTGCTCGGCGCAGCGGCCGAACCTCGCCGTCAGCGCGTGTTTGTCCAGGTCGACCGGGTCGGCGCGGAGCAGACGGAGGTCGGGGATGCCGGACTCCTCGCGGCCCTCACGCAGTGCCGTCTCGGCGAGGCTGCCGTCCGACGGTTCGCAGTGCCCGCCGAACTGCACCCAGAACCCGCCCTTGCGGTGCAGGGTGAGCAGCACGGCGCGTACCTCGACGTCGAACACCATCAGGCTCGCCGTCAGGTGCGCGCGAGGACCGTCCTTCCACACCCCGTCCACGTGCTCGGCGAGGTGGGCCAGGTAGCCGAGGCGCAGTTCGTCCTGGCCGGGCGAGGGCGCGGACCAGTCCGCCAGGGTCCGGGTCGCGTTGGCGTGCAGGCTCACCTGTCGTCGTCGGGCCTCTCCTCGCGCCCGAGCAGGGCCTCTAGCGCGGCGTCGACGTCGGCGCTGGCGGCCTCGGCGTCCCCGCGCCTGGAGGCGAACCCCGCCGGGTCGTCGAGGTCCTCGATGCCCGGCAGCAGGTCGGGGTGCTCCCAGACCGCGTCGCGGCCGTCCAGCCCACGTGCATCCTCCAGCGTCGACCATAGGGTCGCGGCGTCCCGCAGGCGGCGCGGACGCAGCTCCAGCCCCACCAGGCTCGCCAGCGTGTGCTCCGCCGGGCCACCCGCGGCGCGGCGCCGGCGCATCGTCTCCCGCAGGCCAGCTGCGTGGGGGAGGTTGCCGGCCGCGGCTGTGTTCACCACCTCGTCGACCCAGCCCTCGACGAGCGCGAGTGCCGTCTCGAGCCGGTCGAGCGCCGACTGCTGCGCCGCCGTCCGCTCGGGCTCGAACACCCCGCTCGACAGGGCCTGCTGGAGGGCCTGCGGGTCGGTGGCGTCGACGTCGCGGACGGCCTCCTCGATCCGGGCCGTGTCGATGCTGATGCCGCGGGCGTACGACTCCACGGCGCCGAGCAGGTGGCCCCGCAGCCACCCGACGGAAGCGAACAGCCGGGCGTGGGCCGCCTCTCGCAGCGCCAGGTACAGCCGCAGCTCGTCCGGGGGCACGTCCAGGCCCTCGCCGAACGCCGCGACGTTCGCGGGCAGCAGGGCGGTGCCGGGCGTGGATGTCAGCGGCAGGCCGATGTCCGTCGACGAGACGACCTCCGCGGCCAGCGTGCCGACCGCCTGGCCGACCTGCATGCCGAAGACGCCGCCGCCGACCTGCCGCATCATCTTGCCCGCGGCCGCGATCATCGGGCGCATCTCCTCCGGAGCCTGCTGCGCCATCGCGTCGCCCATGGCGATCGCCACCGACTCGGCCACCGGTTCGGCGACCCTGCGCCACGTGCCCAGGGTCTGCTCGACCCACTCGGCGCGTGACCACGCGCGGGCCGGCCCGGGGGCGGCGGGCATCGTCGTCACTGGGTCCAGCCATAGCTCGGCCAGCCGCAGCGCCTCGACGACCTCGCGGCGGGCGGCGTCCCCGACGCTGGGGTCCCCAGCGGCCGCGGCGCTCTGGCGTGCCACGTCCTTCGCGAGGTCCCAGTTCACCGGCCCGTCGCCGGACGTGGTGAGCATCCGCTGGACCTGCGCGAGCATCTGGCCGAGCGCAGCCGGGTCGACGGGCATCCCGGCTGCGGCGAGCTGGGCCGGGTCGATCCCGGGCATCCCCGAGGACATGAGCTGGCCCAGCAGGTCGGCGAGAGGGTTCTCGTCGGGCTCGTCGGGCTCGTCGCCGGAGCGGGCCTGAGGTGATGGTGCGCCTGGCATGCCGAAGCCGATGGGGTTGCGACGCCCACTGGGGGAGGGGTCGTGGGGTTCGGCGGCGGGGCCGTCGCGACCGTCCTCGTCGTCGGGCTGGCCCGGGGCATCGGGGGCGTCGGTCATGCTGACCTCTCGGTGGGGGCGTCGGTCGTGGTCGATGATGGATCCTCGGCCCGACCACGGTAGCGACCGGTGGCACGGTCCCGGGGGGCCGCGTCGGACCGGTGCGTGGGGCTCACGTGCTGTGCAACTCATCTGGAGGGGTCGTGGGTTCCACCGAAGGTGTTCGCCCTGGGCGCACACCGTCCCGTCGCAGCCGCAGAGGTGCCCCCGTCGTCGCGGTGACCGGTGCCGCGGGCCCCGTGGGGGAGCGCGTGGTCGCGGCGCTGGCCGCGGTGCCCCGGGACGTGCGCCGGGTCGTCGGCGTCGACGGACGCCGGGGGGCCCCCCCCGGAGTGCAGTGGCGGGTCGCGGACGTCGCCTCGCCCGGCGTCGCGGAGAAGCTCGCCGGCTCGGACGTCGTCGTGCACCTGGGCTGCGACACCGACCTCGAGGCGGCGCTCGAGCAGGACCCGCTCGCGCGCCGGGAGCGCGCGGTCCGCTCGGCGCAGGCGGTGCTGACGGCAGCGGTGGCGGTGGGGGCCCGCCACGTGGTGGTGGTGACCTCGGCGATGGTCTACGGAGCGCATCCCGACTCGCCGATCCCGCTGGACGAGGCGGGGTTGCTGCGCGCGCCCCCGGACGCCGGCCTGGTGGGCGACCTGCTCGAGGTCGAGCGCGTCGTGGACGACGCCCGCCGCGCGTTCCCCGGCACGAGGAGCTCGGTGCTGCGGCCGGCCGCGCTCGTCGGGTCCGGCATCGACACCGTGGTGACCCGGCACTTCGAGGCCCCCCGGCTGCTCACGGTCCGCGAGGTTCCCACGGTGTGGCAGTTCTGCCACGTCGACGACCTGGCCTCCGCGGTGGTCCGCGTCGTCGTCGACGGCCTGGTCGGCGCTCTCACGGTGGGCAGCGAGGGCGTCCTGACGCAGACGTCGGTGGAACGGGTCTCCGGCATGCGCAGGCTGGAGCTGCCCAGCGCCCTGGCGTTCGGCACCGCCGAGCGCCTTCACCGTGTCGGGGTGCTGCCGATGCCGGCCGGTGACCTGGCTTACGTCGTCCATCCGTGGGTGGTGCCCTCGACCGGGCTGCGCGAGGCGGGGTGGCGCCCGGCGTACGACAACGAGACGTGCCTGGGGGTGCTGCTCGATCAGGTGCAGGGCCGGCGAGCCGTGATCGGTCGACGGGTCGAGGGCAGGGACGCCGCGATGGGCGCCGCCGGCGCCGCGGTCGCGCTGGTGGGGACCGCGGCGCTGTGGCGCCAGGCGCGTGTCCGTCAGGCGCGGCGTCGGTCGGGGCGAGGATGACGGTGTTCGTCGCCGCGGCGCTGACGCCCGGCCCGGAGGTCCTGCTGTGGCTGCTGCCTCCCGCAGTGGTTACCGTTCTCGGGTCCTTGTGGTTGTGGTGGCGGGGGTCGCGGTCGCGTCGTCGGTCGCCGCGCCGCCGCAGCCCGCACGACGCCGACCTCCGGAGGGAGCAGGACCTGCGACGCATGCGCGAGCACCTGCACCGCCGTCCGCCGACCCCGGGGTCGAGGCCGTGACCGGACGCCGCCACGAGACGGCGCCGCCCGGAGCCGGGCACGCGCCACCGGAGGCCGACGACGCAACGGGCGGTCACCCGGCCGCGGGGTCAGGCTCCACGATGGACCCTCGGTCCACGACGATGGTGCTGTGCGGTCTCGCGTCGGTGGTGCTGTTCTCGCTGGTGGCCTACTTGCCCGTGCCGTACGTCATCGAGCGACCGGGGGCGGCGATCGACACCCTCTCCGAGTCGGGCGGGACCCCCCTGATCAGCATCGAGGGCGCCGAGACCTACCCGACCGAGGGCACGCTCGACCTCACCACCGTGTCCGTGTTCGGCGGGCCGGGGCGGGACGTCGACCTCTCCGACCTCGTCCGCGGCTGGCTCGACCCGGCGACCGCGGTGGTGCCGGAGGAACAGCTCTTCGACCCGGACACGACGCAGGACGAGGTGCAGGAGCAGAACGCCGAGGCGATGGTCTCCTCGCAGGAGAACGCGACGGCCGCCGCGCTGGACGAGCTCGACATCGCCGTGCCCACGACGCTGACCGTGGTGGGGTTCAGCGCGGGCTCGGACGCCGAGGCGCAGCTGCGCGAGGGCGACGTCGTCTCGTCCGCCGGCAGCACACCGATCGACGACCTGCCCGAGCTGCGCGAGGTGCTGCAGGACGTCGAGCCGGGCGAGCCCGTCGCGGTGGGCGTCGTCCGCAACGGCGACGAGCTCGAGGTGGCGGTGCGGACGCTGGAGGGGCCCCAGGGGCAGACGCTGCTCGGTGTCCTGATCGACCCCCGGTACGAGTTCCCGTTTGAGGTCACGATCCAGATCGAGGACGTCGGCGGGCCCAGCGCCGGGATGATGTTCGCCCTCGGCATCGTCGACAAGCTGACCCCCGGCGCGATGACAGGCGGGATGCGCGTCGCGGGGACCGGCACCATCGACTCGGCCGGAGTGGTCGGCCCCATCGGCGGGATCCAGCAGAAGCTGGTCGGGGCGCGGAACTCGGGGGCGGCGTGGTTCCTGGCGCCGGCGGCGAACTGCGACGAGGTCGTGGGGGCCGTGGCCGCCGGCATAACGGTGGTAGGGGGCGAGACGCTCGACGACGCACGTGATGCCGTCGAGGCGATCGGGGACGGCGACGCCGGCGGCCTGCCCTCCTGCGCGTCGTCCTAGAGCCCCGCGGGCGACGTCCCGCGTGGCGGCTGTCAGTCCCGCAGGGTCGCGGTGAGCGCCGCGGTCAGCCCGGGGACCAGGTCGGGACCCGTGCCGACCGCGAGGTCGTCGTCGTTGCGGCGTGTGCGCAGCGCGCAGCTCGTCGTGCCGTCACGCAGCACACCGACCGCGAGCCGTACGTCCTCGCGCTGCGGGTGGGCCATCAGCGCCTCGACGGCCTCGTCGGGGTCCGCGGGCAGGTCGCGCTCGACCTCGGGGGGGACGACGACCCGCTCGCAGACCAGCGCGGCGCCGGCGACCGCGTCGGGCCAGGCGATCCGGGCCAGCAGCTGGTCGAGGCCGTCGGCCTCGGGCAGGTCCTCCTGCTCGACGGAGGTGATGTGCGTGGGGTCCGTCGACGCGCTCGTGACGAGGTCGGCTGGCAGCTGCTCCGCGAGCGAGGGGTCCCGGGAGATCGCCTCGGCGGTGCGGATCAGGGCGAAGACCCGGACGGGGGCGTCCCAGCCGCCTCGCGCGACGTGTCGCTCGAGCTCGCGCACCGCACGCCCGAGGGCCTGGGCGCTGGTGGCCGGAACCGCGTCGGGTGTCGGGCCGTTCCCGGTGTGCTGGGGTTCGTCGTCCACGTGCCCGATCGTCCCATGTCGGGACGCCTGGTGCCGACGTGCGAACCTGGTGACCGGCTCGACCCGAGCCACCGCACGACCAGCCGGACCTGACCCGACCGAACCGCTCGACGCCACCGGACGACTCGGCGGCCAGATGACAAGAGGTGCCTGACACGTGAGCTTTGCCTCCAGTCCCCGTACGCCACGTCCGGTGCTGGCGCGCCGTCGACGTAGCCCCCTGCTGCCCACGCTGGCGGTGCTGGGCGCGGTGGTCGTGGTCCTCGGTGTGCTGGCCGAGGTCTGGACCGAGGTGCTGTGGTTCCGCCAGCTGGGCTTCGACCAGGTCTTCCGGACACGGCTGATCGCCCAGGTGCTGCTGTTCGTGGTGGGTGCCGCGCTGATGGCCGTGGCCGTGGCGACGAGCCTGAACGTCGCGTACAGGTCGCGGCCCGTCTACGCACCGGTGAGCCCGGAGCAGCAGAGCCTCGACAAGTACCGCGAGAGCCTCGAGCCGCTGCGTCGTCTGGTGATGGTCGTGCTTCCCGCGGGTCTGGGCCTGTTCGCAGGGTCGGCCGCCGCCCAGCAGTGGCAGACCGTGCTGCTGTGGATGAACCAGGTCCCCTTCGGTGTCGACGACCCGCAGTTCTCCATGGACGTCTCGTTCTTCGTGTTCACGTTGCCGTTCCTGCGCTTCGTCGTCGGGTTCTTCACCGCCGTGGGAGTGCTCGCCGGACTGGCCGCGGCCGGGACCCACTACCTGTACGGGGGGCTGCGACTGCAGGGCGAGGGCGAGAAGACCACTCCCGCCGCGCGCGTGCACCTGGCCGTCGTCGCCGGCTCGCTCGTCCTGCTCCAGGCCGGGTCGTACTGGCTCGACCGGTACTCGTCCCTGACCGAGGACGGCTCGCGGTTCACCGGCGCCGCCTTCACCGGCGTCAACGCGGTGATCCCCGCCAAGGGGATCCTCGCCGGCATCGCGGTGATCTGCGCTCTGCTCTTCTTCTCCACGGCGGTGCGCGGCGGGTGGCGGCTGCCGGCGATCGGCGTCGTCCTGCTCGTCGTCTCCGCCGTAGCCGTCGGGGGCATCTACCCGGCGGTCGTCCAGCGCTTCCAGGTCGAGCCGAACCAGCAGGATCGGGAGCGGCCCTACATCGACCGGGCCATCCAGGCGACCAGGGCCGCGTACGGGCTGGATGCTGTGGAGACCATCTCCTACGCCGCGACGGCCGAGGGCGAGCGCGGTGCGTTGCAGCAGGACGCCCAGACCGCTGCGAGCATCCGGCTGCTCGACCCGGCACTGGTCAGCGACGCGTTCCGCCAACTTCAGCAGAACCGTCAATACTACAACTTCCCGGACGCGCTGGACGTCGACCGCTACGAGATCGACGGCGAGACGCGCGACACGGTGATCGCCGTCCGCGAGCTCGACCTGGGAGGTGTCCCCCGGGAGCAGCGCAACTGGGTCAACGACCACACGGTGTACACGCACGGCTTCGGCGTCGTGGCCGCGTACGGCAACGAGCGCAGCGACGACGGCGCGCCCGCGTTCTTCCAGCGCGGTATCCCCTCGACGGGCGAGCTGGGGGAGTTCGAGCCCCGCATCTACTTCGGGGAGCGTTCGCCGGACTTCTCGATCGTCGGGGCGCCGGAGGGCACCGACCCGCAGGAGCTCGACTTTCCCGTGGACGAGGAGGGCGGCACCGGGCAGGCGAACATTTCCTACGCGGGCGACGGCGGCCCGTCCATCGGGAACCTGTTCACCCAGCTGCTCTACGCCATCAAGTTCCGCGACCAGAACATCCTGCTGTCGGGGGCAGTCAACTCCGAGTCCCAGATCCTCTACGACCGCGACCCGCTGGAACGGGTGGAGAAGGTCGCGCCGTTCCTCACCCTGGACAACGACCCGTACCCCGCCGTCATCGACGGCGAGGTCAAGTGGATCATCGACGGCTACACCACGACCGACGCGTACCCGTACTCCGACCTCCAGCCGCTGGGCGAGGTCACGACCGATTCGCTCACGGCGCAGTCGACCGCTGCCGCTGCGCTGCAGCAGCAGGAGGTCAACTACATCAAGAACTCGGTCAAGGCCACCGTCGACGCCTTCAGCGGCGAGGTGGAGCTGTACGCCTGGGACGAGACGGACCCGCTGCTGCAGGCGTGGGACGCCATCTTCCCCGGTGCGCTCCAGCCGCTGTCGGCGATCGACGGCGACCTGATGTCGCACCTGCGGTACCCGGAGGACCTGTTCAAGGTGCAGCGCACCGTCCTCGGCAGCTACCACGTGCAGGACCCCGACGTCTTCTTCTCGGGATCGGACTTCTGGGAGAACCCCGACGACCCCACCGCCACCGAGGGAGCGGTGGCCCAGACGCAGCCTCCCTACTTCCTGACGCTGCAGATGCCGGGCCAGGACGCGCCGTCCTTCTCCCTGACGTCGTCCTTCATCCCCCGGGCCACCGAGGAGAACGTGCGCAACGTGCTCACCGGTTTCGTCGCCGTGGACGCCGACGCCGGCTCGACGCCGGGCGAGATCGGGGAGGGCTACGGCCAGATCCGGCTGCTCCAGCTGCCACGCAACGCGACCGTCAACGGCCCGGGCCAGGTGCAGAACGACTTCAACGCCGACCCGGTCGCCTCGAACGTGCTGAACACGCTGCGCCTGAACCAGGAAGTGCGCAACGGAAACCTGCTGACCCTGCCCATCGGCGGCGGCCTGCTGTACGTGCAACCGGTCTACGTGCAGAGCGAGGGCGAGACGTCCTACCCGCTCCTGCAGCGCGTCCTGGTGTCGTTCGGTGGCGAGATCGGCTTCGCCGAGACGCTCGACGAGGCGCTGGACCAGGTGTTCGGCGGCGACTCCGGCGCCGAGGCCGGCGACGCGGACGTGGCGGACCCAGCCGATCCCGGCGCGCCGCCGACGGACGAGCCGCCGACCGACGAGCCGGTGGACCCGGGCACGCCCGACCCCGGCGCCCAGGCGCAGCTGCAGCAGGCGCTCGCCGACGCCGGACAGGCGCTGGAGGACTCGTCGGCCGCGCTGGCGGCACAGGACTTCACCGCCTACGGCGAGGCCCAGGAGGCCCTGGCTGACGCCATCGAACGCGCGCTGGCCGCGGAGGCGGCGATCAGCGGTACGGCGCCGGCTCCCAGCGATGCGCCGGCCGAGACCCCGACAGAGACCCCGACCGACGCTCCGGTCGACGGGGGCTGATCGGATTTGCCCCTGACGGTCCCTGCGGCGTACTCTCGTGTCTGCCGCCGCGGGGTGGAGCAGTTCGGTAGCTCGCTGGGCTCATAACCCAGAGGTCGCAGGTTCAAATCCTGCCCCCGCTACAGAAGGAGTGCAGGTCAGAGGCCCCTTTCCCGGCAACGG
>JBBSNO010000074.1:0-12722 GCA_038232615.1 Actinomycetales bacterium
CCAGGGTGAGGCGCTGCGCGAACGCCGGTTCACGCTGACCCGCGTCGAGGCGCACCTGTCGGACTGGGCGGGCCTGGCAGCCGAGGGCTTCCGGACGGCGTTCCGCACGCAGGCGCGCGCGCTGGACGGCTGCGCCGAGGCACTGACCACGGCGGGGCACGCGCTGCAGGACTACGCCGTGGACCTCCCGCACGCCCGGGCCCGGGCGACCGAGGCCCAGGACTACTGCGAGCGGCACGGGCTGCGACTCGAACCGGACGCGACGGTGTCGTTGCCCTGGGGCCAGTACTCCCTCGTCGAGGCCGCGCAGCGGCAGGAGAGGCTCCCCGAGGGGCAGCGGCTGGCCCGCGTCGCGGCCGAGGAGGCGCAGGAGGCCGCGCACCGCCTCTCGCGGCGTGTGGACGGGCCGGTGCAGGCGCTGGCCGCCTCCGGGCAGGCCGCGCTGGTCGCGGCCGGCGTGGCCACCGCGGCGGCGCAGGCCCGACCCGGCGGCTGAGCTCGCCGCCGACCCGGGCTCGGCCCGGTGCGCGACTAGGGTGCGTGCTGCGCCGGCGGCATCCTCCGGCGCGTCTGGCGACCTGGGAGGAACCTGTGCGTGTCGAGACCGAGATCCGTTACGCCGCCACGCCGGATGCCGTGGGCTCGATGCTCGCGGACCCGTCGTTCGTCGACCGCAAGTGCGCCGCCACCGGAGCGCTGCGTCACACCGCGACGGTGGACGGCGACGCGTCCGGCGCCTTCACCGTGACGACGGTGCGGACCATGCCCACCGACACGTTCCCCGACATCGCCCGCAAGTTCGTCGGCGAGACCGTCGACATCAGGCAGGTGGACTCCTGGGACGCTGCGGGCACCGGTGGTTCCCGCAGCGGGACGGTCGTCGTCGAGATCGCCGGAGCGCCCCTGAGACTGACCGGGTCGCTCTCCCTGCAGGCCCGGGACGGCGCCACGCTGCAGACGGTCGACGGCGACCTGAAGGCGTCCGTGCCGTTCATCGGGGGAAAGCTGGAGAAGGCTGCCGAGCCGGCCCTGAAGATGGCCATCCGCAAGGAGGGCGAGGTCGGCCGGCAGTGGCTCAGCGGGTAGCGAGGTCCCGTCGGGGCACGGACGCCGTCAGCCCATGTGGGGATAGCGGTGGTCGGTCGGTGGCACGAAGGTCTCCTTGATCGAGCGGGTCGACGTCCAGCGCAGGAGGTTCTGCGCGGCGCCGGCCTTGTCGTTGGTGCCCGAGCCGCGGGCGCCACCGAACGGCTGCTGTCCCACCACAGCGCCGGTCGGCTTGTCGTTGACGTAGAAGTTGCCGGCCGCGTACCGCAGGGCGGCGCTCGCCTTCGCGATCGCCCGCCGGTCGGTGGCGATCACGGCACCGGTCAACGCGTAGTCGGCCACCGACTCCATCTGCTCGACCACGCGGTCGTACTGGCGGTCCGGAAACACGTGGACAGCCAGTATCGGTCCGAAGTACTCGGTGCTGAACATGGCGTCGTCCGGGTCGCTCACCTCGACGACGGTAGGCCGCACGAAGTACCCGACGCTGTCGTCGTACGTCCCTCCGGCGATCACCTTCGCGTTCGATGACGAGTGCGCCCGGTCGATCGCGGCCTTGTGCTTGGCGAACGCCCGGTCGTCGATGACTGCTGACATGAAGTTCGCGAAGTCCGTTGTCGGGCCAACGGTAATCGACTCCGTGACGGCGACCAGCTCATCCCTCATCTGCTTCCAGACGCTGCGCGGCACGTAGGCACGCGAGGCGGCGGAGCACTTCTGGCCCTGGTACTCGAACGCACCGCGAACCATCGCCGTCCGCAGCACGTCGGGGTCGGCGCTGGCGTGGGCGACGATGAAGTCCTTGCCGCCGGTCTCGCCGACGATGCGCGGGTAGGCGCGGTACCGCTCGATGTTCGTGCCTACCTCGCGCCACAGGTGCTGGAACGTCGGGGTGGAGCCGGTGAAGTGGATGCCCGCGAGGTCGCGGTCGGCCAGGACGACGTCGGACACCGCGATGCCGTCACCGTGCAGCAGGTTGATGACGCCCGGAGGCAGACCCGCCGCCGTCAGCAGCTCCATCGTGAAGTGTGCGGCCAGTGCCTGCGTGGGCGAGGGCTTCCAGATGACGGTGTTGCCCATCAGCGCGGGGGCGGTCGGCAGGTTGCCGCCGATGGCAGTGAAGTTGAACGGGGTGATCGCGTAGACGAAGCCCTCGAGGGGGCGGTGGTCGCTGCGGTTCCAGATGCCCTTGGAGTTGGCCATCGGCTGCTCGGCCAGGATCTCGCGCCCGAAGTGCACGTTGAAACGCCAGAAGTCGATCAGCTCGCAGGCTGCGTCGATCTCCGCCTGCGTCGCCGTCTTGGCCTGCCCCAGCATCGTCGCCGCGTTCAGCGTCTGCCGCCAGGGCCCGGACAGCATCTCCGCCGCCCGCAGGAACACCGCGGCGCGGTCGTCGTAGCTCAGTGCGCGCCAGCCCGGTGCCGCGGCCTTCGCGGCGTCGACGGCGGCCTGCGCGTCCTTGCGCGTCGCGCTCCGCAGCGTGCCCAGCACGTGCCGGTGCTCGAACGGTGCCACGACGTCGGTGCGGGTCCCGGTGCCGGCGAGGCGCTGCCCATCGACGTGGTGCGGCAGGGCGGCCTTCTCGCCCCACAGCTCGGCGAGGCGGACCTCCAGGGCCGCGCGCTCGGTGCTCCCGGGTGCGTAGTCGAGCACCGGCTCGTTGACGGGTACGGGCACTCGGGTCACGGCGTCCACAGCAGGGTTCCTCGCTCATCGCTCGACTTCGCTGGCGGCCGGTTCATCGTGTCACGTCCGCGGGCGGCGGCTCCCGGACGCTCGCAGCACCCCAGGACTCAGCCGACGGGGCGCACCGACAGGATCCGCGACAGCGTGAAGTTCCGGTCGTCCTGGCGCAGCTCGCACCAGGCGAAGAGCCCGTTCCCGGCCAGGAGCATCTCGCCGATCCGGCGCTCGGTGCGACCACCCGTGCTCGAAATGTACTCGATCAGCACGGAGCTGCCGTGGTCGATCGCGTGCGCGAGCAGGCGCCGCTGCGCGCTCGGGAGCCGCGGGACGTGCGCGGCGATGCTGCGCTCGTTACCGGATGCCGACGGCTCGTGGTCGGGAAGACCGGCATGGACCAGCCCGGCCGCGAAGGCAGCCACGTCGACCGTCTTCGCGCGCGGTGCAGGTGTCCGGGCGCGCCGGGGACGGCGTGCCGCAGCGGGTTCGGCCCCTGCATCGCGCCCTGGGGCGCGGCCCAGGGCGACGACCCTCGCGCGGTCTTCCGCCATCGGCAGGAAACCGGCACCACGCAGTGCTGCCACCGTCTCGTCGACGCCGGAATCGCTCGCCAGCACCGTCGGTGCCAGCACCTGGAGCCCCAGCCGCTTCAGCCGGCGGTCGACGGCGATCTCGGCGAGCAGCGCCTGGTCGTCGCTGCGCAGGCAGCACGCCACGGACCGCGCGCGCACCGAGCCGTGTCGGCGAGCGAGGTCGTCGATGAGGTAGCGCAGCGGCTGCGGCAGGTCGCCCCGGGAGACCTGTCCGAGGTCCGTGCGGAGACCGTCCGCCGTGATGCCCTGGTCCAGCGCGCGTCGCAGGCTCTCCGGCGTCACGCGCCACACGACCGCCCCGCCGCGGCTCTCGCGGTCGGCGCAGCCGTCGAGCAACGCGCTCACCCGCGCCGAGGGCGCTGAGCGTGCCCCGGGCGACGACACCGAGCTGCTCGGCCTCCCGCCAGGTGTCCTGGAAGGGCGGCGCTCCCTGCGCGCTGCCCGCGTGGGCCAGCGGACGGGCCCACGACAACGCCGGCCCCACGGTCGGCGGTTCGGTGGCGGCGGTCGGCGCCGGCGACGACAACGTGGTCAGCAGCGCGTGCCGGCCGGCGGCGCACGCCGCGCAGTCCAGCGGCGCGTCGAGGACGGGGACCGCCTTGCCGTCCTCGTTCCGGGACCGGCTCGCGAGCCCTCCGAGCTGCCACCACGCCTCGAGCGGCCAGCACCAGCACCATCCGCACCTCGTCCTCGCCGGCCCCGGTGGCGCGGGCCAGCCGTGTCAGCTCGCGCGCCCCGATGCCACCCGACTTCAGGGTCGGTACTCCGCAGCGGGCGACGTGGTCGAGCACCGACGTGCTGTGCGCAGCGAAGGCCGCCGCGGCCGCAGCCGACTCGCGCGCCACCTCCTCGACGGTCACCGGGTGCGTGGTCACCGACGGTCCCTGCGGCGCGAACGGAGCCCGACACCCCTGACCGCGCAGGGCCAACGCCACCTCGGCCGGCATCCGGTGCGCGTACCCGGCAACGTCTCGGCGACCTGGAGGCAGGGCAGCGGCGCCACCTGCAGGGCGTCGGCCACCGACCAGGGGTCGTCGAGACGGGCGGCCAAGTCGCGCAGGTCGTCCGGCCTCGGTTCAGCCATGACGTCGGGTCGGCGCCGCAACAACGCCTCGACGTCGCTCGCGGCAAGGGTGGTGAGCCACCGGGCAGTCATCGACACCGGACCAGTCAACAACACGGACCACCGGCGCCGCCCGTGGCACCGCGACCCTCCGACGGGCAGTGACACGCCGGCTGAGGGGACGGCTCCTGAAGCTGCCGCCGGACGACGCCTGTCATGACGACGCAGACACCAGCTCTGCGCAGCGGCGTCGCAGGCCGCGAACGTCGCTGCTGGTCAGGGCGAGCAGAGCGGCCCAGCACCACCAGGACGGCGCAGCCGAGCAGCGTGGGCGCAAGCCTGACCCGCGCCACGACGAGGCCGAGCGAGGCTACCGATCCGGTGAGGTCGAGGACCGCGAAGCCGAGCGCGACAGGTGCGACCGCGTTGCCCAGGTGAGCAACGGTTCGACCAGCGAACAACCGTCGAAAGTTGATGTGCCGCAATGGTTCGAGGCCTCTCACGACTCTTCCATGCGGAACAGCGAGATCATGGTGCTCGTCCGGATCGTCCCGCGTGTGCGCTGGGGCCGCGCCTCGGCGTGCAGTTTCGTTGCGGCGTCGAGGACGGCGTCGCAGAACGACGCCCAGGCCTGAGCGCTGACCCACAGCTCGGCATCGGTCATGTGGCTCGGGTGGGAGTGGTCACGCGCCGACGTCCGGCGTCGCAGCTCGGTGGCCAGCGCCTCGGCGAGGGGTTCGTGACCTCCGGGCATCGGCGTCCGCTGCTGCCTGTCACGGCCTGCGTCGTACCGGTACCGGACCGCGCGGCCACCTCGGACGCTGACCTCCTCGGCGACCCCGATCTTGCCGACGGACGCGAGCAGCCTGCGGTGGTAGCTCGCGTTGGCCTGGCTACAGCCGAGCGCGCGGGCGCAGCTCGGCCGTCGGGTCGTCGGTCACGACACGTGGGTCTGCGGTCACGTTCCTCGACCGTCGAACACTTCTTTGGAGGTCGATCCGGCACCATGGGTGAGATGCAGACCACCAGCGCGCCCCTGCACGTCGTGACCACGCAGCCGGTCTCCGGCTCGGTCGGCACCTTGGTGCTGCTCCACGGACTCACCGACAACGGCGCCTCGTGGGCCGACGCGGTCGCGCGCTGGACGTCGTCCGGCTGGACCGTCCTGGCCGTCGACGCCCGCGGGCACGGACGCTCCCCCCGGTGGACGGACGAGGAGCTCGCGTCCGGCCCCGGGGACGTGATGGCCCGCGACGTCGCAGCCCTCGTCACCTCCCGCGGCGAGCCAGTGGCCCTCGTCGGGCACTCGATGGGTGCCGCGGTCGCGGTCGCCGCCGCGGCACAGGCGTCCGACCTCGTGTGGGCCGTCGTCGCCGAGGACCCGCCGTGGCCGCTGCCCCCCAGGCAGCCGGACGCCGCCAGGGCGCTGCAGTACGTGCGCGACCACGCCGCCGACCTGCGCACCCCGCCCGAGGTCCGGATCGACCGGCGCAGGGCCGAGTCGCCGACCTGGCCGGAGTCGGAGCTGCAGCCGTGGGCCGAGGCGGTCGCGCAGACGGACGCCGCACTGCTCGCCACGGGCGACATCGTCCCGCGGGCACCGTGGCCGGACCTGGTCGAGTCACTGACCAGGTCCGGCGTCCCCCTGCTGGTCGTCACCGGGGACACCGACGTGCTGGTCGACGAGGCCAGCGAGACACGCGTCCGTCAGCACGGAGCCCACGTGGCCCGGCTGGCCGGCGCCGGTCACTGCGTGCGACGGGACGTCGGGAACGCCTACCACGACGTTGTCGACACCCTCCTGGAGTCCCACGTCCCCAGGGGATCCGCGTGAACACCGGCCTCGTCACGGGTGTGGGAACGAGGCCGGTGGTCACGCAGGTGGGGGCAACAGGTCGGGGATCTCCCGGACGTCGTACCAGAGCAGGTCGTGCGCATCGGCCGAGTCGACGGTGAACTGCGCGTCGTCGTCGTCGCCGGCCGCAGCGGCGGGCAGGGCCACGACCGCCGTGGCGACGTCCGGCTCGGCGCCGGAGTCGTCGACGTGCACGCTGACCACGGCCGCCAGCGGGACGGTCCCGACCTCCACCGCGGACCGGGCTCCTGTCCCCGGCCGGACGGCGTCGTCGTCGATGTCGACCGCCACCACGACGCGACGCGGGGCGGCGCCGGGCTCGGCGGCGAGCAGGCCCAGGGACGCCTCCGCCGCCTCCAGGAGCGCCGCGTACTCCAGCTCCTCGGCGTCCCCGCTGGTGTACCACTCGCGCAGCGCGGGCGTGACGGCGTGCGCTCCCCCGCCGGCGTCCAGGGAGCCCGAGGCGTGCCACCGTGCGAGCAGTCCCAGTGTGGCCGGTACGTAGACGCGCATCAGCGGACCCCTTCCAGGTCGTCGTCCGCCCACCGGTCCGCACCGGTGGCCAGCGGGTCCGGCTCGTCGGCCAGCGGGTCCGGCTCAGTGGGCAGCGCGTCCAGGGTCTCGGGGTCGGCCAGCGCCCCCCGGGACGTCACCAGCGCGGTCTCGAGGACCAGACATCGACGGTCCACCGCCATCAGGTTGGGGCCGATCGCCGCGAGGTCGTCGGGGCCCGGCCCCAGCACCGTCACCTCGGTGCCGGCGGCGTGCAGCTTGGTCCCTCGCGCAGGCACCGGCGCGTCAGCCGCTGGCGCCAGGCACGTTCCATCCGGGTGGCCACGTCGGTGGGTGAGTCCATCGCGAACGACACCAGCGGAGCCAGGACGAAGACCTCGTCGAGGCCCGCGTCGCGCAGGACGTCGACGTTCGTCGCCGACCAGGCGCCGCCGTCGACGTAACGCCTGCCGTGCAGGGCAACCGGCGGGTACCAGCCAGGGATCGCGCAGGAGGACATCACCGCGTCGGCCAGGGCGACCGTTGGCGCCGCGGGGTCTCCGAAGACCACGCGGTTCCCGGTGTCGTAGTCCATGGCGACGGCCCGCACCCCCACGTGCGGCGACCAGCCCTGAGGGCCGGCGCCGACGGCGCCCTGCACGTCGCGGACGAGCCGTCCGACGGTGCCCAGCGAACCGCGGCCCTCGGGCGCGAGCGCCGCCAGCACCGCCGTCGGCGGCAGCTGGCGCAAGCGGCGCGCCCCCTGCCGCACGAGGTGCGTCGACCCGGGTGCCAGCCGCGGCCGCGGGGGTGCGGACCCGCCGGTGGCCGTCTCGTAGTCCCACTCCAGCCGGGCGAGCGGCCCCGACGCGGCGGGCTCGCCCAGCTGGTGACCTCGCAGCTCGGGGACGCTGACCCCGGCGCCCAGCAGGGCCGCCATCACCGAGCCGGCCGAGGTGCCGACCACGACGTCGGCCTTCCGCGGGTCGAGCCCGTGCACCTCCTGCAGCGCGCTCAGGGCTCCCACCATCCACGCGGCGCCGAGCACCCCGCCACCGCCGAGCACGAGGCCCCACGTCACGGCGCCGCCCAGGCCGTCGACGACGACCTGCGCCGCGCCCTCATGGCACCGACTCGCGCAGCTCGGCGAGGGCGTCCTCCACGCAGGTGCCGAGCACCTCGAGGTCACGCATGGCGTCGCGGTCGCCGTTGAGCCCGTAGTACACGCCACCGTCGTACGACGTCAGCCCGATCGCCAGTGCCTGGCCCTTGGCGAGCGGGACGACGGGGTACGTCGCGAGCATGCGGGCCCCCGCGACGTACAACGACTGTTGCGGGCCGGGCACGTTGGTGACGACGAGGTTGAACACCCTGCGGGACAGGCCGTTCGCGACCCGCGCGCCCAGGGAGTGCAGGGTCGGGGGGGCGAAGCCGCCGATGCCGGCGATCTGGTCGGCGCCCACCGCTCGACCGCCTTCGCCGTGCGCCCGCATCTGGTAGGCCACCTGCTGCAGCCGCAGCACCGCGTTCGGCTCCCCCACCGGCAGGTCCACCAGCTGCGCCACCACCGACGAGCCCAGGGTGCCCGCTTCGGCTGCCTCCTCGACGGTGACGCTGACGGGCACCAGGGCACGGACCAGTGTGGTGGGACGCACCGTGGCGTCCCGCGTCAGGAGCCAGTTGCGCAGCGCGCCGGTGATGGTCGCCAGCACGACGTCGTTGATGGTGATCCGGCTGTCCGCCCCGGTGCCGGCGCGGCTCCCGGCGCGGCTCCGCCGTCCGCCCTTGGCGTGGAACGCCCTGATGGCGCGGTAGTCGGCGAGGTCGGTCGAGACCATTCCGAACCGGCGGTGGCTGCCGATCTCGACGTTGAGCGGGCTGTCGGGGGCGGGGCGCGTCGCGGTGCGCGCCGCGAACAGCAGGCCACCGACCGTGTCGGTGACCTTGTCCGCCGTCGAGCGCAGGTCGCCGAGACCGGCTCGCACCGTGTCGACGACCTCGGTCGGACGCCGGACCGTGTCCATCACCGCCGCCGTGACCAGCTCGACGAGCGACGGCTCGGGGCGCGGGCGCCACGAGTCGGTCGGCGGAGTACCGGCGTTCGCGCTCTCGTCGAGGATCACCTGGCCCAGGTCGACCGCGTTGACGCCGTCGACGAGGGCCTGGTGTGTCTTGGTGATGATCGCGAATCGGTTCCCCTCGAGGCCCTCGACGAGGTAGGCCTCCCAAAGCGGTCGGTGCCGGTCCAGCTGCCTGGGCTGGATCCTGGCCACCAGCTCACGCAGCTGCTCCGTCGTGCCCGGTCGCGGCAGGGCCGAGCGCTGCACGTGGTAGCTGATGTCGAAGCGCTCGTCGTCCACCCACACCGGGTTGGCGAGCCGACCAGGAACCTGGCGCACCCGCTGCCGGTACCGCGGCACGAACGCGATGCGCGCGGAGATGTGCCGCAGCAGCCGCTCGTAGTCGAAGCCGTTGTCCGGGGCGTCGAAGACCATCACCGAGCCGACGTGCATCACCGTCGTCGTCTCCTCCAGGTACAGGAAGGACACGTCGAGCGCGGTCAGCCGGTCGGACACGTGGGCTTCTCCTGAACTGGAGGGGGCGGGCGGAGCGAGGGTCATCGTGTCACGCGACGTAGGGTCGGATGATGCTCCGCGCCACCGTGACCGCGGCCGCGATCGGGTTGGCCCTGGTGCTCACCGGCTGCGCGGAGGGCGGAACGGCGCCACCCAGCCGACCCTGGGCGGCACCCCGGAGCCCGCGCCGGTCGGCCCGACGCCGTCCCGGTCGTTCGTGGCGCCGACGGCGCCGATGTCCGAGGTGCCGTCGTCCGACCCGACGCCGTCCGCGGCCCAGGTCCGGCTCCTCGAGGTCACCGTTACCGGGACGACGGTCGAGCCCGCTCCCGACCAGGTCGACCTCGCGGTCGGCGAGACACTGCGCCTGGTGGTGACGTCGGACGGCGGCTCGGCCATCCACACGCACGGCCTCGGCGACATCGAGGCCCCCCTCACGCCGGGCGAGCCGACCACCGTCGACCTCGTCGGCGACGTGCGGGTGTCTACGAGGTCGAGCTGCACGACCCCGACCTGCTGCTGCAGGTCGCCGTCCGCTGAGCGGCTCCCGGTCGTGAGGCTCGCCCACGGCATCGGCTCCCGTGCCGACCTGCCGCTGCCGTTCCTGACCGCGGTCGTCGGCGCCGCCGTCGTCCTCGTCGTCACCTTCGCGCTCCTGGGGCTGCTGTGGCGCGCCCCCCGGCCGGGCGGCGGGGATGCCGGTCGCCCGCTGCCGGCGACGGTGGCCCGCTTCCTGGACTCGCGCTGGTTGCGCGGCGCCCTCGCCGTGGTCGGGGCGGTCTTCGCCATCTGGACGCTGACAGCGCTGGTGCTCGGCCCCCAGAACGCCCGCAACGCCACACCCTTTACTCGTCTACGTGCTGCTCTGGGTAAGTCGGTCTGGTCCCGCTGTCCCTCGTGCTCGGGCCGGCCACCTGGCGGCGGCTGAACCCGCTGCGGTCGCTGCACGACCTCGTCTGCAGGGTCGCGCGCATCGACCCCGCGGAGGGCCTGCGGCCCGAACCTGCCTGGGGGTGGTGGCCGGGGGCGGTGGCCCTGGCCTCGTTCGTGTGGCTGGAGCTGGTCGTTCCCGACAGCACCGAGGTGGGCACCCTGCGGACGGCGATCGGGCTCTACGCCGCCGTGCAGCTGCTCGCCGCCTTCCTGTGGGGCAGCGGGTGGTTCGCGCGCGGCGACGCCTTCGAGGTGTGGTCTTCGCTGTACGGCCGCCTCGCCGTTCTCGGACGGCGGACGACGGCCGGCTGGTGCTCCGGTCGCCCCGGCCGGGCTGGACCAGCTGCGGCCGGGCTGGACCAGCTGCGGCCGGACCGCGGTCTGGTCGCCGTCGTCGTCGTCGTGGTCATGCTCGGGGGCACGGCGTTCGACTCGCTGGTCGAGCACCCCCGCTACGTGGCGGCGGCCCAGGCCGCGGGGCTGCCCCGGGTGGTGGCCCACCTTACTACTCGCTGCTCGTGCTGGAGGGACAGAACGCCTTCGTCCGCCTGTCGGACCCGCTCGGCAACGGCACCGACCTGCTCGGCCTCGCCGACCGCGCGGCCGACGCGAACCTGGTCACGCCGGGATCGTCAGCACGGTGCAGGTCACCTCGATCGTCGCGGGGCACGTGCTCGGCGTCGTCCTGGCCCACGACCGGGCGGTACGGCTGTTTCCTCGCCGGCGCGCCGTCGCGGGCCAGCTGCCGCTGCTGGCGCTGATGGTGGCCTACACGTGCGGTGGCCTGCTGCTGCTGTTCGCCGCCTGAGCCGTCGGGACGGCTGCGGGACTCAGGCCAGACTGAGGCCGAGCAGCGGCTCGAGCTCGGCGGCGGTGGCGCTCGGGTCGGTGTGCAGCACGGCCCGCATGCCGGCGGCGCGGGCGGCCTCGGTGTTCCACGGCAGGTCGTCGACCATCACGCAGGCGGACGTCGGCAGGTCGAGCAGTGCAGCGGTGTGCCGGTAGATCCGGTCCTCGGGCTTGCGCATGCCGACCTCGCCGGAGATGACGACGGCGTCGAAGAGCGTGTCCCAGCCCTGCCGAGGGTAGGTGTTGCCCCACGAGTTCGACAGCAGGGCGGTCCGGACGCCGGCCGCCTTCGCCGTCCGCACGAGGTCGAACATGCGTGGCTCCGGCTGCTCGAGCCCGGCGAGCAGCCGGCCGAGCAGGCCCTGTGCGGTCACCGGCGACCCGAGCCGGCCCAGCTCGTCGGCGAGCAGCACCTCGAACTCGGCGACCTCGATCTCCCCCCGCTCCAGGGCCGCAACCGGACCGGCGTCCACACCGTCGCCCGCCTCGGCCTGCGCCAGCACGCGCCAGCCCTTCAGCGCCTGCCCGAAGTGGGCCGGGTCGACCCCGTCCGCCTCCGCCCACGCGGCGGTGGACTCCGTCAGCGGCTGGGTGAGCACGCCTCCCCAGTCGACGACCAGCGCCCTGACCTCACCTTCCATGCCGACATCGTGGCGCACCCCGGTCAGCCTCGCGAAAGTCGGCCTCGGCGGGAGGCGCGGGTGGGGACGCCGACCCCGACGAGGTCGGTCGCCAGCGCCGCGAGCGCCGCCCGGGCCGGGGAGCTGGGCGCGTGCTCCACCAAGGTGCGCCCGGCGAGCAGCGCCCCGTCGCACGCGCCGCGGTCGTCGGGGACGAGCACCGGGTCCTCGACGCCGGCGTAGCGACCCAGCGCGTCGCTGATCCTGCGGCGGGGGCCGGTGCCGACCGCCGACGCGCGCACCCGGGTCACCACCACCCGCGGCACGGACCCGGGACTGACCTCGGCGAGGTCGCCGAGACCTCGGACGAGCCGTTGCAGACCGACGGGGTCGCCGGCCCCCACGGCGACGACGACGTCCGCAGCCTCCAGGGCGGTGAGGGTGGCGGCGTTGCGGCGCGGCGCCAGCGTGTCGTAGACGAGCTCCTCGTCGCGCTCCAGGCCGAACCCGCAGTCGACGACGGTCCACGCCGCGACACCGCGGGCCACCTGCCAGAGCACCTCGAGCCCGGCGGCGCCGAGCTCGGGCCAGCGAGCGGACCGCGGGATCCCGGTCAGCACGCGCAGCCCGGGCGACACCAGCGGCGCGAGCCTGGCCAGCAGCACCTCGTCGAGGGTGCCGGCGGCGGCCGCGCGGCACGCGGCGGCTACGCCCGGGGCCTCGTCCAGGACGCCGAGCGCCTGGGCCACCGACGCCCCGTACGTGTCGGCGTCGACGAGCAGCACCTCGTGGCGCGACGACGCCAGCTCGGCAGCCAGGGTGATCGCCACCGTCGTCCGGCCGGGTGCTCCGGTGGGACCCCACACCGCGACGACGCGGCCTGGGCGTCCCGGTGCCGGCGTGAGCGCGTCGTCGGTGTCGACGACCCGATCCGGAAGTGCCCGGGACGGGTCCGCGGTCCCGGTGCGGCCGGCGGCCGTGCGCTCCTCCAGCTCACGCACCGCCGCGACG
>JBBSNO010000075.1:0-12541 GCA_038232615.1 Actinomycetales bacterium
GCCGGTGACCGTCCCGGCGGTCCCCGTCCCGGTGGGCCGCGCCCGCCGGCCGGCCCCGGTGGCTCGCGCCCGAACCCCGGCATGATGCCGGGCCGCTCCACGGTGGGCCGACCCGGCCCGGCCGGTCGCGGCGGTCCCGGTGGTCCGGCCGGACGCGGCGGTCCTGGCGGTGCACGCCCCGGCTTCGGCGGTGGCGGCGGCGTTCGTCCCGGTGGTCCCCCCGGTGGTCCCCCCGGTGGTGGCGGCTTCGGCGGCAAGGGCCCCCGTGGCCGTGGTGGAACCCAGGGCGCGTTCGGTCGCGCCGGTGGCCGCCCCGTCCGGGGGCGCAAGTCGAAGCGGGCGAAGCGCCAGGAGTACGAGGCGATGCAGGCGCCCGCCGTCGGCGGCGTCCAGGTTCCTCGTGGTGACGGGTCGACCGTCGTCCGGATCCGTCGCGGTTCGTCGCTGACGGACTTCGCCGAGCGCATCGAGGCGGATCCGGCGAGCCTGGTCACGGTCCTGATCCACCTCGGTGAGATGGCGACGGCGACCCAGTCGCTCGACGAGGACACGTTCCGTCTGCTCGGTAGCGAGCTGGGCTACGACATCCAGCTCGTCTCGCCGGAGGACGAGGAGCGCGAGCTCTTCGAGTCCTTCAACATCGACCTGCAGGCCGAGGCCGACGCCAAGGGCGCTGACGAGCTCGAGGCCCGCCCTCCGGTCGTCACGGTGATGGGTCACGTCGACCACGGAAAGACCAAGCTGCTCGACGCGATCCGCTCCACGGACGTCGTGGCGGGCGAGGCCGGTGGCATCACGCAGGCCATCGGCGCCTACCAGGTCCACGCGGAGCACGAGGGCGTCGAGCGGGCCATCACCTTCATCGACACCCCTGGCCACGAGGCGTTCACCGCCATGCGTGCCCGTGGTGCGCGGGTGACGGACATCGCGGTGCTCGTCGTTGCGGCGGACGACGGCGTGATGCCCCAGACGATCGAGGCGCTGAACCACGCGCAGGCGGCGAACGTGCCGATCGTCGTCGCGGTGAACAAGATCGACAAGGAGGGGGCCAACCCCGACAAGGTCAAGCAGCAGCTCACCGAGTACAACCTCGTGGCTGAGGAGTACGGCGGCGAGACGATGTTCGTGCCGATCTCCGCGCTCAAGCGCGAGGGCATCGCCGAGCTGCTCGAGGCCGTCGTCCTGACCGCGGACGCGGCGCTGGAGCTGACCGCCAACCCCGACAAGGACGCGCGGGGCGTGGCCATCGAGGCGCACCTCGACAAGGGGCGTGGCCCGGTGGCGACGGTGCTGGTGCAGTCCGGCACGCTGCGGGTCGGCGACGCGATCGTCGCGGGCGGTGCCTACGGCCGCGTGCGGGCGATGCTCGACGAGCACGGCGCGTCCGTCACCGAGGCGGGCCCTGCCCGTCCGGTGCTGGTGCTCGGTCTGACGTCGGTCCCGGGGGCGGGTGACACCTTCCTGGTGGCGCCGGACGACCGGACCGCACGGCAGATCGCCGAGCGCCGGGAGGCGGCCGACCGTGCTGCGACCCTGGCCAAGCGCCGCAAGCGCATCAGCCTGGAGGACCTCACCGCGGCGCTGGCTGCGGGCAAGGTCGAGAACCTCAACCTCATCATCAAGGGTGACGGTTCGGGTTCGGTCGAGGCGCTCGAGGAGTCGCTGCTGCAGATCGAGGTCGGCGAGGAGGTCGGTCTGCGGATCATCCACCGCGGGGTGGGTGCCATCACGCAGAACGACGTCAACCTGGCCACGGTCGACAACGCCATCATCATCGGCATGGGGGTGCGTCCCGCGGAGCGGGTCGCCGAGCTGGCCGAGCGCGAGGGCGTCGACATGCGGTTCTACTCCGTGATCTACCAGGCGATCGAGGAGGTCGAGTCCGCGCTGAAGGGCATGCTCAAGCCCGAGTACGAGGAGGCGCAGCTCGGCACCGCGGAGGTCCGCGAGGTCTTTCGCTCCTCGAAGTTCGGCAACATCGCCGGGTGCCTGGTGCGTTCGGGGACTATCCGCCGCAACTCCAAGGCCCGGCTCGTCCGGGACGGGGTCGTGGTCGGGGACAACCTGGCCATCGAGTCGCTGCGTCGCTTCAAGGACGACGCGACCGAGGTCCGTGACGGTTTCGAGTGCGGTATCGGGCTGGGTTCGTTCAACGACGTCAAGCCCGAGGACATCATCGAGACGTACGAGATGCAGGAGAAGCCCCGCAACTGAGGGCTCGACCTGTCCCGGTGAGCACGGGGCGTCCCCGTGCTCGTTGATCGAGCACGGGGGCGCCCTGCGCTCACGGCGATGAGCGTGAAGGCGCCCGGAGGAGGTCGCGTGTACGTCGGGTCGTTGCGCGTCGACCTGCTGCTTGGCGACGTGCGGTCGCTCAAGCAGAAGCGCTCCGTCGTCCGCCCGGTGCTGGCGGACCTGCGCCGCCAGTTCTCGGTGGCCGCGGCGGAGAGCGGGCACCTCGACCTGCACCGGCGGGCCGAGCTGGGCGTGGCCGTGGTGGCCGCCGACCCGGGGCACTGCCACGAGGTGCTCTCCGCGTGCGAGCGGCTGGTGGCGGGGCACCCCGAGGTCGAGGTGCTCTCGGCCGCGGTACGGGTGTGGGACGACGAAGACCACTAGGTTCTGAGACGGAGACGAGAGATGGCTGACCCGGCACGGGCCCGCAAGCTGGCCGACCGCATCAAGGTGGTGGTCGCGGAGACCCTGGAGCGGCGGATCAAGGACCCCCGACTGGGCTTCGTCACGATCACGGACGCGCGGGTCACCAACGACCTGCAGCACGCCACGGTCTTCTACTCGGTGTTCGGTGATGACGGCGCGCGGTCGTCGACGGCCGCGGCGCTGGAGAGCGCGCGCGGTGTGCTGCGCTCGGAGGTCGGACGGCGGACAGGCACCCGGCTGACCCCGACCGTCGAGTTCATCCTCGATGCCCTCCCCGAGAACGCCAAGGCGATCGAGGACCTGCTGCGGCGGGCCTCGGAGCACGACGCCGAGGTGGCCGCGCTGGCGACGTCCGCCCAGTACGCGGGTGACGCCGACCCCTACAAGCACCCCGACGAGGACGACGACGACGGTGCCGAAGACAGCGTCGGGGCCGAGGACGACGCCCACGAACCGGCCGCCCTCGACGACTCCGCCGAGGACGACCCCGGGCAGAGGGCCTCCGGGCAGAAGTGAGCCGCTCCGCGCCGTCCGGCCCGGACGGGCTCGTCGTCGTCGACAAGCCGCCCGGGTGGACGAGCCACGACGTCGTCGCGCGCGTGAGGCGCCTGGCCGGCACCCGCAAGGTCGGCCACGCGGGCACCCTCGACCCGATGGCCACCGGCGTCCTGGTCTGCGGGGTCAACCGCGCCACGCGGCTGCTGGCCTACCTCGTCGGGGCCGACAAGACGTACACCGCGACCATCCGGCTCGGGGCGACGACGGTCACGGACGACGCCGAGGGCGAGGTCACTTCGCGGGCCGACGCCGCGGCAGTCTCCGCCGACGCGATCACCGCGGCGGTGCTGCCGCTGACCGGCGACATCCTGCAGGTGCCCAGCACGGTCTCGGCGATCAAGGTCGACGGCAGGCGCTCCTACGCGCGGGTGCGGGCGGGCGAGGACGTCGCACTGCCGGCCCGCCCGGTGACGGTGCGGCGCCTCGACGTCCTCGCGCTACGGCCCGGGTCGGACGGCGAAAGCGCGTTCCTCGACGTCGACGTCGAGGTGGAAGCCAGCTCGGGGACGTACGTGCGGGCGCTGGCCCGCGACCTCGGGGCGGCTCTCGAGGTCGGGGGGCACCTGGTCGCCCTGCGCCGGACGGCGGTCGGGCCCTACGGCCTGGCCGCCGCCTCGACGCTCGAGCAGCTGGAGGAGTCGTTCGTCCTGCTGCCGGTCGTCGACGCCGCGCGGGCGGCCTTCCCGGTGCGGGACGTCACGGCCGCCGAGGCGGTCTCGCTGGGGTACGGGCAGCGGTTGGACGCGACGGGGCAGGCCGGACCGGTGGCGGCGATCGATCCCGACGGCCGGCTCGTCGCCTTGCTGGAGGACGCCGGCGCGACCGCCCGTCCCGTCATCGTCCTCGCGCCCGCCTGACCGTCTGGGAGCCGAGCCCGGGCACCGGGTGCCGGCGACGGCTCGTCGTCGGTCGCGGCGTCTACAGTGGCCAGGACTCGTCGAGAGGAGCGTCACGGTGGCTGAGCAGGGGTCGGTGCGGACGGCGGAGCAGGTCTCGCGGGAGCGGGCGATGGGTGAGGTCTCCGACGTCCTGACGAACGTGGACCACGCCCTGGCCCGGGCTCGCAAGGCGCTGAAGACCGTGTCGAAGGTCGGTGACGAGCGCAACATCGAGTTGACGCTCGCCCAGACCGTGCGGGACCTCGAGGCCGTGCGGAAGCGGTTGGTGCAGGACGGGTACTTCGCCGGCGACGCCGTCCGGCTGCTCTGAGTCCGGGCCACGGGGGATGACCACTCGCAGCGGCGAGGAGATCCAGGCGGCCCTGAAGGCGTTCGTCGCGCAGTGGCAGGGCTACGCCGGCTCGGAGAAGGCCGAGGCCCAGACCTACCTGAACGAGCTGCTCGACTGCTACGGCGTGGCTCGCCGGGACGCCGGCCTGCGGTTCGAGCACCACCTGCCCGGCGTCGGCTTCATGGACATGTTCTGGCCGGGGCACGCGCTGGTGGAGATGAAGGCGCCGGGCAAGGCCGACAACCTCGAGCACGCGCAGCCGCAGGCCGAGCGCTACTGGCGGGCCTCCGAGGCGGTCGACGGCTCGTACGACGCCGTGCGGTACGTGGTGCTCTGCTCGTTCAGCCGTCTGCTGGTGTGGGACATGCGCCGCCCCTCACGACCTGCGGCGAACCTGCGGCTGGAGGACCTCCCGGAGAAGTACGAGGCGCTGCTGTTCCTGGCGGGCGAGTCGGTCGAGGCGTCGTTCGTGGAGCACCATCGAGAACTGACACGGGAGGCCGCGGCGTCGGTGGCGACGCTGTACCAGTCGCTCGTGGTCAGGTCCGCTGCCCCGGTCGACGAGATCCAGCGGTTCACCATGCAGAGCGTGTGGGCGATGTTCGCCGAGGACCTGCACCTGCTGGAGGGCTACCCGTTCCAGAAGACGGTCGAGGCCCTGCTGCGCGAGAAGGAGCCGAACTCCGCCGAGAAGCTCGGGTTCTTCTTCCGGGTGCTGAACCAGAAGGATCCTCGCAATAGGAAGGGACTCCTGGCGGGGACGAAGTACGTCAACGGCGAGCTGTTCGCGAACCCGGCGGAGGTGCAGCTGGACGTCGTCGAGCTCCGGCTGCTGCTGAGGGCCGCCGAGTTCGACTGGCGCAACGTCGACCCGACGATCTTCGGCTCGCTGATGGAGGGTGTGCTCGGGCGGGAGCGACGCTGGGAGCTCGGTGCCCACTACACGCACGAGGCCGACATCCTCAAGATCGTGACGCCGACCATCGTGCGGCCCTGGCGAGAGCGGATCGACGCTGCTGAGTCTCCGGAGGCCGCGCGCGAGCTGCTCGACGAGCTGTGCGCGTTCAAGGTCCTCGACCCGGCCTGCGGCTGCGGCAACTTCCTCTATATCGCCTACCGCGAGTTGCGGGGGCTGGAGGCGGAGCTCAAGGCGCGGATCCGTTTCCTCGCAGCGTCCCAGGGTGTGACGCCGCCACCCGGCCCGTGGCCGTACTACCCGCTGACGAACATGCAGGGTCTCGACATCGAGCGGATCGCCGTGCTGATCGCCCGGGTGACGCTGTGGATGGGCCACAAGCAGATGACCGACAGGTACGGCCACGCCGAGGACGTGCTTCCGCTCGTCGACCTCTCGGGAATCCGCGCCGCCGACGCGCTGCGCGTCGAGTGGCCCGAGACCGACTGCATCATCGGCAACCCGCCGTTCCTTGGCTCGCAGTGGGTCCGCGGCGCCTTCGGTGACGACTACGTGAACTGGCTCAAGAGAGAGTTCGGCGTCGGCGTCAAGGACTTCTGCGTCTACTGGTTCCGCAAGGCCCACGACCACCTGCGACCCGGCCAGCGTGCCGGTTTGGTCGGGACCAACTCGATCTCGCAGAACAAGGCTCGGTCGGCGTCGCTGTCGTACGTCACGGCGAACGGAGGTGTCATCACGGACGCTGTCTCGTCGCAGAAGTGGCCGGGCGAGGCCAAGGTGCACGTCAGCCTCGTCAACTGGGCGAAGGCACCAGGGACGCCACTCTCCTCGACGTTGGACGGTGTGCCTGTCGTCGGCATCGGCGCAACATTGCGCGCCGGTTCACTGGGTGACTGGGAGCCGGTCGCGTTGCCACAGAACGCGCGGCGCTGCTTTCAAGGCCCGATACCCGTGGGTGCCGGCTTTCTCCTGACCGAGACAGAGGCAAGGGAACTGCTCGCACGCGATGACGCCGACTACACGCGAGTGGTTCGGCCCTACCTGACCGGGGAGGACATCGCGCACGCACCTGATCAGTGGCCGCAGCGGTGGACGGTGGACTTCGGGTCGATGGGGCTTGAGGACGCGCTGCGATTTCCGGCCGCGCTCGCGTACGTTCGCGAGCGCGTCAAGCCCGAACGAGAACACAATCGCGACCGCGGCTTTCGTGAGAACTGGTGGCGGTTCGGGCGCCCACGCGGAGAACTGCGCGAGGCGTCCTCCTGTCTGGCAAGACGGATCATCATGAACCAGGTGGGCAAGCGGTCCCTATTTGCGTGGTTCGACCTATCAATCTGCCCCAACAGCAAGACCAACGTGTTCACCTTCGATGACGACTTCGCCATGGGTGCCTTGACCTCATGCTTACACGGAGCCTGGGCGTGGGAGCAGGGAGCCACGCTCAAGGCGGACCTTTCGTACACGCCGACGTCCGTGTTCATGACCTTCCCGTGGCCGGACCCGGTGACAGACGTTCAGCGAGAACGCGTCGCCGACGTGTGCCGTCGGCTGCTGGCACGCCGGTCGGAGATCTGCCTCGCCGAGCAGATCGGGCTGACGAAGCTCTACAACCTCGTCGATGACGGCGCGTACACCGACCTGAAGGCGCTGCACCGCGAGCTCGACGTCGCCGTGGCCGGCTGCTACGGCTGGCCGGCGTCCGTGGCGCAGGACGACGCCGAGCTCGTCAGCCGGCTGACCGCGCTGAACCGGGAGATCGCGGAGGGCCGGCGTCCGTACGCGCCCTTCGCCCACATCGAGCCGTCAGCCACCCCCGGCCAGCGAGAGGTCACCACCTCGTAGCTCCCTCCACGCAGTCACCCCGCGGCCGCCTCCAGGGCCAGGAGGGTCCGCTTGGCCTCGGCACCGCCGACGTACCCACCCAGGACGCCGTCCGAGCGCACCACCCGGTGGCAGGGGACGACGACCGGCAGCGGGTTGGTGGCGCAGGCGCTGCCGACCGCTCGGACCGCCCGAGGGCTGCCGGCGGCCTGGGCGACCTGCGCGTAGCTCTCCGTGCGTCCGTACGCGATCTCCGGCAGGTGCGCCAGGACCTCACGCCGGAACCCCTTGGCCAGCCGCAGGTCCAGCGGGAGGTCGAACTCCCGCCGTCCGGCCGAGAAGTACTCCTCCACCTGACGGGCTGCGGCGTCGAGCCGTCGCGGGGCACGCAGGATGCGCGGGCTCACGAGCTCCACCAGCCTCGCCAGCACGAGGTCGTGGTCCTCCCTGGCGTAGGCGACACGCACGAGCCCCTGCTCGGTCGCCGCCAGCAGGAGCTGCCCGACAGAGGTCTCGACCGTGCGGTAGGCGAGGTCGAGCAGACCGTCGGCCTGCGCCGAGGACTCCAGGCGCTGGTGGAGACGAGCCAGGACCTCGGGGTCCGGCTCGTGCAGGGGTTCGAGCAGCGAGAGCACCTCTGGCTCGTCGGCGGTGGTCATGTCCGGGCTCCTTGCGGGTTGTCGGTGGTCGCGAATGTCCGCCGCAGGTTCGCGATGCCGTCCGCCGCGGACCTGCGTGCCGCGGCGGGAGTGACGTCCAGGATCGCCGCGACCTCCTTGTGCGGCAGTCCCGCGAGGTGGTGGTAGGCGACCGCGTGACGCTGCTTCGTCGGCAGCCGCGCGACGGCGTCCCACAGGCTCTGGTCGTGACTCCCAGGGACGCCGTCCGTGGAGACGCTCTCGGGTGGTGTCTCCACCGGGACGGCGCGACGGCGGGTGGCACGCGTGACGTCGACGGCCTTGCGGTGGGCGATCGTCACCAACCAGGCCTCGACGTTGGCGTCGCCGTCCAGACCCGGGTACGCCTTCAGCGCGGCCAGGAAGGTCTCGGACCAGGCGTCCTGGGCGTCGTGCAGCGGCAGGATCGCCCGGCACACCCGCAGGACGGTGGCGCCGTGCTCCTCTACGACGCGTTCGAACGGCTGCTTCATGCTCACATTCCAGTAGACGCCGAGCGGCCCGGATGTGTGAGGTCCGGTCGGTGGCTGAGTCGAAGGCGTGGTGGCGGACGCTGTTGCGGTGCGAGAGTGAGGGTGACACGGGAGGACGGCGCAGCGATGAACGCAGCCAGGACGCTCCTGCGGCCGGTGGCGCACGAGGCAGCACGGACGTGGCGCGAGGGCAGCCAGTCGGTGCGGACGACGATCGTGGTGGGGCTGGCCCTGATGGCCGTGGGGCTGGCGCACGCCGTCGCGTTCACGGTCGCGGGTGGCCCGTGGCAGGGCCCGCTGGCGTGGCGGAAGCCGTTCGCGTTCGGCCTCTCCTTCGGGCTCACGACGGTGACGGTCGCCTGGGTGGTGGCTCGTCTCCAGGTTCGGCGGGCGGCCTGGCTGCTGACGCCCCTCGCGTGGGCGTCCGTCGTGGAGGTCGGCTGGGTGAGCGTGCAGCGGGCCCGCGGGGTGCCGTCGCACTTCAACGACGGCGACCTGATCGACGAGCTCGCGTTCATGCTGGCCGGGGCCGCGGTCGGCGTACTGGTGCTCACCCTCGTCGTCACGTTCGCCCTCTCGTGGCGGCGGACGACGTTGCCACCGGCGCTCGCGTCGGCGATCCGTTCGGGGATGGCCGTGCTGCTGGTCTCCCAGACGGTGGGCGGCCTGATGATCCAGCGCGGCATCGTCTCCCTGGACTCGGCAGGGCCGGCGTCCCACGCGATCTCGCCGGCCGGGGACCTGAAGGTCTCGCACGCGATCGCCATGCACGCGATCCAGGTGCTCCCGGTCCTCGCGCTGTGGCTGATGGCGGCCGACCGGCCGCCGTTCGTCGCGCGCACCGCCGTCCGCCTCGCCGCGCTCGGGTACGGCGTCGCCGTCGTCGCCACCTTCGTCCAGGCCGCGTCGGGGCGAGCCCTGACCGACCCCGGTCCGGTCCCGCTCGGTCTGGCCGTTGCGGCGCTGGTGGTCGGCGCGGCGGCCTTCGCGACGGCGGCCCGCCCCGCCGCTCCGGCACCGCCGGTCAGGGCGACGACCCCGTCTGCGTGACCGCCAGGTCAGCGGCTGTCGTCTCGCTCCGCCAGCAGCGCCAGACGATGGAGGCGGCGGCGCTGCCCGCGCGCCGAGGGCGGACCGACCAGAGTCTCGACCGCGTCTACCGTTCTGCCATGACCGTCGGCCGTTCCATCGCCCTGTTCCTGCTGGCTGCCATCGCCGAGATCGGGGGTGCGTGGCTGGTGTGGCAGGGCGTCCGGGAGCACCGCGGGTGGCTCTGGATAGGCGCCGGCGTCATCGCGCTCGGCCTGTACGGTTTCGTCGCCACGCTGCAGCCCGACGCCAACTTCGGACGCATACTCGCGGCGTACGGCGGTGTCTTCGTCGCCGGGTCGCTCGCGTGGGGGATGGTCGTCGACGGCTTCCGGCCCGACCGCTACGACCTCACCGGCGCAGCGGTCTGCCTCGTCGGGGTGGCCGTGATCATGTTCGCGCCGCGAGGTGCTGCCACTGCGTGGTGACACCAGACTCGTGGCGATCAAGGGCCGGGACGTCGGACCACAGAAGATCGTTCAACGGATCCGCGTCGACCCCTTCCCTCGACGCTCGAACACCTGTACGATAGGGTCATGTGCAGCGGCGCTCCTGACACCCACGATCAGGTCCCAGCCGACCTGCCCCTGCAGTGGTGGGCGCAGGACGCGGACCTGTGGCGGGCGGAGCTCTACGAGGACGAGGGCGAGGATCTCTCCCCCGCAGCGGAGGCCCAGCTCGACGCGTGGTTGACCGAGTCCGACATCGCCGCGACCACCCCGACGACGGCAGACGTCGCCGCGGCCCTGGACCGGGGCAGCGGAAGCGCCGTTAGCGAGGCTGCGGCGGTCGAGAACGCGGACGACGTAGGTCCGGGGGCAGGCTCTCGGGCGCGGTTCGGGGTGGGCCTGGCGGCACTGCTCGCGAAGCGGCCGGCTCCCGCGGAGGTGTCCACGGCAGAGCTGGTCGATCACATCGATGGGTGGGCGCGGGTGGCGGCCCACGCCCAGGCCCGTCAGGGCGCGGCGGTCGCGGAGCTCTTCGCCCGCCGGGGGGCGGAGCAGAAGGCGGCCCTGGCTTCCCCGGACCCCAGGGTCGTGATGAGTGCGCAGGACCCGGTGCGCAGCACGTGCAGCGAGCTCGCCCTGGCGCTGCGCCAGTCGCCTCGGATGGCGGAGATGGTGCTGGACGACGCCCTGGGTCTGCGGGCTCGACCCGTGAGCGCGGCAGCGCTGGAGCGGGGCCAGATCGACCTGCCCACGGTGCGGGCGATCTGCGCGGAGATTGCGGTGACCCGATCCGAGGACCGCGACATGCTCGAGGCCGTGGCGCTGGCCAAGGCCATGGCTGGTGGCACCGCTCGGCAGGTGAGGCTGTTCGTGCGGCGCACGGCGATGAGGCTCGACCCGGCTGCTGTTGCGGCCCGCGCCAAGGCGGCCCGCGGGGACCGGGGGATGTCCAAGACCGAGGTCGTCGACGACATGGGCGACCTGCGGGCCACCATGACAGCGGTCGAGCTCAAAGCGGTGTGGGACACCATCACCACTCGTGCCCAGGCCCTGCCCGCGGTGGACGCCGACGGCAACCACGTCGCGCTGGACGAACGGCGGGTGGGGGTCCTGGTCGACATGATTCTGCACCCCGACAAGGTGCGGGACTGTGCGCACACGGACCGGACCCGGTGGCGCACCGACCTCGTCGTGGCGTCCCGCACCGCGGTCGGGGCCGACCAGGACCCCGCAGAGCTGGTCGGGTACGGCCTGGTCACTGCCGCGACCGCCCGCCAGGTCGCCGCGGCCTCGACGATGCGGCGGCTGGAGCTCGACGCAGGTGGACAGGTCCTGGGCCGCGGGACCATCCGGCACCGTCCACCAGCACCAGGTCTCGACGCGCCTCCCTACTCGGCCGCGGCCGCCGGCGCCGATGCGGATGCCATTGCCGAGCTGGCCGATCGGGTAGCCGTTTTGCTCACCGAGACCGGTCCGACGTTGCCGCACCGGTCGACCGATCGGTACCGGCCCACGACCGCGATCAGTGACCACGTCGAGGCCATCCATCGCCGGTGCCGATTCCCCGGCTGCAACCGTCCGTCGTCCGGCTGCGACCTCGATCATGCCAAGGCCCACTCCGCCGGCGGCCCTACGTGCATCTGCAACTTGATCCCCCTGTGTAGACGTCACCATCTCGTCAAGCACGCCGACGGCTGGTCGATCCGGATCTGCCCTGACCGGTCCGTCACCTGGACCACGCCCACCGGACGTCGGTACCGCGACCCCCCACCGACAGTTTGGGACTGAGGGGCGCAGCTCGGAAAGGAGGTCGTGCTGACGTCACCTGCGCGCGCGCTCGTGCGTCCTGCTGGCACAGTTGCCTCCGTGCAGCGATGGAACGACGTGTCAGCCGTCCCGCCCGAAGTCGGTCCGACCGTCGTGACCATCGGCAACTTCGACGGCGTCCACCTCGGCCACCGCAGCGTGCTCGCGCACCTGGTCGCGACGGCCCGCACCCGGGATGCTGCCGCGGTCGCGATCACGTTCGACCCCCACCCGCTGCAGGTGCTGCACCCCGACCGCGCCCCGCAGACCCTCACCGGTCTCGACCACAGGGTCGAGCTGATGGCCTCGGCCGGCCTCGACGCCGTCCTCGTCATGGAGTTCACCCACGAGCTCGCGACCTGGAGCCCGGAGCGCTTCGTCGCGGAGGTGCTCGTCGACCGCCTGCACGCGTGCGCGGTCGTGGTCGGGCACGACGTCCGTTTCGGCCACCGCAACGCCGGCGACCTCCAGACCATGCGAGAGCTCGGCGAGAAGCACCGCTTCGACGTCGAGCTGCTCGACGACCTCACCGGCCCGGCCGGACAGAGCGCCGGCACGGACTCACGGCGCTGGTCGTCGTCCTGGGCGCGGGAGCTGATCTCCGTCGGAGAGGTCGGGCACGCTGCCGACGTGCTGGGCCGCCCTCACCGCGTCGTCGGAGAGGTGGTGCACGGCGACCACCGCGGCCGAGAGCTGGGCTACCCCACCGCGAACCTCGCTCCCGACAGCGTGGGCATGGTGCCGGCGGACGGCGTCTACGCGGGCTGGATGCTGCGGTTCGACGTGCCCGACGACCCCGACGACCCGCAGATGCACGAACGGTTCCTCCCCGCCGCGATCAGCATCGGCACCAACCCGACC
>JBBSNO010000076.1:0-12442 GCA_038232615.1 Actinomycetales bacterium
CAGAATCTCGCCGCACTGAAGTACTCGGGTCCGTCGTCCGTTCTGACCGGCATGGCGGCGTTGGCGCAACACGGGGTTCGCACCGCGCGAGGGCGTAGACGCGACCGCGTGCACGTGCTCGTGGACCATTCCTGTCGACGGACCTCGCACGGCTTCGCCCTGCTCACACGCACCCGGTACCTGCCCCAGATCATCGAGCGGAACGGGTTGCGTTGTGCTCCTGTGGCCCGTGCGCTCGTGGACGCGTGCCGGTGGCTGACCGAGCTGGACGTCGTCCGCGAGCTGGTGGCCGAGGTCATCCAGGAGGGGCGCTGCACCCTGACCGAGCTGCGCGACGCCGTCCGGTTCGCTGCACGCCAGCGCACCGCGCTCACTCGCGAGGTCCTCCGAGAGATGGACGCCGGAGTGAGATCGGCGGCCGAGGCCAAGCTGCGGGTCGAGTTCCTGCGAAACGGAGTGCCGGCGCCGTCCTGGAACGCCGACCTCCTGACCCCGGACGGCGAGTTCGTCGCGACCCCGGACGCACTGTGGGAACAGGTGATGGGTGTGCTCGAGCTGGACTCGATGGCTTTGGCACCTCAGCCCCAGCTCGTATCGTCGGACTCAGCGGCGGCAGGCGCTGCTCGCCCGGCACAACGTCAGCGTGCTGCCGATCTCGCCCGCCGACGCCCTGGCCGACCCGGAGGCGACGTGCAGCCAGGTCAAGGAGTTCCTCGTCGCACTCTCAGGCAGGGCCTTGCCGAACCTGCTGGTGCGCCACCGCGCCGCTGCCTGATCCCACGAACTGCTTACCTTGGGGAGCATCACGCTCACCACCCTTGAGCGCAGGGCTCCCCCGTGCTCGGTAGATGAGCGCAGGGCAGCCCTGCGCTCACAGAGGAGGGCCACAGAGGAGGGCCAAGGGGTCGACCGACCGGGCGACTCACCTGCCGAGCAGGCGCGCGGCCAGGTACCCCTCGACGTTGTCCAGCGAGACGCGCTCCTGCGCCATCGTGTCGCGCTCGCGCACGGTGACGGCCTGGTCGGCTGCGGTGTCGAAGTCGACGGTCAGGCAGTACGGCGTCCCGATCTCGTCCTGGCGGCGGTAGCGGCGCCCGATCGCGCCGGCGTCGTCGAACTCGACGTTCCAGTGCCGTCGCAGCGCGGCCGCCAGGTCCCTCGCCCTCGGCGTGAGGTCCTCGTTGCGCGACAGGGGAAGCACCGCCGCCTTGACCGGGGCGAGACGCGGGTCGAGCTTGAGCAGCACGCGCTTGTCCACGCCACCCTTGGCGTTCGGTGCCTCGTCCTCGGCGTAGGCGTCCACGAGGAACGTCATCAGCGAGCGCGACAGGCCCGCGGCGGGCTCGATGACGTACGGCGTCCACCGCTCGCCCTTCGCCTGGTCGAAGTACGACAGGTCGACGCCGGAGTGCTTGCTGTGGGTCGACAGGTCGAAGTCGGTGCGGTTCGCGATGCCCTCCAGCTCGCCCCACTCCGAGCCGGAGAAGCCGAACCGGTACTCGATGTCGACGGTGCGGGTGGAGTAGTGGGAGAGTTTCTCGGCCGGGTGCTCGAACAGGCGCAGGTTCTCCGGGTCGATGCCGAGGTCGACGTACCACTGCATCCGGTTGTCGATCCAGTACTCGTGCCACTGCGCGTCGGTGCCGGGCTCGACGAAGAACTCCATCTCCATCTGCTCGAACTCGCGCGTGCGGAAGATGAAGTTGCCCGGCGTGATCTCGTTGCGGAACGACTTGCCGATCTGGCCGATCCCGAACGGCGGCTTCTTTCGCGCGGCCGACATCACGTTGGCGAAGTTGACGAAGATGCCCTGGGCCGTCTCGGGGCGCAGGTAGTGCAGCCCGCCCTCGTCCTCCACCGGCCCCAGGTACGTCTTGAGCATCATGTTGAAGTCGCGCGGCTCGGTCCATGCCCCCCGCGTGCCGCAGTTCGGGCACGCGATGTCGGCGAGGCCACCCTCGGGCGCGCGGCCCTTCCTCGCCTCGAACTCCTCGACAAGGTGGTCGGCGCGGTACCGCTTGTGGCACGACTGGCACTCGGTCAAGGGGTCGCTGAACGTGCCGACGTGGCCCGAGGCGACCCACGTCTGGCGCGGCAGGATCACGGAGGAGTCGAGGCCGACGACGTCGTCGCGGCCCTGGACGACGGAGCGCCACCACTGCTTCTTGATGTTCTCCTTGAGCTCGACGCCCAGGGGGCCGTAGTCCCAGGCGGACCTGGTCCCGCCGTAGATCTCCCCGCAGGGGAAGACGAACCCCCTGCGCTTGCAGAGGCTGACGACGGTGTCGATACGAGAGGCTGCGGCCACGGTGGTGCCACTCCATCCGGCTGGGTTGTCGGCGGGTCCTGCGCGGCGGCGCGGGAACGGAAAGGCTACCGGGCGTGTGCCCGGGGACCTGCCGAACCCGCCTGTCGGACGACGACACGCCAGTCCCCCGGGACTTCGGCCGGTCCGGCGGTACGGCTCGTGCTCACCCGTGGCCGCTGGGCCCAACCGTGTCGGCGTCGTCCGCACGGTCGCCGCGGTAGCCGACCACCGACCCGTCGGTGACCTCCAGCAGCGGCTCGAAGGCGCTGGGCTCGTCGACGGCGCGGTACATCAACGGGACGGCGTGCACCTTGACGTCGTAGCTGGACAGCGCACGCCGGTAGGCACCGACGGAGTCCCACCGTGTGGCCAGGACGAACAGCGCGCTGTCGTCCACGGCTCGACCGACCTCTCCGGACACGAACCCGGGACGCGCGGCCAGCGCCGCCAAGGCCGGGCGGGCGAGGTCGAGGAACTCCGCGACGCCGTCACGGGGCACCCGGTACCTGCTGACGACGATCACGGCTGGACCACGGGCAACCACCAGACCACGGGCAACCACCGGACCACGGGCACGACAGCATGGTGGCATGTCGGCTCCCCGCCGCTCGTCGTCACCTGTCGCAGCCGTGGTGCGCACGCTCGCCCGTGTCCCGCGGGTCGTGCTCGCACTCGTGGTCGGCCTCTGCCTCCTCGCGGGCCTGCTGCTACCCGGACCCTGGTCGGCCCTGCTGCTGGCTGCGGTGCTGGTCGTGATCGCCTCGTTGACCGCGGCGGCATGGCCGCTGCTGCTCCCCGCACAGCGGGGCCTGCGGGTGCTGGTGCTGGTCGTCCTGGGCCTGCTCACCGTCACCCGGTTGTCTTGATCGCTCAACGGGCGTGATCTTCCCAGCTTGACAACCATTCTCATTGTCATTGAGAATGATTGTCATGAAGTCGTCGCCGTTCGTCACCATGCCCGTACTCGCGCTGTTCCTCGCCGGTTGCGGCGCAGCGTCTCCCGGCGCCGACGACGGACGGCTTCAGCTGCTCGCCAGCTTCTACCCCCTGCAGTACGTCACCGAGCACGTGGGCGGCGATCGGGTCTCGGTCTCGTCGCTCACCCCACCCGGCGCCGAGCCCCACGACCTCGAGCTCACCCCCCAGGACGTCGCCGCCGTCAGCGAGGCCGATCTCGTCGTCGTCCTGGGAGGGTTCCAGCCCGCCGTCGACGAGGCCGTCGAGCAGCAGGCCGCCGACACGCACCTGGACGTCGCCGAGGCAGCGTCGCTCAACCTGGCGGCAACCGCGGACGAGCACGGCGACGAAGACGGGCACGCAGACGAGGACGCAGACGCGCACGCAGACGAGACCGCAGGCGACCCCCACTTCTGGCTCGACCCCCTGCGCCTGGCCGACGTGGCCGACGCCGTCGCCGACCGGCTGAGCGAGGTCGACCCCGAGGGCGAGCAGGCCTTCCGCGCCGGCGCCGACGACCTGCGCACCGAGCTGGTGGCCCTCGACGACGAGATCTCGAGCGGCCTCGCGCAGTGCGAGAGCACCGACCTCGTCGTCAGCCACGAGGCCTTCGGGTACCTGGCCCAGCGGTACGGTCTGGACCAGGTCGGCATCGCCGGCCTGTCACCCGACAGCGAGCCCCAGCCCGGGGCCCTCGCCGAGGTGACCGACCAGGTCCAGGAGCGCGGGGTGACGACGATCTTCACCGAGACGCTGGTCAGCCCCGCGCTGGCCGAGACGGTCGCTGCCGAGACCGGGGCCACGACGGCGGTGCTGGACCCGCTGGAGGGCCTGACGGACGAGTCCGCCGGCGACGACTACGTCGAGGTCATGCGCGCCAACCTCGAGGCCCTGCGGACGGGGCTGACCTGCACGTGACGCCGGTGATCCGCATGCGGGGCGTCGCCGTGGGCTACGGCGAGCGCCCCGTCGTGCACGGCGTCGACCTGGACGTCGTCGCCGGCGAGGTCGTGGCCGTGCTCGGCGCGAACGGTTCGGGCAAGACCACGCTCGTGCGCGGCCTCCTCGGCCTGGCCGAGGTCGTCGCCGGCGAGATCGAGCTGTTCGGGACGCCGGTCAGCAGCGCCCGCGACGCCTGGCGGATCGGGTACGTGCCGCAGCGCCACAGCGTCGGCAGCTCGGTGCCGTCGACCGTGCGCGAGGTCGTCTCCTCCGGGCGGCTCGCGCGTCGACGGTGGTTCGCGCGCCCGGGCGCCGCCGACCGTGCTGCCGTCGACAGGGCGCTGGACACCGTCGGCCTGGCCGACCGGGACCGCGAGGACGTCGTCCGCCTGTCGGGCGGGCAGCAGCGTCGCGTGCTCATCGCGCGGGCCCTCGCCGCCGAGCCCGACGTGCTGGTGATGGACGAGCCCACCGCGGGGGTGGACGCCGCCAGCCAGATCGCGCTCGCCGACACCCTGCGACGCCTGGCTGCCCGCGGCGTCACGCTGCTGGTGGTGACCCACGAGGTCGGTCCCCTGGCCGGGACCATCTCCCGTGCCGTCGTCATGGCGCGGGGCCGGGTGGGGTACGACGGCCCGCTCACCCCCTCGATGCTCGGCGCCTCCGACGGGGTCGAGCCCGCCGGCTGGGAGCACTCGCACCACGACGGCGACGACGACGCTCCGCTGGGGCCCGCGTGGGTGCCCGGCGTCGCCGTGTCCCCCGACGGGCGGGCGGGCCGCGATGGGTGACCTGCTCTCCTACGACTTCATGGTGCGCGCGCTGCTCGCCGCAGCGCTCGTGGGTGTCACAGCACCGGTCGTCGGCATCTTCCTCGTCCAGCGCCGCCTGGCCCTGGTGGGCGACGGGATGGGGCATGTCGCCCTGACCGGCGTCGCCGTCGGCCTGCTGACCGGCACCGCGCCGGTGGCCACCGCGCTGGTGGCCGCCGTGGCCGCTGCCGTCGTCATCGAGCTCGTCCGCGCCCGTGGGCGTACCAGCGGCGACGTCGTCCTCGCCGTGATGTTCTACGGGGGCATCGCCGGGGGCGTCGTGCTGGTCTCGCGCAGTGACGACGGCTCCGCGGCCACCCTCAACAGCTTCCTCTTCGGGTCGATCACGACGACGTCGGCGACGGACCTGCGGGTCTTCGCCGTCCTCTCGTTGGTGGTGGTGGGCACCTGCCTGCTGCTGGCTCGCCGCCTGTTCGCCGTCAGCAACGACGAGGAGTACGCCCGGGCCAGCGGGCTGCCCGTGCTGCGGCTCAACCTGCTGCTCGCGGTCCTGACGGCGGCCACCGTGGTGGTGTCCATGCGCGTCATCGGCCTGCTGCTGATCAGTGCGTTGATGATCGTGCCCAACGCCGCGGCCCAGCTGGCGTGTCGCAGCTTCGCGGGCACGCTCGCCACCGCGATGGGCATCGGCACGACCGTCAGCGTGGCGGGCGTGGTGACGTCGTACTACGCGAACACCCCCTCGGGCGGCACCATCGTGCTCTATGCGATCGCCGTGTTCGGTGCCGTCGGGGCGGCGTCCGTCGTCCGGTCGCGCCTGGCCCGTCGTCGCCACGCCCCGGCCGAGGACCACCCGCACGAGCACGGACTCGAGTGCGGCCACCCGCCGGTCGTGCACGCCGGCCACGTCGACTACCTGCACGGTGGGCACCGTCACGCCCCGCACGGCGCCCACTACGACGAGCACTGACTTCACGACCAGCGCCGAGCCGTACCGACGACAGTGGGGTACAACAGACCTGATGAACCCAGAGCCGATGACGCGGGCACGCGGATGACCGAGGCGACCACGGGACGGCGACCCACGCGCCAGCGGACCGCCGTCGCCGAGGCGCTGGACGGGCTCGAGGGCTTCGTCTCCGCCCAGGACCTGCACGCACGGCTGCGTGCCGCCGGCGACGGCATCGGCCTGGCGACGGTCTACCGGGCACTGCAGGCCCTGGCAGAGGCGGGTGAGGTCGACGTGCTGCGCACGGACGACGGTCAGAGCGCCTACCGCCGGTGCAGCACCGGCCACCACCACCACCTCGTGTGCCGCGAGTGCGGCCGCACCGTCGAGGTCGAGGGCCCCGGCGTGGAGCGCTGGGCCCAGCAGGTCGCGAGCGAGCACGGCTTCACCGACGTCTCCCACGTCGTGGAGGTCTTCGGCACCTGTTCCGCCCACGGCTGAGCGACCGAGCGGCCGGCCGGGACGTGCGTGGCGGTCGTCGGCGCGACAGGATGGCCCGATGCTGACACTCGACGAGGCCACCGCCCTGTGCACAGCCGCCCGGAGCGCCGCCAGCGAGATCGGGGTCCCGATGTCGTTCGCGGTGATGGACCCGGCCGGTCACCTGCTCGCCTTCGCACGGATGGACGGCGCGCCGTGGGTCAGCGCGGACGTGGCCCAGGGCAAGGCCTGGACAGCGGCCGCCTACGGCGCTCCCAGTGCGGCCCAGAAGGAGAAGATGACGCCGATGCCGACGTTCTCCGCGGCGATCACCACCATGACGCACGGCCGGTTCACGCCGCAGACCGGCGCCGTCCCCGTCTACCGCGACGGCTCGCTGCTCGGGGCTCTGGGGGCCAGCGGGGGCACCGGCGACCAGGACGAGGCAGCCTGCGCGAAGGCCGTCACCGGCGCGGGGCTGGCCACCTCGCGCTGACCGGAGAGGCCGGAGCGCCGTCAGCGCGGTGCCGCGGCGGCGTCGACGGCGCCCCCGTACCGGCGGTCGCGGCCCGAGTAGTCCGCGACCGCGCGCCACAGGTGCAGGCGGTCGACGTCCGGCCACATCTCGTCGAGGAACACCAGCTCGGCGTAGGCGGACTGCCAGATCAGGAAGTTCGACGTCCGCTGCTCTCCCGACGTCCGCAGGAACAGGTCGACGTCGGGAAGGTCGGGCTCGTCGAGGTGACGCTGCACGGTGCGCTCGTCGACCCGCTCGGGGTCGAGCCGCCCGGCGGCCACCTCACGGGCGATCGAGCGCGCGGCGTCGGCGATCTCGGCGCGGCCCCCGTAGTTGACGCACATCGTCAGCGTCATCAGGTCGTTGTCGCGCGTCAGGTCCTCGGCCTCCTCCAGCTCGCGGATGACGCTGGCCCACAACCGCGGACGCCTTCCGGCCCAACGCATCCGCACGCCCCACGAGTGCATCTGGTCACGGCGCCGACGCAGCACCTCCCGGTTGAACCCCATCAGGAAGCGCACCTCCTCGGGCGAGCGCTTCCAGTTCTCGGTCGAGAACGCGTAGGCGGAGACGTGGGTGACCCCCACCTCCAGCGCTCCGGCGACGACGTCGAACAGCGCCATCTCGCCCGCCTCGTGGCCGGCGGTGCGGTTCAGCCCGCGACGGTTGGCCCAGCGGCCGTTGCCGTCCATCACGATCGCCACGTGCCGGGGCAACAGCTCGGCCGGGATCCGCGGCGGCACGGCACCACTGCTGTGCGGTGGCGGCGCGACCCGCTCGACCGGCTGGGGCGCGCGCCGCCTCATGCCCGCTCCACCAGGCGCAGCGAGCGGACGCCGCGCTCCAGGTGCCACTGCAGGTACGCGGCCACCAGACCGCTGGCCTCCCGGCGGTGCCGCACATCACTGGCGTCCGCGATCGCCCAGTCCCCGGACAGCAGCGCTGCGAGCAGCTCGACCGTCGGGGCGGCCGGCGCCGCGGCGCCCGGTGGACGGCACTGCGTGCACACGGAGCCGCCCAGCGCGATGGCGACAGCGGGGTGGGGACCGGGTGCGCCGCATCGCGCGCAGTCGCCGAAGCTTGCGGCCCAGCCGGCCACGGCGAGCGAGCGCAGCAGGAAGGCGTCGAGCACGAGCGACGGCTCGTGGGAACCCTGCGCCAGGGTCCGCAACCCCCCGAGCAGCAGCAGGTACAGCTGCACCGCCGGCTCACGCTCGACGTCCGTGAGCCGCTCGGCCGTCTCCAGCATCGCCGTCCCGGCCGTGTAGCGCGGGTAGTGGGTCGAGATGGAGTGGCCGTAGGGCGAGATGGTCTCCACCTGCGTGACGATGTCGAGCGAGCGACCGGCGTAGAGCTGCACGTCCACCGACATGAACGGCTCGAGCCGCGACCCGAACTTGCTCGAGGTCCGGCGCACCCCCTTCGCGACCGCCCGCACCCGGCCCGTGTTCCGCGTGAGGAGTGTGACGATGCGGTCGGCCTCGCCGAGCTTCTGGGTGCGCAGGACGACGGCGTCGTCACGGTAGAGGTGCACGGCTCCATCCTCCCCCACGAGAGTCCGAGGATCGGTCAGGCGCTGACGACCTGGTCCCGCCCGGCCCGCTTGGCAGCGTTCAGGGCGGCGTCGGCGGCCCCGAGGGCGTCCTGCGCCGGCAGGCTGGTCGCGACGCCGACCGAGATCGTCACCGCCAGCCCGACGGCCACCTCATCCCAGGCGCTGTCGCGGACGGCCGCGTGGACGCGCTGGGCCACCGCCGATGCGACCACGGGGTCTCCGGTGGTGAGCACGAGGAACTCGTCGCCGCCGTACCGCACCACCACGTCCTCGGTGCGGCAGTGCTGGAGCAGGATCGTCGCCACGCGGCGCAGCACCTCGTCCCCCACCTCGTGGGAGAACCGGTCGTTGACGTCCTTGAAGCGGTCGATGTCCACGAAGAGCGCGGAGAGCTCGCGGTCGGCGGACCCGACGTGCTCCACCAGCCGGCGGCGGTTCCCCAGCCCCGTCAGCGGGTCCTCCAGCACGACCTGGCCCATCCTGGCGGTCTGGTCGAGCAGCTCCCGCACCCGGATCCGGGCCCGCAGGGCGGAGAAGCGCCCCTCCCGGTCGCGCCAGGCCCGCGAGACCAGCTCGCGTGCGAGCAGCCGCCAGCGCGCCACCGCCGGGTGCGGCCCCAGCTCGAGCACGTCGAGGTCGGCCAGCGCCGTCAGCCCGGTGGCTGCCAGCACGTCGCGGCCCGCGGTGCGGGCCTGCGTGGTGGCGCTGACGAGGTGCTCGCGCGCCGCGGCGACGTCCCCGCGTTCGGCGAGGACGCGGCCGAGGGTGAGGTTGACTAGGTCGGACTCGATCGTCTCGTCCCGCGGACGGCGGACTCCCACCACCTGGCGGACGAGCTGCTCGGCCAGCACCGGGTCCCCGAGCCGTTCCCATGCGTACGCCTCGTACAGCTGGGCGTTCTCGGTCATCTCGACGTCGCCGCAGAGCTGCGCGGTCCGACGCATCCGCCGGCTGCGCTCGAGACAGACCACGTCGTGGCGCCGGGCAGCGCCACCCTCGCCGAGCAGGTCGAGCGTCGCCGACCACACGGCGTGCAGCAGCGTCGCCTCCTGCAGCACCAGGACGTCCGACGACGGCTCGTCACCGTAGACCACCGCCATCAGCAGGTCATCGGCCTGCTCGTACAGCTGGATCGCCCGCAGGGCGAGGGCCACTGCCATACTGGCCGACATGTGGTTGTACGCGCGGGACGGGGACGACGCCAGCAGATAGGAGCCCTCGGCCAGCGCGTCCATCGCCCGGGTCGTCTCCCCCAGGGAGTTGCACGCCTCCGCGAGCAGCGCCAGGCCCTTGGCCCTCCAGTGCGGCTCGGTGAGGGCGTCGATGTCGGCGAGGAGCCGCTGCGACTCCACGACGACCTCGGCGTGCCTGCCGAGCTCCTGCAGCGCGACGCCGCTGGAGTACCGCAGGTACCGGGCCGTCGTCCGGTCACCTGCGGCCGTCACCAGCACGAGGGCGTCGCGACACGCCTCGACGGCGAGCTCGGAGAAACCGGTCAGGTACTGCGTGTGCGCCCGCTCCGACAGCAGGTCGAAGGGACCGAACTCGCCGACGACAGCGAGCTCGCTCACGTGGCGGTCCCCTTCCGTCGTCCTGCTGCGGTACCCCCCGTGGACCGAGACGTCATCAAACCACCGCTTGACCGCGGTCGCAGCCGCTCCACCGGTGTTCGGCCGGTCGTGCACGCCGCTGACCGCCCGTCACCCGATGCCCACCCGCCACGCACTGGAGGCCCGTCACGGCCGACTCCCCCGTCACCCGCTGACCTTGGTCACTGCGGGGCGCGCACCGCCCGGTTCACGGCCGAGACCACGGCCGCCAGCGACGCTGTCACGATGTTGGGGTCGATGCCGACGCCCCAGAGGACGCGGTCGCCGATCTCGCACTCGACGAAGGCCGCCGCGGTGGCGTCGCCGCCCGCGCTCATCGCGTGCTCGGCGTAGTCGAGGACGCGTACCCGCACGTCGATCTCACCCAGGGCCTGGACGAACGCGGCGATGGGGCCGTTGCCCAACCCCTCCAGCGTGCGCTCGCGGCCGGCGTCCAGCACGTCGACCGAGAGCCGGTCGGCCCCGCCGGACTCGCTGGTATGACGCGACCCGCGCAGCGCCAGGCGACCCCAGGTCGCGTCTCCCGTGGCAAGCACGCCTGCTGCCGGGTGCGCGACCGGCTCGCGCAGCGCAGGAAGGTACTCGTCGTTGAAGGTCCTCCACAGCTCCGCCGCCGACACCTCGCCGCCGGAGGCGTCGGTCCGCTGCTGCACGACCTGGCTGAACTCGATCTGCAGGCGGCGCGGGAGGTCGAGGTGGTGCTCGGTCTTCATCAGGTACGCGACACCGCCCTTGCCCGACTGCGAGTTGACGCGGATGACCGCCTCGTAGGTGCGACCCACGTCCTTCGGGTCGATCGGCAGGTACGGCACGGCCCAGACCAGGTCAGCCGGCTCGACCTGCTGCTCTGCCGCGCGGCGCGCCATCGCGTCGAAGCCCTTGTTGATCGCGTCCTGGTGCGAGCCGGAAAAGGCGGTGTAGACGAGGTCACCGCCGTACGGGTGGCGTTCGGGCACCGGCAGCTGGTTGCAGTACTCGACCGTGCGGCGCACCTCGTCGATGTCCGAGAAGTCGACCTGCGGGTCGATGCCCTGGCTGAACAGGTTCAGCCCCAGGGTCACCAGGCACACGTTGCCGGTGCGCTCGCCGTTGCCGAACAGGCAGCCCTCGATCCGGTCCGCCCCGGCCATGTACCCGAGCTCAGCGGCGGCGACCGCGGTGCCGCGGTCGTTGTGCGGGTGCAGGGACAACACGACGTCCTCGCGGTGCGCCAGGTGGCGGCTCATCCACTCGATCGAGTCGGCGTAGACGTTGGGGGTGGCCATCTCGACGGTGGCCGGCAGGTTGATGATCACGTTGCGGTCGGGTGCGGGCTCGAGCACCTCCAGCACCTCGTTGCTGATGCGTGCCGCGAACTCCAGCTCGGTGCCGGTGTAGGACTCCGGCGAGTACTCGTAGTAGACCTGTGTGCCGGTCAGCCCCTCCTCGAGCTTGCGGCACAGCCGTGCGCCCTGCAGCGCGATGTCCACGATGCCGTCGGTGTCCATCCCGAAGACCACGTCGCGCTGGAGCACTGACGTGGAGTTGTAGAGGTGGACGACGGCCTGCTTCGCGCCGCGGACCGAGTCGAAGGTGCGCTCGATCAGTGGGTCGCGGGCCTGCGTGAGCACCTGGATCACGACGTCGTCCGGGATCAGGTCGCTCTCGACCAGCTCGCGGACGAAGTCGAAGTCGGTCTGGCTCGCCGCGGGGAAGCCCACCTCGATCTCCTTGTAGCCCATCGAGACGAGCAGCTCGAACATGCGGCGCTTGCGCTCTGGGCTCATCGGGTCGATCAGCGCCTGGTTGCCGTCGCGCAGGTCCACGGCGCACCAGCGCGGTGCCTTGGAGATGCGGGTGGACGGCCAGGTGCGGTCGGGCAGCTCGACGCGGATCTGCTCGTGGAAGGGGGTGTAGCGGTGCGTCGGCATCCCGGACGGCTGTTGGACGTTCCTCATGGTCGGCGGCCTCTCGTGCGCAGTGTGCGTGCTGTTGGGCAGGGGCCGGAACACAGCAACTCCGCGACGAGGGGACCGGCCTGCTTACAGGTCCTCGCCGCGGCGACCAAGGAGGAGGCTCACGCGCACGGCAGCAGCATACTCCGTCAGGACCGCCGGCGGACGAGCTCCTCGGCGATCTGGACGGCGTTGAGCGCAGCGCCCTTGCGCAGGTTGTCGCTGGAGACGAACAGCGCCAGCCCCCGTCCGCCGGGGACGCCGGGGTCGGCCCGGAGTCGCCCGACGAGGCACGGATCGATGCCGGCGGAGGCCAGCGGCGTCGGGACGTCGACCAGCTGGACTCCGGGCGCTGCCTGGAGCAGCTCTGCGGCCTCGGCCCGCGAGAGCGGCTCGGCGAACTCGGCGTTGACCGAC
>JBBSNO010000077.1:0-12384 GCA_038232615.1 Actinomycetales bacterium
AGTCCGCGACCCAGCAGGAGGAACCGCAAGTGAGCGACAACCCGATCCAGAACGTCACCTTCCCCAGCAACGGCGACACCGCCCACGGGTACCTGGCGTTGCCCGAGTCCGGGACCGGACCGGGTGTGGTGGTGATCCAGGAGTGGTGGGGCCTGACCGACCACATCGCGGACGTCACGAACCGGCTGGCCGCGGAGGGCTTCGTCGCCCTGGCGCCCGATCTGTACGGGGGGCGGACGACGCACGACGCCGCCGAGGCCGGGCAGCTGATGCAGGAGCTGCCCGTCGACCGCGCGGCGCGCGACCTCGCCGGTGCCGTGGACTTCCTGATCGAGCACGACGCCGTCATGGGCGAGCGCGTCGGCACGGTCGGGTTCTGCATGGGCGGCGGCTTCGTCCTGGCCCTGGCCGCGCAGCAGGGCGACAAGGTCGCCGCCGCCGTCCCCTTCTACGGGATCTACCCGGGCGAGACGCCCGACTTCTCCGGCCTGACCGCCGACCTGCTCGGTCACTTCGGCGAGAAGGACGAGAACGCGCCACCGGAGCAGGTCAAAGAGCTGCAGGCCAAGATCGAGTCCGAGTCGGGCAAGAAGGCCGACTTCCGCTTCTACCCCGCTGGGCACGCGTTCTTCAACGACGAGAATTTGCTGGGCACCTACGACGCCGAGCAGGGCCAGCAGGCGTGGAGCGCCACGCTCCAGTTCCTGCACGCGAAGCTGGGCTGACGGCGACTGCGGCGAGACCGCCGGGACGGCGGCCGCGTCGTCCCGGCGAAGTGCCTCCTGTTGACGTCGACCGTCCCGGCCGTCGTAGCGTCATCCCATGAACCCCGCGCCAGAGCCCGAGCTCGTTGCCGCACAGCACCAGGGCGTCCTGGTGACCCTCAAGCGGGACGGCAGGCCGCAGCTGTCCAACGTCCTGTACGCGTACGACCCCGCCGACCGGACCGTCAGGGTCTCCGTGACCGACGACCGCGCCAAGACCCGCAACCTGCGGCGCGACCCCCGGGCGAGCCTGCACGTGACCCGCGCCGACTTCTGGGCGTACCAGGTGGTGGAGGGGACTGTCACGTTCTCCGAGGTGGTGGCCGACCCGCACGACGCGGCCGCCGACGAGCTCGCGGAGCTGTACCGGAGCATCGCCGGCGAGCACGACGACTGGGAGCAGTTCCGTGGTGTGCAGGTCGCCGAGCGCCGGCTCGTCGTCCGGCTGTCGGTCGATCACGTCTACCCCGGCTGAGCATCAGACGGGGTAGCTGTGGACCTCGCGGGCCTCGACGCGGACCCACACCGGTGAGCCGGGGCCGAGGCCGAGGTCGGCAACCGTCCCCGCGGTGACGTCCGCCAGCACGTCGGGTTCGCCCCGGACGACGACCCGGACCGTCGAGGCGTGCTGCTCCATGCCCGCCACCCGTCCCTGCCACACGTTGCGCGCCGACGTCTGCGGTCGGGTCGCGTGCAACGTCACAGCATGCGGGGCGAGCGCGCAGAAGACCTCGCCCTGCCGTTCGTCGGCGCACTCCAGGACACCGCCGCCGGGCAGCGCCACCCGCGTCCCCGCCGACGACCCGCGGTAGAGGTTCAGGCCCACCAGCCGCGCGGCGTACTGCGAGCGCGGCGCACGGGCGATCTCCGGCGGCGTACCCCGCTGGACGACGCGCCCCGACTCCACGACGACGAGGACGTCGGCCAGGGACATGGCGTCGAGCGGGTCGTGGGTCACCAGGACCGTGCACCCCGCGAACTCGCCCAGGTGCCGCCGCAGGTCGGCGCGGACGTCGAGCCGTGTCGAGGCGTCCAGGGCCGCGAGCGGCTCGTCGAGCAGGAGGAGCCCCGGGTCCGTCACCAGCGCACGGGCCAGCGCCACCCGCTGTGCCTGGCCGCCGGAGAGCTCCCGCGGCCGCGCAGGGGCCAGGTCGTCCAGGCCGACCCGCTCGAGCCAGGCGTGCGCACGGCAGGCAGCCTCCCGCCGTCCGACACCCCGGGACCTCAGGCCGAAGGCCACGTTGTCCAACGCCGATAGGTGCGGGAAGAGCAGGTAGTCCTGGAAGACCATGCCGACGCCGCGGCGCTCGACCGGCACGACCGTGCGTCCGGCGTCGTCCAGGCACGTGCCGTCGAGGACGACGCGCCCCCTGGTGAGCGGGACGAGCCCGGCGAGGGCACCCAGCGCCGTGGACTTGCCCGCGCCGTTCGGCCCGAGCAGCCCCACGACCTGCCCCGGGGCGACGTCGAGGTCGGCGTCGAGGGTGAAGCCGCCCCGCGCGACGGCGAGGTTGGCCCGCAGCCCGCTCACGTCGCCGCCCCGGCGACCCAGCGGTCGCGCAGGCTCACCAGCACCAGCACCGACACGGCGAGCAGGACCAACGACAGCACGATCGCGGCCTCGGGGTCGGTCTCCAGGGCCAGGTAGACGGCGATCGGCATGGTGCGGGTGACGCCGGGGAAGCTGCCGGCGAAGGTGATGGTCGCGCCGAACTCACCGAGGGCGCGGGCGAAGCAGAGGACGGCGCCCGCCGTGACGCCCGGCGCCACCAGCGGCAGCGTGACGCGACGGAAGATCGTCAGCCGTGAGGCACCGAGGGTAGCCGCGGCGTCCTCGAACCGGCGGTCCGCGCCGCGCAGCGCACCCTCGACGGTGATCACCAGGAACGGCATGGCGACGAAGGCCTCCGCGATCACGACCGCCGTGGTCGTGAAGGGCAGCGTGACACCGAACCACGAGTCGAGGTACTGGCCCACCAGACCCCGCCGTCCCAGCAGCAGCAGCAGGGCGACCCCGCCCACGACCGGCGGCAGCACGAGCGGCACGGTGACCAGGGCGCGCAGCACGCGACGGCCGGGGAAGGTGGCCCTGGCCAGCACCCACGCGAGCGGGACGCCGAGCACCAGGCACACCACCGTCGCCAGGGACGCCGTCACGAGCGAGAGGCGCAGCGCCTCACCGACCTCGGGGCGCAGCAGCTGCTGGGGCAGCGTGCGCCAGGGGGCGCGCACCCCGAGCGCTGCCAGCGGCAGCACGAGGAACGCCAGGGCGGCGGCGGCCGGGACCCACAACAGCGGGGGCAGGCCCGACCCACGACCAGCGGCCGGACGCCGGCGGGGGCGGGGGCGCCGCTGGGGGCGGTCAGGGAGCGTCGAAACCGGCGGCGGCAAGGACCCTTTGTCCTTCCGGTGAGAGCACGTAGCCGACGAAGGCGCGTGCCGCGGCCGGGTTCGGCGCGTCCCGCAGGGCGACGACCGGGTAGTCGTTGACGGCCTGCGTCGCCTCGGGGACGTCGATGCCCTCGACCTCGGCGCCGGCGGAGAGCACGTCGGTGCGGTACACGAGCGCGGCGTCCACCTCACCGAGCTCGGCCTTGCTCAGCGCGGCGCGCACGTCCTGCTCGAGGGTGTCCGGTGAGGCGGTGACACCCGCTGCCGCGAGCAGAGTCTCGGTGGCCGCGCCGCAGGGGACCTCGGGGGCGCACAGGGCGACGGCGATGCCCTCGCGCGCGAGGTCGTCGAGCCCCTCGACGCCGGCCGGGTTGCCGGACGGGACGGCGATCTGGAGGCGGTTGCGCGCGAACACCTCCGGTTCACCGAGCGCCCTGCCGGCCTCGGTCACGCGTCGCATCGTCTGCGAGCTGGCGGCGGCGAAGACGTCGGCCGGCGCACCGGAGACGACCTGGGCGGCGAGCGAGGAGCTGCCGGCAAAGCTGAAGGACAGCTCCACGTCGGGGTGCTCCTGCCGGAACCCGCCGCCGATCTCCTCGAAGGCGTCGGTCAGGGAGGCCGCTGCGAAGACGGTGAGCGTCCCCCGCAGACCGTCGTCGCCCGCGGTCGCCGTGCGCCCTACGTCGTCCGGGCCGGTGCAGGCACCGAGCAGCAGCAGCGCCGCCCCCAGCGCCGTCGCGCGCAGGGCTGCCGCGCGCAGGGGGGTCGCCCGCTGGGCTGCCGTGCGCTGGCCAGGTCGCGACGTCAACGCCGGTCCCGGGTCTCGACCACGACGTTCGTGGCCTTGATGGTGGCGGTCGCGAGCGTGCCGACGTCCAGCCCCATCTGGTCCGCCGCCTCGCGGCTCATCAGCGAGACCACGCGGAAGGGCCCGGCCTGGAGGTCCACCTGCGCCATCACGCCGTCCTTGGTGACCTTCGTGACGATCCCCCGCAGGCTGTTGCGGGCCGAGCTGCGACCGGCTGCTGCGGTGTCCGGCGCGTCCGCCAGGTCCTGGGCGAACCGGGCGAGCGCACGCCCGTCCACGACCTGCCGACCGTTCAGGCCGGTGGAGATCTCGAACCGCCCCTGCTCGGCCCACCGTCGGACGGTGTCGTCGCTGACCCCGAGCAGTTCGGCCGCCTCGCTGATCCGCAGATGCGCCACAAACGTGACTCTAGCGTCGCACTTGCGCCCGCGCCTTGCTGCCCCGTCCCCGTCAGGCAGCAACGCGCGAGCGGGGCAGCGAGGCCCGACGCGTCAGGCGGTGGCACGCAGGATCAGCGCGACGGTCTCCTCGGGGACGTCCCACATCGGGAAGTGTCCGGACCGCTCGAACCAGTGCAGCTCGGCGTCCGGGAACAGGGCCTGCGCCCGGGCGGCCTGGCGCGGCAGGGTCACCCGGTCCTTGCGTCCCCAGCCGAGAACGACCCGGCCGGGCGTCGTCCCCGATGGCGCGCCCTGCTGGCGGGGCCCGTGCACCAGCGCGTGGAACGCCGGCCACAGCGAGAGCGCGGCGGCGTAGGCCCGGACCTCGTGCAACGCGACCTCCTTCGGCAGCGCCCACGGCCGCGCGGAGAACTGGGTCAGCAGCGCGGTCCGGCCGACGGGGCTGCCCATCAGCGCCGGCATGGCCGGCTGCAGGGCCAGCACGAGGTGGATCGACGGCTTCAGCGTGAGGTTGAAGTAGCGGACCTCGCCGTCGCTCCAGAACCCGCCGGGGTCGAGCGCCACCGTGTGGCCCCCCACGCCGCGGCGCGCCAGCTCGAGCACCATCCGGGCCCCCATCGAGCTGCCGACGGTGTCGACGCCGTCGAGGCCCTCGCTGCGGAGAAAGTCCGCGACCGCGTCGGTCAGGGTCGCGATGCTGACCTCCCCGTCCAGCGCCGGCGACCGGCCGAAGCCCGGCAGGTCGAGCGCGATGACCTCGCGCTGCGCGGCCAGGGCGGGGATCACGGGCTGCCACGACTGCCCGTCGGCTCCGAGCCCGTGCACGAGGAGGAGGGGCTTGCCGCTGCCGTACCGGGTGGAGTGCATCGTCCCTGCATACGGCACCTGGAGCCGGACGGCATCCCGGAGCGCAGCGAACCCACAGCCAGTGCCCGCGCTGTGGACAGACTCCGCGATCATCGCGGGAGAACGGGCGAGAAAGCGGGGTAGAGCGCGGGCGCAAGGAGTCCTGGAGGGGTTCGGTGTCATCGGGGTCGTCATCGCCCTCGGGTACCGTCGGCGACACCGTCATCGGCGCACTGTCGAGCTTCTACGTCAACGCCGGCAAACGGCGCCGCTGGCCTTCGCCGTGCTGGACGCGCGGCGTCCCGCTCGCCCGCGACGCCATCTCGCTCACCACTCCCCCGTCTGCCGTCGCCGTCCTGGTCATCGCCGCCCTGCTCGCCTGAGCGGTGGCCTGACAGGGTGAGCGGCATGAGCACCCGCACCGCGCTGGTCACCGGCGGCAGCCGCGGCATCGGCGCCGCGACCGCCGTCCGGCTGGCCCGTCAGGGCTGGGACGTCGCGATCACCTACCGGACCCGTCGCGAGGAGGCGGAGCACGTGGTCACGGCCTGCCGCGACCACGGACGGCGAGCGCTGGCCGTGCGGGTCGACGTCGCCCGGCCGAACGACGTCACGCGGCTTTTCGCCACGGTGGACGGCGAGCTGGGTCGCCTGAGCGGCCTGGTCAACAACGCGGGCATCGTGCCGGACGCCGGCCCGGTCGCCTCGTACGACGCGGCTCGGCTGCAGCGGCTGCTCGCGGTCAACGTGACCGGAGCGTTCCTCGTCGCCGGCGAGGCGGTCCGCCGGATGTCGACCGAGCACGGCGGGAACGGGGGCGTCGTCGTGAACGTTTCGTCGCGGGCCGCGGTGCTCGGCGGTGCCGGCGAGTACGTCGACTACGCGGCGAGCAAGGCCGCGGTCGACGCCCTGACCATGGGCCTGGCCGTCGAGGTGGCCGGGGCAGGCGTCCGCGTCGTAGGCGTCCGCCCGGGCCTGATCGACACCGGGATCCACGCGGCGGGCCGGCTCGACCGGCTCGGGTCCTCGCCACCACTGGGCCGGCCGGGCACGGCCGACGAGGTCGCCGCCACCATCTGCTGGCTGATGTCCGCCGAGGCGTCGTACGTCACGGGCGCCACGCTGGACGTCTCCGGGGGCCGCTGACTGACGCCGACCGCGTGGTCAGCGACGGCGCGAGGAGACCAGCACGTCCAGGCCGTCGAGCAGCCGCCCGAGCCCGAACTCGAAGGCCCGCTGAGGGTCGTACGCCGCCTGCTGCTCCTCGCCGACGGAGCCGCCCACGCGTGAGGCCACCGGGTGGCGGTCAACGTCGAGGACCTTCTCCAGCAACGGGCCCCGGTCGTGCCACCACTGCGTGTCCGACTGCCGCGACTCGCGCCGGGTCGTGACAGCATCGACGGCCCCTCGTGCCGCACCCTGGACGAAGGAGTCGACCAACATCACCGAGGCGTCCATCTCGGCGTCGGTGAGGCCGAGCCCCTCCAGGGTGCGCAGCTCGTACTCGTACTTGTCCAGGACGTGCGGGCCGAGCACCGGACGCGTGGTCGCCACCTGCAGCAGCCAGGGATGGCGCAGGTACAGGGCGAGCTGCTCACGGGCCACCTGCTCGCACCGGGCGCGCCACCCTCCCGGCACGTCGAGCGGCCTGGACACCTCGCCCTGCACGGCGTCGAGCATCAGGTCGAGCAGCTCGGCCTTGCCCGGCACGTACCGGTAGAGGGTCATCGCGCCGACGCCGAGCCGGTCGGCCACCCGGCGCATGGACAACCCGGCAGTGCCCTCGCCGTCCGCGACGTCGATCGCCGCCTGGACCACCTGCGCCAAGGTCAGCCCCGGCCGTGGTCCCCGGCGCGGCGGCTCCGCCGTGCCCCAGAGCAGCTCCATCGTGCGCCGGGGATCCCCGCCCCCGGCGCTCTGCCTCATGGCACCGTCCACCGTGTCACCTCGACCACGCCGACAGAGTACACTGTACGCGGTTGTCCGCCGGTCCGGCGGCGGGAAATTTCCCGCACGTCTCGACGGCCGCGGTGGTCTACAACGAGCAGCGGGAGATCCGGCAGCTGCTCATCGAGGCGGCGCCTGCGCGGCGTGATCGACCCCGCCGACTTCGCCGTCGACAACTGGTGGCTGGTGCGGTCCGGCGAGCGCCTGCTGCCCTGACGCACTCCTGCGTGCTTGACCACCGGCGAGAGGGGACAAAACCGGACAAGTACCCCTCCCGAGGAACGGGTCCTCATGATCCGCACGCGTCGCGCCGCCCTCTGCACCTGGCCAGCGTGGGTACCGGCGAGCGCACGCTGCTCGTGGTCACCCAGCAGCACGGGGACGAGCCGATGGGCACCGAGGCCGCGCTGCAGCTGCTGAAGCAGGTGTCGGGCAACGACCGGGCTGCCCGCGCCCTCCGGGAGCAGGTGACGCTCCTGGTCATGCCCCGCGTCAACCCCGACGGCTGGGAGCGCTACCAGGACAGGGACTCGAGGACGGCATCGACCCGCGTCGCAACTCCAACAACATCGACCTCAACCGGCTCTACGGACCGGACGCAGATCCGGACCCGTCGCTCGCCCCCGAGGTCGTCACCGTCGAGTCCGTGGTGGCCGAGCACCAGCCAGACCTGGTCCTCGACTACCACCACCAGGTCACCTACCAGACCGAGGAGGGCCGGATGGCGACGATGTCCGTGCTCTGGTCGACCAACCCCGACGTGGTCCCGTCGGTGGCGGACGACGGCCGCCGGACCGCTGCTGTCGTCGGCGACTCGCTGGCTGGCAACGGCCACGCGACGGTCACCCTCTACCCCCGCAGCGACACGGCGACGACCGCGCGCAACGGTCTGGGCCTGGAGGGCGACCCCACGCTGCTGGTCGAGCAGCGCGGGCAGCAGGAAGCCGGCCGGAAGGGCCACGGCGTCCTGGTGCCCGAGGCGCTGACCAGCATGTGTGGTGTCGTGGGCTCCTTCGCGGACGGTTCGTTCGACGCTGTCGACCCCGCCTCGGCGGACGCTCTGCCCGAGCGTGGAGACCGCGTCGACGCCGGCTGCGAGTAGCGCGCGACCCGGATCACCGCGGCCCGCGGGTCCTCACGGCAGCGTGAGGACCTGCGGGCCGTCGTCCGTGATCGCGACGGTGTGCTCGCAGTGCGCCGCGCGGCTGCCGTCGCCGGTACGCAGCGTCCAGCCGTCGTCGTCCACGGAGTACGTGTCGAGGCCACCGGCCATGAACCACGGCTCGATGGCGAGCGTCAGGCCGTGGCGCAGCCGCATCCCGCGATCGGCCGGCCCGTCGTTGGGGACGCTCGGGTCCTCGTGCATGGTCCGGCCGATGCCGTGCCCGCCGAAGTCGGTGTTGACGCCGTACCCGGACTCGCGGGCGATCCGCCCGATGGTCGAGCAGACGTCGCCGAGGCGGGCGCCGACGACGGCAGCGGCGATGCCGGCGTCCAACGCCCGGCGCGTGACCTCGACGAGGGCGAGATCCTGCGGGCTCGCCGTCCCGACGACGAAGCTGACGGCGGCGTCCCCGGTCCAGCCCTCGAGCGTCGCGCCGACGTCGATGCTCACGAGGTCGCCGTCGCGCAGGCGGTAGCCGTCGGGGATGCCGTGCAGCGCCGCGTCGTTGACCGATGCGCAGATGACGGCGGGGAACGCGAAGGCGACGTTGCCCGGGCGGTAGCCGAGGAACGGTGACGTCGCACCCGCCCCGGCGAGTACCTCACGTGCAGCCGCGTCGAGGTCGAGCAGCGTCACGCCGGGGGCGGCCAGCTCCTCGGTCCTGGCCAGGACCCGCGCCACCACCCGACCGGCCCCGCGCATCGCCGCCAGCTCGCCGCCGGTCTTCAGGTCCACCACGTCCGCCATCATGACGTGATGGACACGGACGAGTGGGTCGAGGTCACGACGGACGACGAGCTGACGTCACTGCTCGGGGCACCGTCCGCCCGTGCGGCGGGCAAGGAGCGGCAACGACTCGACGACCTGGACCGGCAGTGGCTCGCCGCCTCCCCCCTGTGCCTCGTCGCGACCGCCGGCCCGGACGGCACGTGCGACGTCTCCCCCAAGGGGGACCCGCCGGGCTCGACCCTGGTGCTCGACGAGACGACGCTCGTGCTCGCGGAACGGCCGGGGAACCGCCGCGCTGACGGCTTCCACAACGTGCTCGCCAACCCACGCGTCGGGCTCCTCTTCCTCGTCCCTGGCCGCGGGGACACGCTGCGGGTCAACGGGCGGGCCCGCCTCGTGCGAGACGCGCCGTTCCTCGACGAGCTGACGGTGGCAGGGCGGCGCCCCGTGCTCGCGATGGTCGTCGAGATCGAGCAGGTTTTCTCCCACTGCGCCAGGGCGTTCATGCGCTCGCGGCTGTGGCAGCCGGAGACCTGGGAGCCCGCCGCGTTACCGTCGCGGGCGCGCATCGCCCAGGCGCTGGAGCGGCCGGGCGACTCGGTCGAGGAGCTGGAGCGCTACTACGGGCCGAGCTACGCGGCGAACCTCTACTGAGGGTCAGCGGACGCCGCGGGTCCTGAACTGGACGCTGATGCGGGGACCGGCCGGCCGGGCGGTCTTGGGGACGGCGTGCTCCCAGGTCCGCTGGCAGGACCCGCCCATCACGAGCAGGTCTCCGTGGCCGAGCCGGTGGCGAACGCTCTGCCCACCTCCACTGCGACGTTCACGACGGGGTCGCAGCACCAGTGACCGGGGTGCCCCGAGCGAGAGGATCGCGACCATCGTGTCCTGGGTCCTGCTGCGCCCGATCGTGTCCCCGTGCCACGCCACGCTGTCGCGGCCGTCGCGGTAGAAGCACAGGCCGGCAGTGCGGAACGGCTCACCCAGCTCTGGTCCGTAGTGGGCGCTGAGCGCCTCGCGGGCACGTAACAGGACGGGGTGGGGAAGGCGCTGCTCCTCGCCGTAGAAGCACAGCAGCCGGGGGACGGCGACGACGCGCTCGTACATCTGCCGTTGCTCGGCGTACCAGGGGACGGCGTCGACGAGCTCCGTGAAGAGCCCGTCCGAGCCGTGGAGCCACCCGGGGAGCACGTCGACCCAGGCGCCGTCGGTGAGCCAGGTCCGCTCGACGCGCCCGGTCAGTGCACCCAGCTCGGGAGCCTCCTCGACGGCATCGAGGAGCGATGTCTGCAGCGCCACGGTCACGCTGTGACCGTACGCCTGTTCGACGTCCGGTGGAAAGCTCTCCTTGCCAGGACGCGCTCCCGCTGGCCCTACAGTCGAGGGCATGAGCACCCGCGACGGCGAGGACGACGGCCACTACGAGCGGGACATCCGGTACCTGGATGCACGGATCACCGCCGACCCCTCGAGCGACTGGCCGGTCGAGGCCGGACGGTACCGGCTCGTCGCGGCTCGGGCCTGCCCGTGGGCGAGCCGCGCCATCACCGTCAGGCGGTTGCTCGGGCTGGAGGGTGCGCTGTCCCTGGGCCTCGCGGGCCCGACGCACGACGAGCGCAGCTGGACGTTCGACCTCGACCCGGGCGGTCGCGACCCGGTCCTGGGCATCGAGCGGCTGAAGGACGCCTACGAGCAGGCTGTCCCCGGGTACCCGCGCGGCATCACGGTGCCGGCGGTCGTCGACGTCCCCACCGGAGCGGTCGTCACCAACGACTTCCAGCAGATCACGCTCGACCTGTCGACCCAGTGGACCGCGTTCCACCGCGACGGTGCCCCCGAGCTGTACCCGCAGGCGTTGCGCGGCGAGATCGACGACGTGGCCGAGCTCGTCTATCGCGACGTCAACAACGCCGTGTACGAGGCCGGTTTCGCCTCCGACCAGGCGGCGTACGAGCAGGCCCACCACCGGCTGTTCGCCTGCCTGGACCGGCTGGAGGACCGGCTCGCTGGTCAGCGGTACCTGGTGGGGGACACCATCACCGAGGCCGACGTGCGGCTGTGGACGACACTGGTCCGCTTCGACCCCGTCTACCACGGGCACTTCAAGTGCAACCGCAACAAGCTGACCGAGATGCCGGCACTGTGGGCCTACGCCCGCGACCTGTTCCAGACCCCCGGGTTCGGGGACACCGTCGACTTCGGCCAGATCAAGACCCACTACTACCGGGTGCACGCGCAGATCAACCCCACCGGCATCGTGCCGGTCGGGCCAGCGCTCGACGGCTGGACCAGCGCCCACGGCCGCGAGTCCCTGGGTGGGCGACCGTTCGGCGACGGCACTGCGCCCGGGCCGCCGTCCGACTGACCTCGGGCTCGGGGTCAGATTCGGCGGGGAGGCGACGAGACCGTGCGGTTCCGGAACAGGCAGGACGCCGGACGTCGCCTCGCCGAGCGCCTCGTGGGCAGCGACCTGGAGGCGCCGCTGCTGCTCGCGCTGCCGCGCGGCGGCGTCCCGGTCGCGGCACCCGTCGCCGCCGCCCTCGGCGCACCGCTGCTGGCGTTCGTCGCCCGTAAGGTCGGCGCTCCTGGGCGTCCCGAGTACGGGATCGCCGCCATCGCCGAGGGCCGCGACGCCGTCCTGGTGACCCGGGCGGTCGGTGAGCTGGGGATCGACGAGGACCAGCTGCGGTCCCTGGTGGAGGTGGAGCGGATCGAGCTCGAGCGCCGGGTCGATCGCTACCGCCGGGGGGAGCCGCTGCCGACGCTCGTGGGGCGCGACGTCCTGCTCGTCGACGACGGTCTCGCGACCGGCGTCACCGCCGAGGTCGCGCTCCTGGCGCTGCGGGGCCTGGCACCCCGGCGACTGGTGCTCGGCGTGCCGGTGGGCGCCGCCGCGACCGGCCGACGGCTGGCCGAGGTCGCCGACCGCGTCGTCTGCCTCGTGTCGTCGGAGCGGTTCGGCGCCGTCGGCGCGTGGTACGACGACTTCACCCAGACGTCGGACGACGAGGTGCTCGCGCTGCTCGGCCGGACGCGCGCGGATCCCTGAACCGCGAGGGCCCACCGGCCGGGAACGGTCGGCGAGCCCGTGGGACAACCGGCTGTCGGTGCCTCGTCCTAGCGTCCCGGCGCAGGTCGCGCGACCGGCGCGACCTCGACGAAGGAGGACGACCATGGACGGCGTAGCGACCGAGGCGTGGCTCGACCAGGAGGACCGCCACGTCACGGCGGTCATCCGCGAGCACGGCTGCTACATCCAGTACGTGCTGGGCTGCACGTGCGGCGAGTGCGACGAGCAGACGTCGTTCGCCTACTCGATCGGCCTCTTCGGCC
>JBBSNO010000078.1:0-12303 GCA_038232615.1 Actinomycetales bacterium
CACCGCCGTCAGACGCCCTTGGGGTGCCAGACGGTCTTGGTCTCGGTGAAGAACAGGATGCGACCGGGGCCGGGCGGCACCGGGCCGGCGTCCGGCTCGGTGTCGGTGCTGGGGCGCAGCACCCGCTTGAGGTTCTCGGCGGCGGCGACCTCGAGGTCGGCCCAGTCCAGCCCGTCGGCGCCGAGCGCACCGGTGAGGTCGATGGCGTTGACGTCGGAGTGCGACGCGAGCCACGGCGCCACCTCGGCGGTGCGGCCGGTGATGATGTTGACGACCCCGCCGGGGACGTCGGAGGTGGCGAGCACCTCGGAGAGGGTGACGGCGGGCAGCGGGCGGTCGGAGCTGGTCAGGACGACGACCGTGTTGCCACCTGCCAGCACCGGGGCGACGGCGTTCACCAGGCCCAGCAACGACGACTGCTGGGGTGCCAGGACGGCGACGACGCCGGTCGGCTCGGGAGCGGAGAGGTTGAAGTACGGGCCGGCGACGGGGTTCGCGGCACCGGCGACCTGGGCGACCTTGTCGGTCCACCCCGCGTACCAGACCCAGCGGTCGATCGCGGTGTCGACGATCCGCTCGGCCCGGGCACGGGTCAGGCCCTCACCGCGCGCGACCTCGTCGGCGAACTGCGACCGGCGGCCTTCCATCAGCTCGGCGACGCGGTAGAGCACCTGGCCCTTGTTGTACGCGGTGGCGCCGGCCCACCCCGCGAACGCCGTGCGGGCGGCGACGACCGCGTCGCGGGCGTCCTTGCGCGACCCCTGGGCGGCGTTGGCCAGGAACCGGTCGCGGCTGTCGGTGACGACGTAGGTGCGACCCGACTCGCTGCGAGGGAACTTGCCGGCGATGTAGAGCTTGTAGGTCTTGCGGACCTCGATGCGTTCGGTGCGCTGCGTCGTCCGCTGGGCGGTGGGACTCATGCGGTGCCTCCAGCGGCTGTGTCCGAGAACCTCACGCGACGGGCTCCGTCTTCAGGTAGGCCTCGAGACCGTGGCGCCCGCCCTCGCGGCCGTACCCGGACTCCTTGTACCCGCCGAAGGGCGAGGTGGGGTCGAAGCGGTTGAACGTGTTGGCCCACACCACGCCGGCGCGCAGCCGGTCGGCGGCCCACAGGATGCGCGAGCCCTTCTCCGACCACACCCCGGCAGACAGGCCGTACGGGGTGTTGTTGGCCTTGGCGATCGCCTCGTCCGGCGTCCGGAACGTCAGCACGCTCAGCACCGGGCCGAAGATCTCCTCGCGGGCGATGCGGTGGGTGTTCGAGACGCCCGTGAACACCGTCGGGGCGAACCAGAAGCCGGACGTCGGCAGGTCGCAGGCCGGTGACCAGCGCGTGGCGCCCTCGGCCTCGCCGACGGCCGTCAGCTCCGTGATGCGCGCGAGCTGGGCCGCGGAGTTGATGGCGCCGACGTCGGTGTTCTTGTCCAACGGGTCCCCGACGCGCAGACTCGACAGACGACGCTTGAGCCGGTCGACGACCTCGTCGGCCACGTTCTCCTGCACCAGCAGGCGCGAACCGGCGCAGCACACGTGGCCCTGGTTGAAGAAGATGCCGTTGACGATGCCCTCGACGGCCTGGTCGACCGGGGCGTCGACGAAGACGATGTTGGCGGCCTTGCCGCCCAGCTCCAGGGTAACCATCTTGCGGGAACCCGCAACGGCCCGGGCGAAGGCATTGACCACCCCCGTCGAGCCCGTGAACGCCACCTTGTCGACGCCGGGGTGCTCCACCAGCGCCTGACCGGTGGCGCCGGCACCGGTGACGATGTTGACGACGCCCGGGGGCAGGTCGGCCTGCTGGCAGATCTCGGCGAACAGCAACGCCGTCAACGGGGTCGTCTCCGCCGGCTTGAGGACCACGGTGTTGCCGCACGCCAGAGCAGGGGCGATCTTCCACGCCAGCATCAGCAGCGGGAAGTTCCACGGGATCACCTGGCCCGCCACGCCCAGGGGCTGCGGCCTCACCCCGAAACCCGCGTGCTCGAGCTTGTCGGCCCACCCGGCGTAGTAGAAGAAGTGCGCCGCGGCGGTGGGGACGTCGACGTCCCGGCTCTCGCGGATCGGCTTGCCGTTGTCCAGGCTCTCCAGCACCGCGAGCTCGCGCGAGCGCTCGGCCATGATCCGCGCGATGCGGAACAGGTACTTGCCCCGCTCGGCGCCGGCCATCCGCGACCAGGTGCGGGAGTAGGCGCGCCGGGCCGCGGCCACGGCCCGGTCGACGTCCGCGCTCGTGGCCTGCCCGACCTCGGCCAGGACCTCCTCAGTCGCCGGGCTGATCGTCTTGAACGGTTTGCCGCCGCCCTCGACGAACTCGCCCCCGATGAACAGGCCGTACGAGGAGCGCAGGTCGACGACCCCCCGCGACTCGGGGGCGGGTGCGTACTCGAACGCGGTGCTCTCAACAGTCATCGGTTGCTCATTCCAGGTACCAGCTCAGTCCAGGGTCACGTAGTCGGGGCCGCTGTAGCGGCCGGTGGACAGCTTCTGCCGCTGCAGCAGCAGGTCGTTCAGCAGCGTGGACGCACCGAACCGGAACCAGTCGGGGCTCAGCCACTGCTCGCCGACCGTCTCGTTCACCATCACCAGGTACTTCATCGCGTCCTTGGTGGTGCGGATGCCCCCAGCGGGCTTGACCCCGACCTGCGTGCCGGTGGCCGCCCAAAAGTCGCGCACCGCCTCCAGCATCACCAGGGTCACCGGCAAGGTCGCCGCGGGGTTGATCTTGCCGGTGCTCGTCTTGATGAAGTCGGCGCCGGCCAGCATCGCCAACCACGACGCGCGGCGGACGTTGTCGTACGTGGCGAGCTCACCCGTCTCCAGGATCACCTTCAGGTGCGCGTCTCTGCCGCCGGTGTGGCAGGCCTGCCTGATCGCGGCGATCTCCTCGAACACCTGCAGGTAGCGCCCCGACAAGAACGCCCCGCGGTCGATGACCATGTCGATCTCGTGCGCCCCCGCCTCGACGGCGTCCGCCGTGTCGGCGAGCTTGACGTCCAGGCGGGCCCGGCCGCTCGGGAACGCCGTCGCCACCGCCGCGACCTTGACGCCGCTGTCGCCGAGGGCATCCACGGCGACCCCGACCAGGTCGTTGTAGACACAGACCGCGGCGGCCCGTGGGGTGCTGGGGTCGCCCGGGTCGGGCTGGACGGCCTTGGCGCACAGCGTGCGCACCTTGCCCTCGGTGTCCGAGCCCTCGAGCGTCGTGAGGTCGACCATCGAGATCGCCATGTCGATCGCCCACGCCTTGGCCGTCGTCTTGATCGACCGGGTCCCCAGGGTCGCCGCCCGGCCCTCCGCGCCGACCTGGTCGACACCCGGAAGCCCGTGCAGAAACCTGCGCAGCGAGGCGTCGTCCAGGTGCGAGGCGCCGACGAGGTCTCGGGCCGTCGCCGTCGGGTCGGTGGTCGTGGTCACCGCCAGAGCCTACCGCCGGGTCGCCTACCGCCGGGTTGCGAGCACGGCGGCAGGCCGCTGCGCCTCGGTCAGGGCGCCGACGGTGTGATCCGGCGTCGGGTCGCCGGCGCCAGCAGCAGCCCGAGCAGCGCCAGGCTGACGACGAGGTAGGGGACGCTCGAGGTCTCGCTCTCGGCGAAGACCTTGTAGACACTCCAGAACGAGTAGCTCCACGCGTAGCCGACGGCGACGAGCCAGGGTGTGCGCGACCCGCGAAGCAGCCCCGGCAACGTCGCCAGGCCGGTCGCGTGCTGGGCGACCCCGATCGCGGCGAAGACGACGCCGGCACTCGGCTCGGAGTAGAAGAACCCGAAGTAGATCATCCCCGCGCTGCTGACGATCGCCAGAAGCACCAGCAGCACGGCTGCTGTGATCACTGTCGGTCCGGGCTTGGTCCGGGTGGTCTCGAGCGTGGCGGTCATGGTCTGCTCCTTCTACTGGTGAAGCCAGGTCGGCGGTGCCGCCGGTGGACGACGTGGGCCTGGGAGCGCCCAGGCAGACTCTGGGTGTTCCCAGGTCCCGGCCGCATGGGGGCGCAGTCCTGTTCACGAGCGGGACTTCAGGTCCCGTGACGCCGGGACTCCTGACCGTCACGATGTGCTGGTGAGCCCGCTCGCCCGCACCGGTGTCGCCGTCGGCGCAGTCGTCGCCACGTCCGGCGTCGTCGGCGCGCTGCTGCACGCCGTCAATGCCGCCGTCCTTCCGACAGGCGGGCCCGACTTCTGGCTGTTCGGGCTGGCGGGCTCGCTCGCATTCGGTATCGGCGGCGCGGCGCTGACCCGGGCCAGGCCGACCCTGGCGGTGGGCTGGCTGCTGCTGGGGGTGGGGCTCAGCAACGGCCTGTCCCTGCTCGGCCGGGAGTGGGGCACCTACGCCCTCGAGGTCCGAGACGGCCGCCGCTCGGCGAGCAGCTGTACTGGGTGGGCGCCTGGGCCTGGGTCCCTGGCAACCTCGCGCTGCTCACCGTCCTGCCACTGGTGCTCCCCGACGGACGCCTCCTCACGCGGCGGTGGCGCCTGGCTCTCGGTCTCGCTGCGACGGCGATCACGCTGGAGAGCGTCGCGTGGTCGGTGGCGCCCTATGACCAGCTCGACGTCCGGATCGGCGTCACCGGCCTTGAGAACGCGCTCGCCGTGCCGATTGCCGCCCAGCTGAGCGCCATCGCGGCGCCGGCGCACGTCGTCTGCCTCGGGCTGTCGGTGGCGGCGATGGTGCTCCGCTGGCGGCGCGCGGCGGCCGAGCAGCGCACGCAGCTCGCGTGGGTCCTCTACGGGACCGCCACGACGGTGGTGATGCTTCTGGTCGCGCAGCTGCTCGGCCGGGCTGGGACGAGCGTCACGTGGCTGCCTGCGCTGGCGTTGGTCCCGCTCCCGGTGGCATGCGTCGTCGCCGTGCTGCGGCACCGGTTGTGGAACATCGACGTCGTCATCTCGCAGTCCGCTCTTCGCGAGTCTGTCGGCGGCGGTCGTCGGGACGTACGTCGCCACCGTCGGGCTGCTGGGTGGCATCGTCGGTCGGGGCACGGGGGCGCCGGTCCTGGCGACCGCGATCGTGGCGCTCTTGGTGCTCCCCTTGCACCGGCGGCTCCAGCGGCTGGTGAACCAGCTCGTCCACGGGGACGCCGAAGACCCCTACGCAGCGCTGGCCAGGATGGGACGGCGCCTGGAAGCGGCCGCGGAGCCGGACGAGATCACCACCCGGGTGCTGCCCGAAGTGGTGGGCGACGTCGCGCGGGCCCTGCGCGCGCCGTACGCCGCCATCGAGATCCGGGACGGCGAGGTGGTCGAGGCCGGACTGGCCGGAGGCGAGCGCTACGACCTGCCGCTCGTCTACGGACGGACCGGGGTGGGCGTGCTGCGCATCGGCAAGGCATCCGAGGCGTTGTCGCGCGGCGAGCACCGGCTGCTTGCCGACCTGGCCAGCCAGGCGGCGGTCGCGGTGCACGGCGTCCTGCTCGCCCGTGAGGTCCAGCGGTCCCGGGAGCGGCTCGTCGACACCCGCGAGGAGGAGCGCCGGCGGCTGCGCCGAGACCTCCACGATGGTCTCGGGCCCGCTCTCGCCGCGCTCGCACTGCAGGCCGAGACGGCACGCGACCTGGTCGTGGCCGACCCGGTCAAGGCCCTCGAGCTGCTCGACCGTCTGGTCCCGCGGCTCAACGACGCGGTGGCCGGCGTCCGCACCGTCGTCCACGAGCTCCGGCCGCCGACGCTGGACGATCTCGGGCTCGAGGGCGCCCTGAAGGAGCTGGCGATGCGCTTCGCGACGCCGGCGCTGACGGTTCAGGTCGAGACCGACGGGCTTGTCGACCTGCCCGCTGCGGTCGACGTCGCCGCCTACCGCATCGTCTCCGAGGCGCTGGCCAACGCGGTTCGGCACGGAGCCGCCACGGACGTCGTGGTGCGGGTGCGGCGTGAGACCGATGCGCTGCGGGTCACCGTCGGCGACGACGGCGGCGGAATCCTGCCGGGCGCCCGTCCAGGGGTCGGGCTGGGGTCGATGCGGGAGCGGAGCGAGGAGCTCGGCGGGACGTGCGCCGTGTCCCCGACGGTGGACGCCAGGGGAACCGTCGTCGAGGCCTTGCTCCCGCTGGGGTCACGGTGACGATCCGCGTGCTCGTCGTCGACGACCATCCGCTCTACCGCGAGGGGCTCGTCACAGCCATGGCGGCGATGGTCGACGTGGAGGTCGTCGGGGAGGCGGCGGACGGCGAGAGCGCGGTGACGCAGGCCGTGCAGCTCGCGCCCGATGTCGTCGTGATGGACCTGCACATGCCGGGAGTCAACGGCATCGACGCGACTCGCAGGATCGTCGCGCAGCAGCCGGGGACCGCGGTGCTCGTCCTGACGATGCTCGAAGGCGACGACTCCGTGTTCGCGGCGATGCGCGCCGGCGCCCGGGGGTATCTGCTCAAGGGCGCGGACCGAGCCGAGATCGCCCGCGCCCTGTCATCCGTGGCTTACGGCGGCGTCGTCTTCAGCTCTGGCCTCGCATCACGAGTCCTGCAGTTCTTCTCCGCGGCGCCCGGGCGCGCCGGGCCCGTGCCCTTCCCCGACCTGACCGATCGAGAGCGTGAGGTGCTCGACCTGCTGGCGCGCGGCCTGACGAACGCCGCCATCGCCGCGCGCCTCGTCGTGTCGGAGAAGACGGTGCGGAACCACGTGGCCAACGTCTACGCCAAGCTGTGCGTCGCCGGTCGAGCCGAAGCCGTGGCCAGGGCGCGCGACGCGGGTCTCGGGTCCCGATGAGCCGGCAGACACGTTGCAGCCCGATCAGGAACCGGGGCGGCTCCCGCCCCGTCACAGAAGCATGTCGCCCCCTGGCTGTGCCGCCTCGCCTCTTTGTCGGCCGCACTGTTGGCCTCTGTGGCCCTGGCTGGCTGTGGTTCCTCCGGGGTCGCAGTCGAGGCGACGCCGGAAGACGGGGTCCCTGCAGCAGGGCCGTGCCCACCACCGGACGCAGCAGGCAACGCCGCCCTCGACTTCGTGCCCTTCGTCGTCGTCGACGGCGTCATGTTCCACAGCACCTTCTCGCCGACCGTGACCGTGCCCGAGAGCGCACTCGGAGACGTCGTCGCGACCGTCCGGTGCCGCATCGCCGACACCGTCGGCAACCCGGAGTTCCTCCCCCGTGAGGGTGACGCCGCCTACCTCGCCGCCGGCACCGAGCTCCGCGAGGTGGTCGGCTACCGCACTGACTTCCGTCTGGCTGCACGGGAGGAGGGAGCCTGGCGCCTCTACGAGCCCCACGAGGTCCCTGGCGCCGAGAGCGGCGCGGACCTGCTGGACATCGGGGGCAAGGTGGAACGGATCCACCTCGTCGAGGGTGACCGCGGCGAGGACGTGCTGCGCACGGGTCGACGACCCAGCGGTGGTCCGGCGTGTCGTCGACGCGGTCCTGGCGGCACAGGTGCTCGCAGACGACACGCGGTTCGACCGGATGGGCAACGAGGCGACGATGTTCGTCCGCCTCGACCTGGCCGACGGGACGGCCGTGCAACGGTGCTGGCACGTCGAGGCCGAGGTGCTGGCCGGTCATCTCGAGGCCCCGCCGGCGCTGGCCGAGACACTCGCGCCCTGAGCGAGCGGGGCGAGCGTGCTCCCGCGAGGCGCGGTTACTCCAGGCCGAGGGCGCCGGCGACGTCGGACCTGAGCTCCGCGAGGCGTGCCCCGGCCTCGGCCTGGGCGGCGGGAACGCCGTCGGTCACCGGCACGACGACCTCCAGGTACGCCTTGAGCTTGGGCTCGGTGCCACTGGGGCGGACGACGACACGGTCGCCGCCCACCGTGGTCCAGCGCAGGCCGTCGGTGGGCGGCAGGCCCTCGGAGCCGAGGGCCAGGTCGTCCACCTCCACCACCGGGCTGCCTGCGAGCACCGACGGTGGCCACTGGCGGCCACGAGCCATCGCGTCGCTGATCAGCGTGAGGTCGTCCACGCGCACCGACAGCTGGTCGGTGGCGTGCAGGCCGTGCCGGCGCGCGAGGTCGTCGAGGGCGTCGAGCAGGGTGCGGCCCTCCGCCTTCAAGGAGGCCGCGAGCTCGGCGACGACGACCGCGGCGCTGATGCCGTCCTTGTCACGGACGTGCGCCGGGTCGACGCAGTACCCCAGCGCCTCCTCGTACCCGTACGCAAGCCCTGGTACGCGGGAGATCCACTTGAAGCCGGTGAGCGTCTGCGCGTGCCGGAGGCCGTGCGCGGCGGCGATGCGGCCGAGCTGCCGCGAGGACACGATGGAGCAGGCCAGCACCGAACCCGGTGGCATCCCCTGCGCCGCCAGGTGCTCGCCGACCAGCGCGCCGACCTCGTCGCCCCGCAGCATCCGCCAGCCCCCGGTGCCCTCCGGCCCGGCCGGGTCGTGCACCGCCACGGCGCACCGGTCGGCGTCCGGGTCGTTCGCGATCACCAGGTCGGCACCTCTGTTCCGCGCCGCGGCCAGCGCCAGGTCGATCGCACCGGGCTCCTCGGGGTTGGGGAAGGCCACCGTCGGGAACGCCGGGTCGGGCGCGGACTGCTCGGGCACCACCCATGTGTCGGTGAAACCCGCTCGCCGCAACGCCTCGACGACACTCGCACCGCCCACACCGTGCAGGGGCGTCAGGACGACGGACAGGTCGCGCGGCCCGCCCGGGGTCGCCGCGGCCGCAGCCGTGTCGAGGTAGGCGTCCAGGACGTCGTCGCCGAGGACCTCCCAGCCAGCGTCCGGCCGCGGGACGCCGACGACCGCGCCGACCGCGTCTATGCAGGCCGCGATGTCGGCGTCCGCGGGGGGGACGATCTGGCCACCCTCCTCGGTGCCGCCGAGGTAGACCTTGTACCCGTTGTCCTGCGGCGGGTTGTGGCTGGCGGTCACCATCACGCCCGCGTCGGCGCCCAGCGCCCTGACGGCGTAAGCCAGCACGGGGGTCGGCAGCGCCGAGGGAAGGACGAGGGCGTCGATGCCGGCACCGGTCATCACGGAGGCGGTGTCGGTGGCGAACTGCGCGGAGTTGCGCCGCGCGTCGTACCCCACGACCACGCGCGGACGACGGCCGGTACCTGCGTGCTCGAGCAGGTACGCCGCCAGACCCGCGGCAGCCCGGACGACGACCACGCGGTTCATCCGGTTCGGCCCGGCGCCCAGCGCGCCACGCAGACCCGCGGTGCCGAACTGCAGCGTGCCGGCGAACCGGTCGGCCAGGCCGGTCAGGGCCACCTCGTCGCCGGACCTGACCGCCGAGACCAGCGCCTCCAGCTCGGCCACGGTCTCGGGGTCGGGGTCCTGCTCCACCCACGCCGCCGCCGCTTCGAGGTTCGCTGACGAAGTGGTGGTGTTCGTGCCTGTGCTGCCCGATCCGGACGACCACGGCGTCAACGGAGCCCCTCCGGCCGGGGTCACGCGGTCACGATCCTGTGGGTCACCTCGGCGAGCAGGGCACCGATGCGCGGCCCGGCCAACCGGCCTGCCTCGATCACCTCGGCGTGCGAGAGCGGGTCCGCGCCGATGCCCGCCGCGGCGTTGGTGACGAGCGAGATGCCCAGCACCTCCATCCCGGCCTGGCGTGCGGCGATCGCCTCCAGGGTGGTCGACATCCCCACCAGGTCGGCGCCGAGCACGCCCGCCATCCGCACCTCGGCGGGCGTCTCGTAGTGGGGTCCGCGGAACTGTGCGTAGACGCCGTCCGGCAGGTCGCCGTCCACCTCCCGGGCGATCGTGCGCAGGCGGGAGGAGTACAGGTCCGTCAGGTCCACGAACGTCGCGCCCTCCAGGGGAGACGTCGCGGTGAGGTTCAGGTGGTCGCTGATCAGCACGGCGGTCCCCGGTCCCCACGCGGGGTCGAGCCCCCCGCAACCGTTCGTCAGCACGATCGTGCGGCACCCCGCGGCGGCGGCCGTCCGCACCCCGTGCACCACCCGGCGCACCCCGCGCCCCTCGTAGAGGTGGGTTCGCGAGCCGAACAGCAGTGCTCGGCGTCCGGTATCGCCGACCGCGACCGAGCGGATCGTGCCGACGTGGCCCTCGACCGCGGGCGGCGGGAAGCCGGGGACCTCCGGGGCCGGGACGTCGGCGAGCGTCTCGCCGAGCAGGTCCCCCGCCCCGGCCCAGCCGGAGCCCAGCACGAGGGCGACGTCGTGGGTCGGCGACCCGGTGCGCTCCGCGATCACCGCGGCGGCCTCGCGGGCCACGTCGAAGGGGTCGGTCGCCGGGTCGTCGAGGTCGGTATCGTTCATGGGCCGGATGGTAGTGGCGCTGCTCACACGCTCAACCCACCGAGCGGCAGGGCACCGCCCGCAGGTCCGCGACGTACTCGGTGGGGGCGCCGGCCGCCTCGGCCGCGTCCGCGAGCATCCCCACGTAGTGGGCGCTCGGCAGGCCGCCCTCGTAGTCGTCGATCACGTAGGCCCACGCAACGGCCTCGCCGTCCAGCGTCGCCACCCGCACCCGGATCTTGCGGTAGACACCGATCCCGACACCCTCGGTGTCGTCGAGCGCCGCCTCGTCCTCGGGCGTGACGTCGTACAGCGCTACGTACACCTGCGCTCCGGCGTCCTCGACGACGGTCGCCAGCGCGCCGTCCCACCCGCGCTCCTCGCCGCCGAACGTGAGCCGCCATCCCTGCAGCCACCCCGTGGCCCGCAGCGGGGAGTGCGGAGCGCACCGGAGCATGTGCTCCGGATGCAGGTTGCTGGCATAGGCCGCGTACAGCGCCACGGTTCCGCAGCCTAGCCAGCCCGGCACGGCCCCAAGGCGGGTGGTCGGCCGTCATGTCCGCGCCTCGCGTCTTCGACACAATGGGCCCGATGCTTCTTCGACACAATGGCCGGCGATGAGCCAGCAACCTGAACCAGCGACCACCGACCGCCCGCGCGTCGTCATCCTTGGCGGCGGCCCCGGCGGGTACGAGGCGGCCCTCGTGGCAGCCCAGCTCGGCTCCGACGTGACCGTCGTCGAGCAGGCCGGTCTCGGCGGGTCGGCCGTGCTGACCGACGTCGTGCCTTCCAAGACGCTGATCGCGACCGCCGAGGTGATGCAGCTCGTCGACGACTCGGTCGAGCTGGGCGTGCGCTTCCCCGGCGGGGACGGCGAGCCGAAGGACACCGAGGCGTTGGTCGGCGTCGACCTCGCCCGGGTCAACAAGCGGGTCACAGCGCTGGCGTCGGCCCAGTCCGACGACGTGCACAGCCGTTGCGCGCGTGAGGGCGTGGCGCTGCTGAAGGGCACGGCCCACCTCGACGGCCCGCAGCGCGTCGTCGTGGCGCTGGCCGACGGCGGGAACCGCGAGCTCGATGCCGACGTGGTCCTGCTGGCGACGGGCGCGCACCCGCGGACCCTGCCCGACGCCCGGCCGGACGGCGAGCGAATTCTGACCTGGACCCAGCTCTACACGCTGACCGAGCTGCCACGTCGCCTCGTCGTCGTCGGGTCAGGGGTCACCGGTGCCGAGTTCGCCAGCGCCTACGACGCGCTCGGTGCGGACGTCGTGCTGGTCTCCAGCCGTGACCGGGTGCTGCCCGGCGAGGACGCCGACGCGGCGGAGGTCATCGAGGCGGTGTTCCGCCGCCGGGGGATGACGGTGCTGTCGCGCTCGCGGGCCCGGTCGGTGCGTCGCAGCGCCGACGGCGTGGTGGTCACCCTGGACGACGGCCGGGCGGTCGAGGGATCCCACTGCCTGGTGGCCGTGGGGTCCGTCCCGAACACCGCCGGCATCGGCCTGGAGGAGTCCGGCGTCCGCCTGACGTCGTCCGGGCACGTCGAGACCGACCGCGTATCGCGGACGTCGGCCCGTGGCGTCTACGCGGCCGGTGACTGCACCGGCGTTCTGCCGCTGGCGTCCGTCGCGGCGATGCAGGGGCGGATCGCCATGTGGCACGCGCTCGGCGACGCGGTGGCGCCCCTGGACAAGCGCACCGTCTCCGCGACGGTCTTCACCGCGCCGGAGATCGCGACCGTCGGCTGGACGCAGGCCCAGATCGAGTCGGGCGAGGCACAGGGCGAGGTCGTCAAGCTACCGCTGGCCGGCAACGCCCGCGCCAAGATGCAGGGCATCCAAGACGGGTTCGTGAAGTTGTTCGCGCGCATCGGGTCGGGCACCGTCATCGGCGGCGTGGTGGTGGCACCGCGCGCCAGCGAGCTGATCTTCCCGGTCACCCTCGCCGTGGAGCACCGGCTCACCGTGGACGACGTCGCGCACGCCTTCACCGTCTACCCGTCGCTCTCGGGCTCGATCGCCGAGGCAGCGCGCCGGTTGCACCGCACCTCGTAGCGCATTCGCACCGCGCCGGGGGCCTCCGACCGCCCACTGCCCGCGCTCCCTGGTCGTCGCAAGGCCACCCCACTGATCGTCGGGGCTTTGTGGGGGGGGTGCCCCCCCGACA
>JBBSNO010000079.1:0-12134 GCA_038232615.1 Actinomycetales bacterium
AAGCCCAGGGCGCGCCAGAACCTGCGCGCCGACCGCAGCGAGACGCCGGCCTCCGCCGACACCTCCCGGCTGCGCAGGTGCCGCCCGGACCCGAGCACCTTCTCCTCGGCGATGCTCACGGGCTCGTCGGCAGGGCTGACCGGGTCGTCGGCGCGGCTCACGGGCTCCTCGGCCACGCTCACCGGCGACCCCACCGGCGTCCGGCCGGAACGGCGCCCTCGCGGGCTGCGCCCTCCCCGCCGTTCCCGTCGTCCGTGCCGTCCCCGCCGCCCGTGCCGTCCCCGCCGTCCCGGTCCCCGGGCTCGTCGTCCCACCACACGCCGCCCCCCTCCTCGGCGAGCGCGGCCGCAGCCCGCCACAGGCGCTCTGGCTGCGGGACGTCGACCAGGGCGACCTCCCCGGTGCCCCCGTCCGAGGCGGTACCCCGGGCCACCAGGACGACGGTGCCGCACCCCAGCAGCCGCTGGCGGACCGAGCGGTCGAGGGCGACGTCGACCACGTGCCGCCACGGCACGTCACGGCCGTGGCGGGACGCCACCCCCCAGCGCAGCGACACCCGACGCGTGGTCAGCTCGTACGTCGTGGTCCACCACCGCAGGAACGGCCAGACGACCGCCCGGACGACGACCAGTGCCGACACCCCGAGGACCACCCGCGCCGCCCAGCCGTCCGACCGGCCGAGGAGGGCACCCGCGACCGGTGCGACCAGGAGCAGCCCCAGGGCCGGTCCCAGGAGCCGTGAGGAGTGGGCGCGCAGGCGCACCACGACACGCTCGTCCATCGCCACCCCTGTCCGCCCGGCTCAGCCGACATCCTGCCCGCCGTCGGCGCGCACGTGCACGACATCGCCCGCGGCGACGGCGGCATGTCGCCCACCTGCGTCCACGAGGAGCCGCCCCTCGTCGTCCACGCCCTCGGCCGTGCCCACCAGGTCGTCCGCGCCGCCCGGCAGCTGCACGCGCACCTCCCGCCCGATCGTCGAGCAGGTCTCCCGGACCCTCGCCGCCAGGCCGCAGGCGACCGCGTCGCCCCCGGCAACCACCCACAACCGGTAGGAGTCGGCCAGGCCGCGCAGGGTCGCGCGCAGCACCGTGTCCCGGTCGAGGGTGCGCGCCCCGGCCAGCAGCAGCGACGTGGCGGCCGGCACCGGGAGCTCGACCCGGGACTGCGACACGTTCACACCGGTGCCGACGACGGCGGCGGGGCCCTCGCCCGTGGCGACGACCTCGGCCAGGACGCCGGCCAGCTTGAGGGGACGCCGGTCGCCGTCCGGCTCGACCACGAGCACGTCGTTGGGCCACTTGAGCACGGCCTGCACGCCGGCGACCGACCGCAGCGCCTCGACGACCGAGAGACCGACCAGCAGCGGCAGCCACGACCAGCGCGCCGTGGGCACGCCCGGGCGCAGCAGCACCGACGTGGTCAGCGCGGCGTGCGGTGGGGTCTGCCACCCGCGCCCCAGCCGTCCGCGGCCGGCGTGCTGGTGCTCCGCGGTGAGCACGGACAGGTCCGGCCACCCGGTGCCCGAGGCCGCCGCGGCGAGGTCGGCGTTGGTCGAGGCGGTGCTGTCGACGACCTCCACGCGCCCGAACGGCCCGGCGGGAGGCGTCAGCGCCGCCCGCAGCGCGGCGACGTCCAGGGGTGGTCGGTCCAGGCGCTGCCAGCGGGCCCGTCCCCCGTCGTCCGCGCCACCGCCCACCACGCCACTCTAGGGACTACCCCTGGCTAGGCTGCGCCGCGATGCCTAGCAGTGGAGGACCGATGGCCAGCTCTGCGCCCGTGGTGACGGGAGGTACCGAGGTGCCGGACGACATCGACATTCACACGACCGCCGGCAAGCTCGCCGACCTGCACCGCCGCAACGACGCGGCGGTGCACGCCGGCTCGGCCAGAGCCGTGGAGCAGCAGCACGCGAAGGGCAAGAAGACCGCCCGCGAGCGGATCGAGGCCCTGCTCGACGACGGCTCGTTCACCGAGATGGACGAGCTGGCCCGGCACCGGTCGACGAGCTTCGGCCAGCAGAAGAACCGTCCGTACGGTGACGGCGTGGTGACCGGCTTCGGCACGGTCGACGGCCGCGGTGTGTGCGTGTTCGCCCAGGACTTCACCGTGTTCGGCGGTTCGCTGGGCGAGGTCTTCGGCGAGAAGATCGTCAAGGTGATGGACCTGGCGATGAAGACCGGCGTCCCGATGATCGGCATCAACGACTCCGGCGGCGCGCGCATTCAGGAGGGCGTCGTCTCGCTCGGTCTGTACGGCGAGATCTTCCAGCGCAACGTGCACGCCAGCGGCGTCATCCCGCAGATCTCGCTGATCATGGGCCCGTGCGCGGGCGGCGCGGTCTACTCCCCCGCCATCACCGACTTCACCGTGATGGTCGACCAGACCTCGCACATGTTCATCACCGGCCCCGACGTGATCAAGACGGTCACCGGCGAGGACGTCGGCATGGAGGACCTCGGCGGCGCACGCAGCCACAACACCAAGAGCGGCAACGCGCACTACATGGCGACCGACGAGGACGACGCGATCGCCTACGTGCGAGAGCTCCTGTCGTACCTGCCGAGCAACAACCTCTCAGACGCCCCGATCTTCGACGCCGCCGACGCCGGGCTCGAGATCACCGCGGACGACGAGGAGCTGGACACCTTCGTGCCGGACTCCGCCAACCAGCCGTACGACATGCACACCGTGATCGAGCACGTGCTCGACGACGCCGACTTCCTCGAGGTGCAGCCGCTGTTCGCGCCCAACATCCTCGTCGGCTTCGGCCGGGTGGAGGGTCGCAGCGTCGGTGTCGTGGCCAACCAGCCGCTGCAGCTGGCCGGCACCCTCGACATCGACGCCAGCGAGAAGGCGGCGCGGTTCGTGCGCACCTGTGACTGCTTCAACGTCCCGGTGCTCACCTTCGTCGACGTCCCCGGGTTCCTGCCCGGCACCGACCAGGAGTGGAACGGCATCATCCGCCGCGGCGCCAAGCTCATCTACGCCTACGCGGAGGCCACCGTCCCCAAGGTCACCGTCATCACCCGCAAGGCGTACGGGGGCGCCTACGACGTGATGGGGTCCAAGCACCTCGGTGCCGACGTGAACCTCGCGTGGCCCACCGCCCAGATCGCCGTGATGGGCGCGCAGGGGGCGGTGAACATCCTGTACCGCGGGCAACTGAAGGAGGCCGGCGAGCGGGGGGACGACGTCGAGACCGCTCGCAAGCAGTATGTGCGCGACTACGAGGACGCGCTGGCCAACCCGTACGTCGCGGCCGAGCGCGGGTACGTGGACTCCGTGATCCCCCCGTCGTACACGCGCGCCTACGTGGCGCGTGCCCTGCGGGCGCTGCGGACCAAGCGCGAGAGCCTGCCGCCCAAGAAGCACGGCAACATCCCGCTGTGACGCTCCCCGACGAAGGACGTGCACCCGGTGACGTCGACGCCGGCGTGGCCGACGTCGCCCGGCGTCTCGACGCCTACGTCGCGGTCGCCCGCGGCGTCCGGGCAGAGTTCTCGCCGGAGCAGGCAGACCTCGACCCGCGGGTCGAGGACGCCGCCCGCGAGCTCGGCTTCGCCCTCGGCCGCTTCGAGGACGCGTTCGAGGGCGAGCTCGGCTTCGTGCCCGAGGTCGGGGCAGCCTGGAGCTCGGAGCCGCTGGTCGACGCACCGGAGCAGCCGCCGATCGAGCTGCTGGTGGACGAGTTCCGGATCGGCATGGTCGTCGGCGTGGCCGACGGCACGTCGCCCGAGGCCCTCGACGCCGTCCTGCCGATCATCGACGACGCCACGACCGTGCTGGTGGACCGGCTGTGGGACCAGGGGTTCAGCGTCACCGAGTTCTTCGTCTCCCGCGGCGAGGACTCGTCGCTCGACGACCTCGGCACCGACCCCGCCGGCGATGAGGACGGCCGAGCGTGAAACCCGACGACGCGGCCGAGCAGCGGACGACGACCGGCGACGACGACGCTCGTCCGGTGCTGCGGGTCGTCCGCGGTGAGCCCGACCCCGCCGAGCTGGCGGCCGTGGTCGCGGTGCTGACCGCCCGCGCGGCCTCCGGTGCGGTAGCTCCCGGCGGGCCGGTGTCCGCGTGGACGGACCGGGGGCGCGCCGTCCGGCCCGTCACCCACCCCGGCCCCGGGGCCTGGCGTGCCTCGGTCCACCCCCGCTGAACCCGCACCGCGAGACCGCGCAGACCTCGACCAGGCTCGTGGGTAGCCTCGTCGCCGTGACCGAGACCCCCCCGCGATCCCGCTCCGTCGTCGACGCTCTGGCGGACTCCTACGTGGACGACGCCGTCGCCCTCGACCCGGTCCTGGCCACGTCGATGGGCGTCGCCGGCCACGACCACGAGGTGACCGACTACTCGCCCGCCGGCGTCGACGCCCGCGCCGCCCTCACGCGGCGGGTGCTGGACCAGGTCAGCACCGCCGTACCCCAGGACGACGTCGACCGGGTCACGGTCGCCGCGATGCAGGAGCGCCTTGGTCTCGAGCTGGAGATCCACGACGCGGGGATGGACCACGGCGAGCTGAACGTCCTCGCCAGCCCCGCCCAGGGGATCCGGGACGTCTTCGACCTGATGCCCACGGCCAGCGCCCAGGACTGGGAGGTCGTCGCGCTGCGCCTGCACCAGGTGCCGCTGGGCGTGCGCGGGTACGTGGAGGGGCTGCGGCACGCGGCGGCAGCCGGGCGCGCACCGGCACGGCGCCAGGTGGAGGCGGTCGCGGCGCAGTGCTCGCCGCTCGCCGACCCGAGGGGCGGCTTCTTCGGCGCGTTCACCGCCGGCGCCCATCCGGACGGCGGTGACCCGTCGCCCTCGCTGCGCACGCAGCTGGAGGGCGGCGCGTCCGTCGCAGCCGCTGCCTATGGCGAGCTGACGGCGTACCTGCGCGACGACCTGCTCCCGGCCGCGCGGACGACGGATGCGGTGGGGCGACAGGAGTACGGCCTGTGGTCGCGCTACTTCCTGGGCGCCCGGGTCGACCTGGAGGAGACCTACGGCTGGGGGGTCGACGAGCTGGCGCGGATCGAGGCCGAGATGGCCGACGTCGCGGCGCAGGTCGTGCCCGGCGGGTCCGTGCAGGACGCGATCGCCGCGCTGGACGCAGACCCCGAGCGCTCGTTCACCGACAGTGGTGCCTTCCGCGACTGGCTGCAGCGCACGTCGGACGCCGCGCTCGACGCGCTGGCCGGCGTCCACTTCGACATCCCCGGCCCGATGCGCCGCCTCGACTGTCGCATCGCCCCGACGAGCACCGGCGGCATCTACTACACCGGCCCGAGCGAGGACTTCTCCCGCCCGGGCACCATGTGGTGGTCGGTGCCGGAAGGGATGACGAAGTTCTCGACGTGGGCCTCGGCCACGACCGTGTTCCACGAGGGCGTGCCAGGGCACCACCTCCAGGTGGCGCAGACGCTGTACCGCGCGCAGCTGTTGAACCGGTGGCGCCGGATGATGTGCTGGACCTCGGGCCACGGCGAGGGCTGGGCCCTGTACGCCGAGCGGCTGATGGCCGACCTCGGGTGGCTCGAGGACCCGGGCGACCGCCTCGGCATGCTCGTCGGCTCGGCGTTCCGCGCGATGCGGGTCGTCGTCGACATCGGCACGCACTGCGGGTTCGAGGCCCCGGCCGAGGTGGGCGGCGGCACCTGGGACGCGGACAGGATGTGGTTGTTCATGAAGGCCCACGGCCGCGAGCCGGACGAGATGCTGCGCTTCGAGCACCTGCGGTACCTGGGCTGGCCCGGCCAGGCACCGTCGTACAAGGTCGGCGAGCGGCTGTGGCTGCAGCTGCGCGAGCAGGTTCGCGATGCCGAGGGCGACACGTTCGACCTGAAGGCGTTCCACCGCAGGGCGCTGGACGTCGGGTCGCTCGGGCTCGACGTGCTGCGGGACGCCCTGGTCCGCTGACTGGTCCGCGGACCGGTGCCGCCACGCCCTGGGGCTGAGTCGACGGCTGCGCAGCGAGGCAGGACACGACGGCTACTCTTCGCCGTCGTGCCCTCCCTCGTCCTCGCCTCCGCCTCCCCCGCACGCCTGTTGACCCTGCGCGGTGCGGGCGTCCAGCCGCACGTCGTGGTCTCGGACGTGGACGAGGACGCCGTCGTGGCGCAGTACGGCGTCTCGGACGCCGAGGACGTCACGCTGGTGCTGGCCCGGGCCAAGGCCGAGGACGTCGCCGCCCACGACGACCTGCCCGACGATGCCCTGGTGGTCGGCTGCGACTCGGTCCTGGCCCTGGACGGCGAGGTGCACGGCAAGCCCGGGTCGGCTGCCGAGGCCGTGAGCCGGTGGCGCCGGATGCGCGGCGGCACAGGGGTCCTGCACACGGGTCACTGGGTCGTCGACGTCCGCGAGCCAGGGACCGGAGGGACGCTGGGGGCGGTCTCGTCGACAGTCGTCCACTTCGCGGACCTGTCGGACGACGAGGTCGAGGCCTACGTCGCCACCGGTGAGCCGCTCCGCGTGGCGGGCGCCTTCACCATCGACGGGATCGGCGGCCCGTACGTGCGCGGCATCGAGGGCGACCACCACGGCGTCGTCGGGCTCAGCCTGCCGCTGCTGCGCGAGCTGCTCGGCGAGCTCGGTGTCGTCTGGCACACGATGCGCGCCTGACCCTTCAGGGATGCAGACGTGCCCGGGCTCCTGCGGCCCCCAGTCGTCAGCTATCAACCGTCAGCCGTCAGCCGTCAGCCGGTGCTGACCAGCACGGCGAAGCCGGCCGCGAAAAGCGCCAGACCCAGCAGCAGCCAGGCGCCGGTCAGCCGCCACAGCACTGCCGCGCTGGCCAACCACAGCGCCCCCACGCCGGCGTACCCCGCGCTTCCCGCACGCACCCCCGCGACGACGGCGAGGAGCCCGAACGCGCCGACGACGACGGCCAGCGCGCGGTCGCGCAGCGTCGGAGCGGTGGTCCCCTGGCTCATGCAGCGAGCAGCCCGGTCTCAGACCGGGGTGATGCCGCGGCGCCGGTCGCTGAACGACCTGTCGCGCCGGGCGGCATAGCGAAGGCGCAGCACGAGCTCGCCGCGCAGGTCCTCCGGCTCGACGATCCCGTCGAGCACCAGGTCGCTGGCGAGGCGCTCAAGATCGACATCCTCCTCGTACTCGCGCCGCTTCTCCGCCACGAAGACCGACCGCTCTTCGTCGTCCGAGATGGCCGCGATCTTGTTGGCGTACACCGCGTTCACGGCGGCCTCGGGCCCCATCACCGCCACGCGGGCTGTCGGTAGGGCCAGACAGGCGTCCGGCCCGAACCCCGGACCGGCCATGGCGTAGAGACCGGCTCCGTAGGCCTTGCGCACCAGCACCGAGACCTGCGGGACGGTCGCCTCGCTGACGGCGCTGACCATCTTGGCGCCGTGCCGGATGATGCCGCCCCGCTCGACCTCGCTGCCGATCATGAAGCCCGGGACGTCGGCCAGGTAGACCAGCGGGATGCCGAACGCGTCGCACCACCAGATGAACCGGGCGGCCTTGTCGGCGCTGTCGCTGAACAGCACCCCGCCCTTGACGTTGCTGTTGTTGGCCACCACGCCGACCGTGCGGCCGTCGAGGCGACCGAAGCCGGTGACCAGCTCTGCCGCGAACAGTGGCTTGACCTCGAAGAACGACTCGTCGTCCAGCAGGCCGTCGATCACGTCGTGGACGTCGAAGGGCTGACTCTCGACCTCCGGGACGACACCCGTGACCAGCGGGAAGGACGGCGGTTCGGCGAGGTACGTCGGTGGCTGCTCGCGCCAGGTGGACGGCAGGTACGAGAACAGCAGCCGTGCCTGCTCGACGGCGTCGGCGTCGTCGTCGGCCAGCAGGTCGCCACACCCGGACACGGTGCAGTGCATGCGCGCACCGCCCATCTCCTCCAGCGACACCGTCTCGCCGATCACCATCTCCGCCATTCGCGGGCTGCCCAGGTACATCGACGCGTTGCCCTCGACCATGATCACGCAGTCGGTGAAGGCCGGGATGTACGCGCCACCCGCCGCGCTCGGCCCGAACAGGCAGCAGATCTGCGGCACGCGCCCGCTCAGAGCCACCTGGTTGTGGAAGATCCGGCCAGCGCCCCGACGCCCGGGGAATAGGTCGACCTGGTCCGTGATCCGGGCACCGGCGGAGTCCACGAACCAGAAGACCGGCAGCTCCTCACGCAGGGCCGACTCGGTGGCACGCACGATCTTCTCGACGGTGCGGGCACCCCACGAACCGGCCTTCACGGTGGGGTCGTTGGCGACGACGATGGCCGGACGGCCATCAACCGTGCCGCGGCCCGTGACGACGCCGTCCGCGGGAAGTCCCGGCGCGAGCGCGTTCGCGTACCGGCCGTCCTCGACGAAGCTTCCGTCGTCGAAGAGCAGCGCGATCCGGTCCCGCACGTACAGCTTGTTCTGGCTCGCCAGCTTGGCGGCCGCCTTCTCGGGCGGGGCCTGCGAGGCCGCGTGCGCCTGCGCCAGGCGCTTGCGGACGTCGTCCACCCGGGGGTCGCTCGCGTACGTCATGGAGTCAGTCAATCAGTCGACCGAAAGGCCCAGCCCGCGCGAGATGACCATCCGCTGCACCTCGGAGGTGCCCTCACCGATCTCGAGGATCTTGGCGTCACGGTAGAACCGCGCCACCGGGTACTCCTCCATGAAGCCGTTGCCGCCGAACACCTGTGTCGCGACCCGGGTGGAGGAGACGGCCGCCTCGGTCGCGTAGAGCTTGGCCAGCGCCGCGGCCTGCTTGACTTCCGCGAGGCTCCGGCGTCCGGCCGTGAACTCGTCCTTGAGCCAGGCGGCCTTGTAGGTCAGCAGCCGCGCCGCCTCGACGCTCACGGCGAGGTCGGCGACGGCGAAGGAGATGCCCTGGTTGGCGCCGATCGGGCGACCGAACGCGATGCGGCTCTTCGCGTAGGCGGTCGACGCCTCGAGGCAGGCCTGTGCCAGACCCACTGCCAGCGCCGCGATCGCGATGCGTCCGTCGTCCAGGGTCGCCAGGAACTGGCTGAAGCCCCTGCCGCGCTCGCCGAGCAGGTGGTCGGCGGGCACCCGGGTCCCCTCGAAGCTCAGCCCGTGGGTGTCCGAGGCGTGCCAGCCGAGCTTGCGGTAGGGCGGCTCGACGGTGAAGCCGGGCGTCCCGGAAGGCACCAGGATCGCGCTGAGCTCCGGCCGCCCGTCCTCGCGCTCGCCCGTACGGGCGGTGACCGTGACGACCGACGTCAGGTCGGTGCCGGAGTTGGTGATGAACGCCTTCGCCCCGTCGACGACCCACTCGTCGCCGTCGAGACGCGCCTTCGTTCGGGTGGCGCCCGCGTCACTGCCGGCGTCCGGCTCGGTCAGGCCGAAGGCCGCCAGGGTGCGGCCGGCGACCAGGTCCGGCAGCCAGCGCTCCTTCTGCTCCTGCGTGCCGAACGTCAGAATGGGGTTGATGCCCAGGCCGACTCCGGCGGAGAGCGTGATGCCGACGGACTGGTCGACGCGGCCGAGCTCCTCGATGGCGACGCAGAGAAACGTGAACGCTCCGGCACCCGGGTCAGCACCGCCGAACTCCTCCGGGGCCACGAGACCGAAGAGGCCCAGCTGCCCCATCTGCGGCACCAGGTGCGCGGGGAAGTGGTGGTCCCGGTCCCACGCCTCGATGTGAGGCGCCACCTCCGCCTCGGCGAACTCGCGGACGACACGCCGGAAGTCCTCGTGGTCCTTGCTGAGCTCGAAGGTCACTGCCCTGCTCCTCGCCTGGTCGGTGGGTCTTGACGTTGACGTCAACGTAAAGCACGATCTTGGTCATGGCAAGAGGACCGCGGACGATCGCGGAGGTCGCCGAGCAGTTCGGCGTCACGCACCGCACCGTGCGCTACTACGAGGACCAGGGACTCGTCTCCCCCGAGCGCCGTGGCACCCAACGGCTGTACCACCCGCGCGACACGGTGCGGCTCGGCCTGGTGCTGCGCGGGCGGCGACTGGGTTTCGCGCTGGAGGAGATCCGGCGCATCCTCGACATGTACGACCAGCAGCCCGGGGAGGCCGGCCAGCTGACTTACCTGCTCGCCCAGATCGTCGACCGCCGTGCGGATCTCGACCAGCGCCGACGTGACGTCGAGGACGCCCTCGCCGAGCTCGACGACGTCGAGCGGCGCTGCCGGAGAGACCTGTCCGCGCTGGCGGCTGCGTCCGGCGACGGATGAGACGTGCCTCATCCGTCGCCGGGCTGCGCCCGCCGCGGCCCGCGTGGTCGGGGGACCGGCGCCTGCTCGGCGGCGCCCACTAGGCTCACCGGCGGTCGAGAGGAGTCCTGATGACGGACGAGCCACTGCACGAGGGGACGGACCACGTGGGACGGCACGGAAGCCGAGCCATCACCAAGGTGCTCATCGCCAACCGCGGCGAGATCGCCGTCCGCATCGCGCGGGCCTGCACGGACTCGGGCATCGAGTCCGTGGCGGTCTACGCCGACCCCGACCGCGACGCCCTGCACGTGAGCGTCGCCGACGAGGCGTTCGCGGTCGGTGGCTCGACCCCAGCCGACTCCTATCTAGTCGTCGAGAAGCTGCTGGACGTCGCGAAGCAGTCGGGGGCGGACGCCGTCCACCCTGGTTACGGGTTCCTCGCCGAGAACGCCGGGTTCGCCCAGGCCGTTCTCGACGCGGGCCTGGTCTGGATCGGCCCTTCCCCGCAGGCGATCGACTCCCTCGGCGACAAGGTCAAGGCGCGGCACATCGCCGACCGGGCCGGTGCGCCGCTGGCCCCGGGCACCACGGACCCGGTGTCCGGCCCGGACGAGGTCCTCGCGTTCGTGGACGAGCACGGGCTCCCCATCGCGATCAAGGCCGCCTACGGAGGTGGCGGCCGCGGGCTGAAGGTGGCGCGTGAGCGCGAGGAGGTGCCCGAGGCGTTCGAGTCCGCGGTGCGCGAGGCGGTCGCCGCCTTCGGTCGCGGCGAGTGCTTCGTGGAGAAGTACCTGGACAAGCCGCGGCACGTCGAGACTCAGTGCCTCGCCGACACGCACGGCAACGTCGTCGTTGTCTCCACCCGCGACTGCTCGCTGCAGCGCCGGCACCAGAAGCTCGTCGAAGAGGCACCCGCACCGTTCCTGAGCGACGAGCAGACCGCAGAGCTCTACCGGGCTTCCAAGGCGATCCTGACCGAGGCCGGCTACACCGGGGCCGGGACGTGCGAGTTCCTCGTGGGCTCCGGCGGGACCATCTCGTTCCTCGAGGTGAACACCCGCCTCCAGGTCGAGCACCCCGTCACCGAGGAGGTCACCGGCATCGACCTCGTCCGCGAGCAGCTGCGCATCGCCGCGGGCGAGGAGCTGGGCTACGACGACCCGCCCGTGCGTGGGCACTCGATCGAGTTCCGCATCAACGGCGAGGACGCCGGGCGTGGCTTCCTCCCCGCCCCCGGCAACGTCACCACGTTCAGGCCCCCGAGCGGTCCCGGCGTCCGCCTCGACTCGGGTGTCGTCTCCGGCGACGTCATCGGCGGCGCCTTCGACTCGATGCTGGCCAAGCTCATCGTCACCGGCGCCACCCGCCGGCAGGCACTCGAGCGTGCCCGCCGCGCCCTGGACGAGTTCGTCGTCGAGGGCATGCCGACGGTGCTGCTGTTCCACCGCGCCGTCGTGTCGGACCCGGCGTTCGCCCCGGACGACGACTCCGCCTTCACCGTCCACACCCGCTGGATCGAGACCGAGTTCGACAACCAGATCGCCCCCTGGGACGGCGAGGCGGGAGAGGCCGCCGAGCCGCAGGCCCGCGAGCGCGTCGTCGTCGAGGTCGGGGGACGCCGCCTCGAGGTCGTGCTGCCCGCCGGTCTCGCTGCCGGCGCCGCCGCGGCAGGACGGGCGAAGGCGCCCAAGCGGTCGGGCGCGAAGAAGGGCGGGGTCGCGGCCAGCGGTGACTCCCTCACCTCCCCGATGCAGGGCACGATCGTCAAGATCGCCGTGGAGGAGGGCGCCGAGGTCGCCGAGGGTGACGTCGTCGTCGTCCTGGAGGCGATGAAGATGGAGCAGCCGTTGACCGCCCACCGCTCGGGCACCGTCACCGGCCTCGACGCCGCCGTGGGCCAGACCGTCACCGCCGGCGCCGTCGTCTGCCAGATCAAGGACGCCTGACCCCACTGATCGTCGGGGGGTTTTTGGGGTGTTGACCCCCCCCAAATGCCCCCCAG
>JBBSNO010000080.1:0-12111 GCA_038232615.1 Actinomycetales bacterium
ACCCCGACACCCTCGCGGTCGCGACCGCGGCGGCGCGGGCGGCGCGGGCCGAGGGGCTGCGCGTCACCGTCGTCCCGACCCGCGCCCAGGTGCAGGGGCTCGCGGCGGCGGCGGTCCACGATGCCGGCGCAGACCTCGAGGACGACGTGGTGGCGATGACCTCGGCCGCCGGAGCCACGCGACACGGGGCGGTGACCGTGGCGGCGCGCGACGCGATCACGATGGCCGGCCGGTGCTCGGTCGGCGACGTGCTGGGGGTGGTGGACGGCGACTTCGCGGTGATCGGCTCCGACCTCGCCGACGTGGCCGCCGAGGTGCTGTCGCGGCTGCTGTCCGGCGGCGGGGAGCTGGTCACGCTCGTGACCGGCCAGGGCGCGCCGGACGGGCTGGCCGACGAGCTGGCCCACGCGGTGCGCGCTCAGCGGCGGGAGGTCGAGGTGGTGGTCCTGGACGGCGGACAGCCCCGGTACCCGCTGCTCGTCGGGGTCGAGTGAGACGCTTCCGACCGTGTCGGACGCGCCCCGCAACGCCCTGGACCGCCTGCTGAGCCGCGAGCTCGGCAAGCGGACCGCCGACGCGCTCGCCAAGCAGCTGGACCTCGTGACCGTCGGGGACCTCCTACGGCACTACCCGCGCCGGTACGCCAAGCGCGGCGAGCTGACGCCGCTGGGGAGCCTGGTGCCCGGTGATCACGTGACCGTGCTGGCCGAGGTCGTCTCGTCGACGTCCAGACCGATGAGGGCCCGCCACGGCGTCCTGGTCGCGGCGGTGGTGACCGACGGCAGCTCCACGCTGCGGTTGGCCTTCTTCGCCAAGTCCAAGCCGACGGGCGACTGGAGGTTGGCGCAGCTGAAGCCCGGCACGCGGGCGCTCTTCGCGGGCAAGGCCGACCTGTACGGCGGGCGGATGCAGCTCGTGATGCCCGAGACCGAGCCGGTGCCGGACCACGTCGGCCACGACGAGGCCCGGCTGATGGTCGACACACCGATCCCGATCTACAAGGCCGGGACGAAGGTGCAGTCGTGGAGCATCGCCCGCGCCGTCGGCGTGGTGCTCGACACCCTTCGCGGCGAGGAGGTGCCGGAGCCGTTGCCGCGCGCGGTGCTCGAGCGTCGTCGGATGCCAGGGCTGGCGGACGCCTTCGAGCTGGTGCACCGGCCCACCGAGGACGCGCAGTGGGCCCGGGCCCAGGAGCGCTTCGTGTACGAGGAGGCGTTCGTGATGCAGGCCGCCCTGGCCCGTCGCCGGGCGGCGGCGCGCGTGCTGGCCGCGACACCGCGACCGGGCCGGGACGACGGGCTGCGCGCGGCCTTCGACGTCCGGCTGCCGTTCGACCTGACGGCCGGGCAGCGCGAGATCGGCGAGACCATCGCGGCCGAGCTGGCGCAGGAGCACCCGATGAACCGGCTCCTGCAGGGGGAGGTCGGCTCGGGCAAGACCGTGGTCGCGCTGCGGGCGATGCTGGCGGTCGTGGACGCCGGTGGGCAGGCGGCGCTGCTCGCCCCGACCGAGGTGCTGGCGACGCAGCACCACCGCTCGATCACCACGATGCTCGGCGACCTCGCCGACGGCGGGATGATGGGCGGAGCCGAGCAGGCCACGCGGGTGGCGCTGCTGACGGGGTCGCAGCCGGTCGCCGTCCGCCGCAGGGCCATGCTCGAGGCCGCCAGCGGAGAGGCCGGGATCGTCATCGGGACCCACGCGCTGCTGGGCGAGAAGGTCGACTTCTTCGACCTGGGTCTCGTGGTGGTCGACGAGCAGCACCGGTTCGGGGTGGAGCAGCGCGACCTGCTGCGCGCGAAGTCCGGCCGGCCGGCCCACGTGCTGGTGATGACGGCCACCCCGATCCCCCGCACGGTGGCGATGACGGTGTTCGGCGACCTCGACGTCTCGACGCTGGCCGAGCTGCCGTCGGGACGCCAGCCGATCACGACCCACGTGGTGCCCGGCGACAACGAGGCCTGGGTGGAGCGCACCTGGTCGCGGGTGCGGGAGGAGTGCGAGGCGGGTCGGCAGGTCTACGTCGTCTGCCCGCGGATCGGGGGTGACGAGCCGTCGTCCGCGGACGACGTGGACCCGGCCCCCGATGACGAGCCGCCTGCGCAGGAGCAACGCCGGCCGGCCGTCGCGGTGCTGGACGTCGCCGAGCTGCTGCGCGAGCACCCGGCGATGACCGGGCTGCGCGTGGGCGTGCTGCACGGCCGGATGCCCAGCGACGCCAAGGACGGCGTGATGAGCGCCTTCGCGGGCGGCGAGGTCGACGTGCTGGTGGCGACGACGGTGATCGAGGTCGGCGTCGACGTGCCGAACGCCACGGCGATGGTGGTGATGGACGCCGACTGGTTCGGGATCTCCCAGCTGCACCAGCTGCGCGGCCGCGTGGGCCGCGGTGGTCACGTCGGGCTGTGCCTGCTCGTCTCCGGCGCGAGCCCCGGAAGCCCCGGCCGGGAACGGCTCGACGCGGTGGCCTCGACGCTGGACGGGTTCGAGCTGTCCCTGGTCGACATGAGGTCACGCCGCGAGGGCGACGTGCTCGGGTCCGCCCAGTCGGGTGTCACGTCGTCCCTGCGGCTGCTGAAGGTGCGCGAGCACGAGTCGGTCATCGTCGAGGCGCGGGCCGACGCCCTGCCGCTGGTCGACGTCGACCCGGACCTGTCGTCCAACCCGGCGCTGGCCCAGGCCATCGCGACCCTGCTCGACCCCCAGCGCGCCGCGTTCCTGGAGCGCGGGTGAGCAGCACGTGACGCGGATCGTGGCAGGCACGGCGCGGGGCCGGCCGCTGGTCGTCCCGCGAGGCGACGCGACCCGGCCGACGTCGGACCGCGTCCGCGAGGCCCTGTTCTCCCGCCTGGACCACGAGGGCGTTGTCACCGGTGCGCAGGTCCTGGACCTGTACGCGGGGTCGGGCGCGCTCGGGCTGGAGGCGGCGAGCCGCGGTGCGGAGCAGGTGTGGCTGGTCGAGAGCGCCAGAGGCGCGGTGGACGCGTGCCGTCGCAACGCCGGGGCGCTGCACCTCGCCGGGGTCCAGGTGGTGGCCTCACCCGTGGAACGGGCGGTGGCGGGCGCGGCCGTGCACCCGTTCGACCTCGTGCTGATGGACCCCCCGTACTCGCTTCCCGAGGAGGACCTGGCCAAGGTCTTGGCGCTGCTGGTGGCTGGTGGCTGGCTCGCCGAGCGCGCCGTGGTCGTGGTGGAGCGCAGCGCGCGCGGGACGGAGCCGTCGTGGCCGCCGGGCCTGGAGCGATTCGACGAGCGCCGCTACGGCGAGACCCGCCTGTGGTTCGCCGAGCCCCTGACCGGCGACAGGGTCGCCTGACCGACCCGAGAGCTACATCCCAGGCTGGTCGAGCTCCTCGGCGAGCAGGTCCATGAGCAGACCGTCGTGCCATCCGGTGCCGTCGGCGTCGCGCTCGTAGCAACGCATGATCCCGACCGGACGAAATCCGACCGCCGAGTAGCAGCGGATGGCTGCTTGGTTGTCCGCGGCCGGGTCGATCACGAGCCGGTGGTGGCCCTGGGCGTGGACCAGGTGGCGTGCGAGCGTGGCGACGGCATCCCGTCCTGCGCCGCGCCCGTGGATGACCGGATCAAGGAAGATGTCGATCGAGGCGTGCCGGTAGTCGGGCTCCTCCTCCTCGCCGTACTGCACCATTCCGCGCACGACCTTCTCGACCAGCACGGCGAACCGGATGGCCGACGGGTCATCGAACGGCCACTTCGGGGACGCGTCCTCGTCCCGCCATCGCACCCGCACCTCAGGCGTGGCCAGAATGCGTCGCAGCTCGACCACGTGCTCGGCCGTGACGGGCACCAGCACCACCCGCTCGCCGTTCAGAACCACAGCCTCGGTCACGCCGGTGCCTGGGTCGGGTAGCGCGGCGGCAGCGCAGCCGCGGACGGCCCGACGGGCGTGCAGGCGATTGTCACGGGGCCATCATCGGTGGTGGGTACCACCGCGTGCCAGGACAATTCCGGTGGGCCTTCGCGCGCGTGCGAGCCCCTCGTCGGGGTGGCATGGTGCAGGGACGTCCCGAGACACGAAGGAGCGTTCCATGACTGACGCGAGCTCGACGCCCAGCATCCCCAGTGCCCGGCCGCTGGCGCTGGTGACCGGCGCCTCGAGCGGGATCGGTCGCGAGCTGGCCAAGCAGTTCGCGCAGCACGGCTTCGATGTCGTGGTCGCCGCCGAGGACGACGGCGTCCACGCCGGGATCGACGAGATCGAGGCCACCGGCGTGAGCGCCCACGCCGTCCAGGTGGACCTGGCGACGAGGGACGGTGTGGAGCAGCTGCACCGCTCCGTGCTGGCGCTGGAGCGGCCGGTCGCGGCCGCCGCACTCAACGCCGGCGTGGGTGTGGCGGGTCGATTCGACCAGACCCCGCTGGAGGACGACCTACGGCTGATCGCCCTGAACGTCGGCTCGACCGTGCACCTGACGAAGCTGCTCCTGCCCGACATGGTGGCCCGTGGGAAAGGGCGCCTGCTGATGACGGCGTCCATCGCGTCCACGATGCCTGGTCCCTACTACGCGACATACGCGGCGTCGAAGGCGTTCGTGCACTCGTTCGCCGAGGCTGTGCGCGACGAGCTGCGGGACACCGGCGTCACCGTCACGTCGTTGATGCCGGGGCCGACGGACACGAACTTCTTCGACCGCGCGGGCATGGAGGGGACGCGGGCGGACGCCGGCCCGAAGGACGACCCTGCCCAGGTGGCGGCGCAGGGCTTCGAGGCGCTGATGGCAGGCAAGGGCCACGTGGTGGGCGGCTCGCGCCGCAACGCCGTGCAGGTTGCGACCGCCGGCCTGATCCCCGACAAGGCGGCCGCGGCGATCCACCGCAAGCTCACCGAACCGGGCGGCGCCGACTGACGGGCGCGCCAGGGCGGCCGTAGGGATGGAGCGCGTCAGTAGCTGAAGGTCGTGGCGGCTTCGTCGCCGATCCACTGCCACATCGGGACGGTGCCCCCCATCTCGGCGTTGTCGACCAAGTTGTCCTTGTCCAGCTTTCGCGCCTCGAAGCAGATGGGGCAGACGAAGAAGCGACCACCTGCGTCCGCATAGCGCGCCAGCAGGTCCTTCAGCGGCGGGCAGCCGTCGCACGCCACTGCTGTGGCGAACCCCGGGATGGCCAGCCGCACCGCTTCCTTGGTCAGGAACATCAGCGTGGGGCGGCCTTGCTCAGCGGCCCCCACCGCGACCAGGAACGCGACAGTCACACGTTCGGCATCCTCCAGCCCGGTGGTCAGGCTGACAACGGCCTTGTTGCTCATCAGTGGCTCCCGCCGGTGTACGATCCGCCGCGCTCGGTCGAAACGCGCTGGCACAGGTGTCCTCCCTCGGACGCACCGTGTCAAGAACTGCGCGAGGAATCTTCCCGAGGCCATCAACCAGCGACCGAGCCTCGTCAGCCTGACCGCGCGGCGATCGAGCTGCAGCAAGCACCCGGTGACGACCCATCGGGGCATGCAACTTGACTCTATCGAACAGGTGTTCGATAGAGTTGTGTCCGCAACCACCGCGCCCGTCGTGGACTTCCCCGCGGACTTTCCTGTGCCCGACCCATGGATCGCTTGGGGCCCATCGGATCCGTTCGATCGCGCGTGGTTGGAGCCGATGACGGAGGCGGACGTGCCGGCGCAGGTCGGGAGCGACCTGGTCTGGTCCGGCGAGGGCGACCCCGAGGAGAGCACGCCGGAGCTGGAGGCCATGGTCGACGCGTGGGTCGACGAGCTGTGTGCGGCCGCGCAGCCGGTGCCGTCGGCGGGTGACGTCGAGCGAGCGCTGGCGGAGCAGAAGCCCCCACTGGGTTTGCTCGCCCTGCTGGTGGATCGTCCGTCCGCCGCGGAGCGGTCCGAGCGGGAGATCGTGGACCACATCGCCGCCCTCGGCCGGGTGATCGCCTCGCTGCAGGCTCGGCAGGCTGCCGAGGCCGCGGCGTTGCTCGCGAAGCGGCAGGCGGTCCCGCCGGACCCGAAGCGGCCGTTCGCCAGTGACCCGTGGCGCGATGCGTGCGGGCAGGTCGCCTTGGCGTTGCGGCTGTCATCCCGCGCGGTGGAGAACGTCGTGTCCGACTCCCAGATCCTGGTCACCTGGAGTGCCACCGGGGAGGCACTGAAGGCGGGGCGGATCGACTTGGCCACCGCCCGGGCCATCGGCGACGAGGCCGGCCTGGTGTCACCGGAGTACCGGCCGGTGCTGGAGGCAGCTGCCCTGGCGCATGCCGCACAGGGTGGCACCGCTCGGCAGGTGCGCCTGTTCACTCGGCGGGTGGCGCTGCGCCTCGACCCGCAGGCAGCCGCCGAGCGGGCCAAGGCCGCCCGCGATGAGCGCGGAGTGACCAAGAGCGAGGTCGTGGACGACATGGGCGAGCTGCGGACGGTGCTGACCGCGGCCGAGCAGAAGCAGGTGTGGGACGTCCTGACGACCCGAGCCCAGGCGATGCCCGCCGTCGACGAGCACGGGGATCCACGGTGCCTGGACGAGCGCCGCGCCGACGTGCTCGCGGACATGATCTGCCACCCCGAACGGGTCCGCGACTGCGTGCACACCGGAACCGACCGTTGGAAGGCGGATCTGGTGATCCAGGCGTCCACCGCCGCGGGTCAGGACGAGGACCCGGCCGAGCTGGTCGGGTACGGCCTCGTGACGGCGCCGGTGGCGCGTCGGATCGCCGCCGCAGCCACCTTGCGGGCGCTTGTCGTCGACGACGACGGGCAGGTGGTCGGGCGCGGCGCGAGGCGTCACCGCCCGGTCCGGGCGGGGGAGCTGCAGGACGCCGAAGGTGCGCGCGCCGACACCGTGCTGGCTCGGCGAGTCGCGGACCTGGCGCCCGACCTGGTCGCCGACGCGATCACCGTCCAGCGTGTGCACCGGTCCACCGACGCCTACCGGCCAACCGTGGCGATCGCCGACCACGTCGTCGCGGTCCATCGGCGTTGCAGGTTCCGCGCCTGTCGGCGCCCGTCGGCCGACTGCGACCTCGACCACGGCATCGCCTACGCAGCCGGCGGAGCCACCTGCACCAACAGCCTCATCCCGTTGTGCCGATTTCATCATCGGGTCAAGCACCTCGACGGCTGGTCCGTCGAGGTGGGTGCCGATCGCTCGGTCACCTGGACGACCCCGACCGGGCACCGGTACCGAGATCCGCCGCCCACCCTCTGGGCGTAGCGTCTCGCGGATGGGTGATGCTCGGATGTCCGCAGTGCGCGCTGCCGTGCCGCAGGACGTCGAGGTGATCGCCGCGTGCCACATCGCGTGCTGGCGGGAGGCGTACACCCATCTGCTGAGCCCGGAGTTCCTCGCGGCCCTCGACCCCGTCGCGCGCGCGCGACGCTGGGCGAGTTTTCTTCACGACACGTCCAGGCCCACGTGGATCGCCGAGTTGGGCGGCAGCGTCGTCGGCTTCTCCGGCACGTGTTCCTCCCGGGACGAGCCGCCGGTTCGGGACGTCGAGCTCAGGTGCCTCTACCTCCGCCAACGCCACCACGGCAGCGGCCTGGGGCAGGAGCTGCTGGAGGCTGCCCTCGCCGACCGGCCCGCCAGCCTCTGGGTGGCCGAGGAGAACCCGCGGGCACGGGCCTTCTACGAGCGCAACAGGTTCGTCCCGGACGGCGGAAGGGCGGCGCTCGAGGAGATGCAAGGGATCGTGGAGATCCGGCTCGTCCGCTGACGCACCGCGCATCGCACGCGGGCTAGGTTGTGGTCGTGCGACGCTGCGTCTGCCCCGGGTCCTACGACCCCGCGACCGCTGGTCACCTGGACGTCATCGTCCGGGCCGCCGGCCTCTTCGACGAGGTGGTGGTTGCCGTCCTGCACAACCCGGCGAAGCCGGGCACGTTCGCGGCGTCGGAGCGGGTCCAGATGTTGCGCGAGAGCCTTGACGACCTTGCCGGCGTTCGGGTGGAGGAGTACGCCGGGGGGCTGCTGGTCGACTTCTGCCGCGAGCAGGGAGCATCGGCCGTGGTCAAGGGCTTGCGGGGTGGCACGGACTTCGCGTACGAGCTGCCGATGGCGCTGATGAACCGGCACCTGACCGGGTTGGAGACCGTCTTCCTGCCCGGCGACCCCCGTTTCGAGCACGTCTCCTCCAGCCTGATCAAGGAGGTCGCCGCCCACGGGGGCGACGTGAGCGAGCTCGTCCCGGCACCGGTGCTGGCACGCCTGGACGCCCTGCGCCGGACCGCGAGCGACGACGGCACCGGTCAGAGGCCTGGTCAGGCGCCCGCTCAGGGGCCCCCTCCAGCCTCGACGAAGAGTGCGCCGTGACGACTCCGGTTCACGCCCTGCTCGAGGAGCTGGCGGACCTGGTCGAGCAGGCGCGCGCCATGCCGATGTCGGCGTCATGTCTCGTCCACCGGGGCGAGGTGCTCGAGCTGGTCGAAGGCGTCCGCCGGGTGCTGCCCGCAGAGATCCGGCAGGCCGGCGCCGTGATCGACGACGCGGACGCCGTCCTGGGCCGGGCCCGCGCACAGGCCGAGCAGCTCGTGGTCGAGGCCCGAGAGCGCGCCGACCTGCTCGTGGCCGACCAGGCCGTCGTCGCCGCCGCGACGTCCCGGGCCCAGCGTGTGCTGGATGACGCTCAGGTCGAGGCGGACCGGCTGCTGACCCAGGCCGACGACTACTGCGACCGTCGTCTCGCCGACTTCGAGATCGACCTGGACAAGCTGGCCCAGCAGGTCCGCCGCGGGCGGGAGAAGCTGCGCGGCCGAGAAGGCCTACGCGCTCGCGCCGACGACGCGCTGGGCCCGCCGGCGGACGACGGGGACCCCGCCCCCGGCTGAGCGACGTTTTGGGTGGCCAGCACCCGCTGGGATACGCTGACCTGTCGGTCTCGTCGGTCCGTGTGTGTGGACGGTCGGGGCCGAGGTCGTGTCCTACCGTTCTCACCGCGAGGAGCTCGTGACCAGTCTCGACCGTCGTTCGCCGCTCGTGCTCGACACCCTCGAGCTCGGACGCCGACCCGGGTCGATGCGGCGGGTGCAGTACACCGTTGCTGCGCCGGCCGATATGGGGACCGAGGTGATCGGGGTCCTCGAGGGCTCCGACGTCGGACTCGACCTGCGGCTCGAAGCGGTGATGGAGGGCGTGCTCGTGTCGGGGACGGCGCGGGCCACGGCCACCGGGGAGTGCGTGCGGTGCCTGGACGACGTCGAGCGACAGCTGGCGGTCGACATCCAGGAGCTGTTCGTCTACCCGGGCAAGTCGCCGGAAGGCGAGGAGGAGGACCTGCACGAGCTCGAGGGAGATCAGCTCGACCTCGAGACCGTGCTGCGTGACGCGGTGGTGCTCGCACTGCCGTTCCAGCCCGTGTGCTCCGACGAGTGCCCCGGCCTGTGCTCCCAGTGCGGAGCACGGTTGGCGGACGACCCGGGGCACCAGCACGACAGCGTCGACCCGAGATGGGCGGCGTTGCAGACGTTGGTCGTGGACCCGCGAGGGGTCAGCCCAGACCAGGAAGAGAGCTAGACGTGGCCGTACCGAAGCGGAAGATGTCGCGCAGCAACACCCGCCACCGCCGCTCGCAGTGGAAGACCACGCCGGTGACGCTGACCGCGTGCCCGGTGTGCGCCGAGGCGAAGCAGCCCCACCTGGCCTGCCGCGCCTGCGGTGCCTACAACGGGCGCAGCTACGCCGAGGCCATCAACTCGGAGCACGAGACCCGCTGACCGCGGCACCCGGTGCCGTCGTGAGCCAGCCCTCGAGCGAGTCCGACCCGCTCGCGGAGCTCGACGCCCGGCTCGGCCTCGAGGTCGACCGGGCGATGCTCGGGCGAGCCCTGACGCACCGCTCGTTCGCCTACGAGAACGGTGGGCTCCCGACCAACGAGCGGCTCGAGTTCCTCGGAGACTCGGTGCTGGGTCTCGTGGTCACCGACGCGCTCTACCGCCGGCACCCCGAGCTGCCCGAGGGCCAGCTCGCCAAGCTGCGCGCGGCCGTCGTCAACATGCGCGCCCGCGCCGGCGTCGCCCGCGGGCTCGACCTCGGCCGGCACGTGAGGCTCGGCCGGGGCGAGGAGACGACCGGGGGCCGCGACAAGGCGTCCATCCTGGCCGACACCCTTGAGGCGGTGCTGGGCGCCGCCTACCTCAGCGCCGGCATCGACGCCGCCACCACGCTCGTGCACCGGCTGGTCGACCCGCTGATGGACTCCTCCGCGACCCTCGGCGCAGGCCTGGACTGGAAGACCAGCCTCCAGGAGCTGACCGCCGCCGCAGGGCTCGGCGTCCCCGAGTACGCGATCGAGGAGGACGGCCCCGACCACGCGAAGGTGTTCCAGGCTGCCGCGCTGGTCGGCGGGGTGGCCCACGGCGTCGGCAGCGGGCGGAGCAAGAAGGAGGCCGAGCAGCAGGCGGCCTCCGCCGCCTGGCGCTCCCTGCACGACCCTGACGCCGGACGCGACGGGCTGGAGTCGGTCGCCGCCTCGGCCGTCCCGCTCGCGCCGCCGTCCGGCGACGCCTGAGCGACCGCCGTGCCGGAGCTGCCGGAGGTCGAGGTCGTGCGCCGCGGTCTGGCACGCTGGGTGGCCGGACGCCGGGTCGCCGGCGTCGAGGTCCTGCACCCACGCCCCGTCCGCCGTCACCTCGCGGGTACCGACGACCTGGTGGCCCGGCTGGTCGGCACCCGGTTCGTCGACGCCGTGAGGCGCGGCAAGTACCTGTGGCTCACCCTCGACAGCGGGGAGGCGCTGCTGGCCCACCTCGGCATGAGCGGGCAGATGCTCCTGCAGCCGCCGACCGCGGACGTCGAGAGGCACCTGCGCGTGCGCCTGCGGTTCGACGACGGTGGTCGCGAGCTCCGGTTCGTCGACCAGCGCATGTTCGGCGGCGTCGCCGTCGTCCCGCTCGTGCCGACCTCCGACGGGCTCCCCGCAGGCACCGGTGGCGAGGGGACGCCGTCCGAGCCGGTGATCCCCCGCGAGGTCGCCCACATCGCCCGCGACCCGCTGGATCCGCACCTCGACGCCGCAGCGCTGACCGCGCGGGTGCGCGCCCGGCGCACCGGGGTGAAGCGTGCCCTCCTCGACCAGACGCTGGTCAGCGGCGTCGGGAACATCTACGCCGACGAGGCCCTGTGGCGGGCCCGCCTGCACTACGCGCGGCCGACCGAGACGCTGACCCGCCCGGCCCTCGGTCGCCTCCTGGCCGCCGTCCGGCAGGTGATGCTCGAGGCGCTGGAGCACGGCGGGACGAGCTTCGACTCCCTCTACATCGACGTCAACGGAGACAGCGGGTACTTCGACCGTTCCCTGGCGGTCTACGGGCAGGCCGGGCGACCCTGCCCGCGTTGCGGCAGCATCGTGCGACGTGACGCGTTCATGAGCCGCTCCTCCTTCACGTGCCCCGGCTGCCAGCCGCGCCCGCGGCGAGCCCGGTGGTGAGCGCCGCCGGCGTCCGGCTCAGCGCGTTCGTGCGCGGGGACGTGCAGGGCGTGGGCTTCCGCTGGTGGGTGAGGTCGCAGGCGTCCGAGCTGGCGCTGGACGGTTTCGCCCGCAACCTTCCGGACGGCCGGGTCGAGGTGCTCGCCCAGGGGACCCGCCAGGGGTGCGAGGAGCTGCTGGTACGGCTGGGGACCGCGCCTGGTCGCCCAGGCCACGTGGACGGTGTCACGAGCGACTGGCTGGACCCGGTCGACCTGGCCGGCGGCTTCGTCGAGCGCTGAGGCCGGTCTTCGGCTGCCCGCTTGGGGACGAGGCGGGTGGTGCCTACCCTCGACCGGGTGATCGTCTGGCTGAACGGCGCGTTCGGCGTTGGAAAGACGGCGACTGCCTCAGAGTTGCTGGCGGCCTTGCTGGGCTTCCGCGTCTTCGATCCCGAGACGGTCGGCGTCATGCTGCGGGACAACCTGGCCGACCGCCCCACGGCCGACTTCCAGCAATGGGCGCCGTGGCGGTCGCTGGTCGTCGCGACTGCTGTCGAGCTGACGACGTTCACCGGGCAGCACCTGGTCTGCCCGCAGACCCTCCTCGCCGCCGACTACCTGGACGAGGGCCTCGGCGGGCTGGCCGACCGCGGCCTGCGGACGTTGCACGTCCTGCTCGACGTCGACGAGACCGAGCTGCGTCGGCGCATCGAGGCCTCGGCGCAGGCCCGGAAGTGGCGGCTGGAAC
>JBBSNO010000081.1:0-11981 GCA_038232615.1 Actinomycetales bacterium
CGTCCCTGACCGGGGCCTCCCTCACGGGTGCATCGCTGACCGGCGCGTCCCTGACCGGGGCCTCCCTCACGGGTGCATCGCTGACCGACGCGTCCCTGACCGGGGCCTCCCTCACGGGTGCGTCGCTGACCGGCGCGTCCCTCACCGGCGGTCCCCAGAACTGAGACCCATGAGCACGTGAGCGCCTTCAACGACCACGATGAGGCGGAGGCCGTGAGCACAGCCGTCGAGTCGAGGCGCAGGGCCGACACCGGGCGCCTGGTCGCCCTCGCGACCGTGCTCGGCGCGGTCGGTCTGATGCTGGTGCTGCTCGTCGACGTCACTGTGACGGGGCTGGGGGCAGACCGGCCCGCCGTCGTGGTCGGTGCCGGGGTCCTGCTGCTCTTCGTCCTGGCCGAGAGCAGCCAGTTCCACGTCGAGGTCCGCAAGCAGGCGTTCTCGGTCTCGGTGAGCGACCTGCCGCTGGTCATAGGCCTGTTCCTGCTCCCACCGTGGTGGCTCCTCGCAGTTCGGCTGCTCTCCGCGGTCCTGGTCTTCGTCGTCCGCCGGACCGCGGCGGCGAAGGTCGGGTTCAACCTGGGGCTGTTCGTCGCCGAGGTCGGCATCGCCTCCGCGCTGTTCCACGCGCTGGACCCCGGCGACGGCACGTCCGGCCGGGACTGGGCGGTGGCGTTCGGGGTCATCCTCGTCGTGGACGTCGTCTCAGGCGTCAGCGTCATCGTCGCCATGCGCGCGCTCGATGCACCACCGGCCGTCGACGAGATGGCCAGGATGGTCCTGTCCGTCGTCGTGTCCGGCGCCCTGACGACGACTCTGGCGCTGATGGCCCTGGTGGTCCTCGTCACGACGTCGTCGGGCATCTGGCTCCTCGTCGTCCTCGCGGTCGTCGTCGCCCTGGCCCATCGTGCCTACTACCGCCTGCTGCGGCGGCACGCGGACCTGGGTCAGCTGCTGGTCTTCACCCAGGCCGTGGGTGCCGCCGACACCACCGACGAGGTGGTCTCGACGTTGCTCCAGCAGGCGCGCGAGCTGCTGCAGGCCGAGTCCGCGCTGCTCCGGCTACCCACTACCGACACCGGAGCAGACACACCGGACTGGTTCGCCGAGCCGATGATCGTGCCGCGAGGAACCCGCGACCCCGCACTGCGAGCCTGGCTCGGCTCCGTCAAGCTCCACGACGCGCTCATCGTCCCGCTGCGTGACGACGAAGCCTTGCTCGGCGTGATCCAGGTGGGGAACCGGTTGGGCGAGGCCAGCACGTTCGGTCGTGACGACCTGCACCTGCTCCAGACGCTGGTGGCGCACGCGGAGGTGCTGTGGCGCAACGGGAGACTGCTCGAGCAGCTGCGCCACGACGCAGCACACGACGGACTCACCGGGCTGGGGAACCGCAGCCACTTCCGCTCAGAGCTCGACAAGCACCTGCCTGGGTTGTACTCGGTCGGACCGGTCGACGACGACGAGCGGGCAGCGGTGCTCCTGCTCGACCTCGACCGGTTCAAGGAGGTCAACGACACCCTCGGGCACCCGGTCGGTGGCGAGCTGCTCCGGTCGGTGGCGCAGCGGATCTGCGAGCACGTGCCGCCGGCTGCCGTCGTCACACGCCTGGGAGGCGACGAGTTCGCCGTCCTGCTGCCGCACACCCCTCCTGGCGACACCGGACTCGAGGTCGCGACACGCATCCGGCAGGGACTGACGGATCCCTTCGAGGTCCAGGGCATCTCCCTCGAGGTCGGGGCGTCAATCGGCGTCGCCGCCATCCCCGCCGACGGGCGTGACGCGTCGACGCTGCTCCAGCACGCCGACGTCGCGATGTACGTCGCCAAGACCCAGTCGCACGGAGTGGCGCGCTACCAGCCTGACGACGACCGCAGCAGCATGGACCGGCTGGCGATGGTGGGCGACCTGCGGCGCGCCCTGCACGACGGCGACGTGACCATGTACCTCCAGCCCCAGAACCGGCTCTCCACCGGTGAGGTGGTGTGTTGGGAGGCCCTGGCCCGGTGGGACCACCCGTCACGCGGCCGCGTCATGCCCGACGAGTTCATCCCGCTCGCCGAACGCACCGGGTTGATCAGTTTGCTCACCCACGTGGCGCTCGCCCAGTCCCTCGCGCACTGCAGCGCGTGGCTCGCCGACTCGCCGGACGTCGGCGTGGCCGTCAACCTGGCGCCGCGGCAGCTCCTCGACCCCGAGCTGCCCTCGACCGTCTCGAGCATGCTCCGGTCGTCCGCGGTGCCGGCCCGGCTGCTCACCCTCGAGATCACCGAGACCAGCATCATGACCGACCCGGGCGCAGCCGCGGCCGCCCTGGCGACGCTGCGGGAGCTGGGCGTGCGCCTGTCCATAGACGACTTCGGCACCGGTCACTCGGCGCTGGCGTACCTCCAGCGGCTGCCGCTGGACGAGGTGAAGATCGACAAGTCGTTCACCATGGCGATGACGACCGACCCCAGCGCACGGGCGATCGTCCGAGCGATCATCGACCTGGCGCACACGCTGGGTCTGTCCGTCGTGGCCGAGGGCGTCGAGGACGTGCCCACGCGGACGCTCCTGCTCGAGTACGGGTGCGACGTCATGCAGGGCTACCTGCTCAGCCGTCCGATGCCGGCGGTGGAGGTCTCAGGGTGGATGGCCGAGCAAGACGCCGCTCGGCGCGCCAAGTCCTGAGTCATCGGCCCGGCACACGGCGCAGGGACGGCGGAAGGTACCTGGCGCCGGACCCGGCCGCGGCCGCGCCGTCGTCCGGGTTCGACAGGGCGCACCGACGCAAAGACAGGCACCCGCAGCCGATGCAGCTGGCCAGTCCGTCGCGCAGTGCGGTCAACCCGGCGATCTGGTCGTCCAGCCGTGCGCGCCAGGTGCGCGACAGCCTCGCCCAGTCCGCAGCGGTCGGTGTGCGACCGTCGGGCAGCGACGCGAGCGCGTCGCGGATCTCCTCCAACGACAGCCCTACGTTCTGGGCGGCGCGCACGAACGCGAGACGCCGCAGCACGCTGCGCGCGTACCGTCGCTGCCCTCCACCCGACCTCTCGGCCGTGACCAGGCCCTGCGCCTCGTAGAACCTCAGGGCGGACGGCGCGATCCCGGCTCGGTGCGCGACCTCCCCGATCGGCATCAGGTCAGTTGGTCTCACGGCGCCTCCTTGACATCAAGTTGACTTCAACTTACATGCTCTGCCCATGACATCAGCAACGACCTCCCCACCTGTCGCCCTCGTGACCGGCGCGTCACAGGGCCTCGGTCTCGCCCTCACCCAGGCGCTCGTACGACGTGGTTGGCACGTCGTCGTCGACGCGCGCGACGCCGTCCGCCTGCACGATGCCGTCCGCGGACTCGACCGCGTGACCGCTGTCGTCGGCGACGTGAGCGACCCGGCACACCGCGCGGCCCTGTCCGCTGCCCTCGAGCGCGGGGGCCGGCTCGACCTCCTGGTGAACAACGCCAGCACTCTGGGCGCCAGCCCCCTGCCGCACCTGGCGGACCACGCCGTGCCGGCACTCGAACGGGTCTTCGCGGTGAACACCGTCGCGCCGCTCGCACTGCTCCAGGCCGTGACGCCCGTCCTGCGTCGCGGCCGGGGCCGCGTCGTCAACATCAGCTCTGACGCAGCCGTCGAACCCTACGAGGGTTGGGGCGGCTACGGGGCCGCGAAGGCCGCGCTCGACCACGCGTCAGCCGTGCTGGCGCTGGAGAACCCTGACCTGCGCGTCTACGCCCTCGACCCCGGGGACATGCGCACCGCCATGCACCAGGCGGCGTTCCCGGACGAGGACATCAGCGACCGCCCGGCACCGCAGGAGGTCGTTCCCGCCATCCTGCGCCTGGTCGACGGCGACGAACCGAGCGGTCGCTACCGCGCCGCGGACCTGATGACGGACGCCGTCGCCGGGGCCCGGCGGTGATCGTCGGCACGGGCACACGACCTCTTCCCGCCACGCCGTCGACGAGGTTCGTGCTGCCGCCGGGCAGCGAGGCCGGCGAACCGCCCGAGTACCGGGGCCTGACGCGCGACGGGGTCCGGCTCCTGGTCGCCGGACCCGACACGCTCCGGCACCAACGCTTTCGCGACCTGGCCGACCTGCTGCGTCCGGGCGACCTTCTCGTCGTCAACACCTCGCCCACGATGCCCGCTGCCCTCGACGGCACCGACTCCGCGGGGCGCCCCGCGACGGTGCACGTCTCGACGACGCTGGACGACGGCACCTGGGTCGTGGAAGCCCGGCTGGCCGACGGCAGCGGGCCGGATCTCGACCGGAACGAGGGCGAGGTCCTCTCGCTGCCCGGCGGCCTGCGCCTGCTGCTGGGGCAGGGGTACCCGGATGACGTCGCGCCGAGCCGGCTCCGACGCGCCACCGCCTCCGCACCGGTGGCTCTCGCCAACTACCTGGCCTCCAACGGGCGTCCGGTCGTGTACGGCTACGTCGCGGGCCGCTTTCCCCTCGCGGACTACCAGACCGTCTACGCGACCGCGCCGAGCGGCGGACACGGCAGCGCCGAGATGGCGAGCGCAGGTCGCCCGCTGACCGCGGCGCTGGTCGTCCGACTCGCGGCGCGAGGCGTTGCGACAGCAGCGATCGAGCTGCACAGCGGCGTCTCCAGCCCAGAGCTGCACGAGCCACCCACGCCCGAGCGGTTCATCGTCCCCGAGTCCACCGCGAGGCTCGTCCGCAGCACCCGCGCCGGCAGCGGACGCGTCGTCGCCGTAGGGACCACCGTCGTCCGGGCACTCGAGACAACGACGACCCCCGACGGCGTCACCCATCCCGGCCGCGGCTGGACCGACCTCGTCCTGTCACCGGACCGCGGCGTGCGGGTGGTGAACGGCCTGGTCACCGGTCTGCACGCCCCCGAGGCGAGCCACCTGCTGCTGCTGGAGTCACTGGCGGGCCCAGGCCTGGTCGAGCGCGCGTACGAGGCCGCGGTGGCGCAGCAGTACCTCTGGCACGAGTTCGGCGACTCGATGCTCTTCCTGCCTTGAGGACATCAGCAGGTCACCCGCTGTGGCTGCCCCAGCGCCGGTAGCCGATGGCCACGGCGACGACCGAGACCGTGCCGAGGGGGGTCAGCGTCCCGAGCGCGAGCCGGTCCCGCGACCCATCGGCCGTCTCGGAGCCGCTGCCGACGTCCGTCGTCCCGCTCACCGTGCTCGTGCTCGGCAACGACCCGAGGAGCTCCAGCGGCTCGAGTGGCGTGGTGGGCCGCGCCTCGCCGGGGGTGAACCGGTAGACGTCCATCCCGCGGTTCAGGTCGTTGCCGTAGCCGTAGAACGAGCTGTCCTTGCCGATCTTGTTGGTCTTGAACGACCACGTGTCGGCGTCGGGGAAGACGTAGGAGCCGATCTCGGTCATCCCGATCCCGTCGCCGTAGGCCACGGCCGCCTCACCGGCACCCGCCGGCGGCTCGTAGTCGGCGAGACCGGAGATGTCGACGACGCGCACCCCCTGGCTATACCAGGCGATGGTCATCAACGCCTGGTCCTCGTACATGCGCAGCACGTGGGAGGTGCAGATCTGTCCGGGTTCCACCGGGCCGGCCTGGCCGATGAACCACGTCCCCAGCTTCTCCGGCGTCCGCTCGAGGTCGCCGGTGACGTCGTACACGTGCAGCCCACCGCCGGGGCACTCCGCCGCCGCGGCCGCACCGGCCCGCTCGTCGCTGATGACCAGCAGGGTGCGCTCGCTACCGTCGCTGCGAGGCAGCGTCACCGTGTCGGACTGGTGTACCACCTGGATCGCCGGGTCGATGATGTGCCCGGCGGAGGGTGCCCCCGGCACGGCCGGCGCACCGTCGAGGCGAGCCGGCGCCTCGGGGTCGCTCGTGTCCAGGACGACGGTCTGGGACAGGGCTGCCACGTAGGCGCGGTCGCCCGAGGGGCTGAAGAAGATGTCGTGCGGGTTCGAGCCGAGCGATGTCGGCACGAACGGCAGCGCGTACTCCTGCACCACCCGCGGCTGTGCCGGGTCCTTGATGTCGAAGATCGTGATCTCCGGCGCCGTGTTGGTCAGCAGGTCGGAGTTGGAGTTGTAGAGGTAGTCCCCGCTCGGGTGGACCGTCATGTTGTGCGAGCCCTCCGCCACCTCCGCGAAGCCGACGGTGCGCGGCGCGGACGGCACGGTGAGGTCGACCAGGAAGGTGCCGAGCTCGCTCCCGTCCAGGTCGAAGCCGAGCTCGTTCGCCTCCTGCACGCACTGCGCGCCGACGCGGGCGGCGCCGATCTGCGAGTCGGCCGTGTAGGTCGCCAGCACGCGCTGCTTCTGCCGGAAGACCTGGATGTCTCCCTGCGTGATCGGACAGTCGTAAACCGCCTTCTTGGTCGGCGCCTCGGGCTTGGTGACGTCGTTTACCTGGAGGCCGTTCCGCAGCGTCCCCGCGAGCGCGTACTCCTTGCCCCGGTGCTTGAAGAACTCGATGTCCGACCCGCTCTGCGCCGCCTGCGGCGTGGTCGCGCCCTGGTGCGGGACGTTGGCCACCGCCGTCATGTTGACGGACTCCCCCTGCGTAGCCAGATCCTCGAGCACGGTGCCGACCTTGAAGTCGTCGCCGTCGTGGGCGAGGGCCGAGAGCGGGGCGGCCAGCAGGGCCGCTCCCGTCACGGCCGCCACCATCAGGGGGCGGGTGCGTCGCATCGTGTGTTCTCCCTCGTCGCGGGACCGGGGTGTCCGGTTCTGCACAGCACAACGAGGCGGTCCCCGATCGGTTACTCGTCGACGCCGCGTTCCCAGGCGGCTCCCAGGCTCGACCGTCACACTGGGCCAGTGACCACACCAGGGACGCCCGAGGCGCGACTGCTCGTCGTCGACGACGAGCCGAACATCCGCGAACTGCTGTCGACGTCGCTCCGCTTCGCCGGCTTCGAGGTGCACACCGCTGCGGACGGCCAGGAGGCCCTCAAGCAGGCAGAGAAGGTGCGGCCGGACCTGCTGGTCCTGGACGTGATGATGCCCGACCTCGATGGTTTCGCGGTGACCCGCCGCCTGCGTGAGCGCGGCCGCGACACCCCGGTGCTGTTCCTGACCGCAAAGGACGACCTGGCCGACCGGGTCACCGGGCTGACCGTCGGCGGCGACGACTACGTGACCAAGCCCTTCAGCCTGGAGGAGGTCATGGCCAGGATCCGCGCGATCCTGCGGCGCACCGGTGCGGGCGCCGACCCAGCCGCCGGGCGACTGGTCTTCCACGACATCGAGATGGACGAGGACGCGCACGAGGTGCGGCGCGGCGGCGCCGGGATCGACCTCTCCCCCACGGAGTTCAAGCTGCTCCGCTACCTGATGCTGAACCCCAACCGCGTGCTCTCGAAGGCGCAGATCCTCGACCACGTCTGGAACTACGACTTCAACGGCGACGCCGGGATCGTGGAGTCCTACATCTCCTACCTGCGCCGCAAGATCGACACCGCCGGCCAGCCCTCGCTGATCCACACCCGCCGCGGGGTCGGCTACGTGCTGCGCCTGCCACCGGCCCACGCGTGACCCAGGACGGCCCGACACCGGCGGCGACACCCCCGTGGCCGGCTCGCCTCTCGTTGCGGGCCCGGCTGCTGGCCGTCGCCGTCGGACTGCTCGTCGTCGCCCTGGTCCTGACCGGCGCGGCCACGCTCACCGTGCTCCGCGGCGTCCTGCTCGACCAGGTCGACGCGAACCTGGCCGACGTCGCCACGAACCGCCCGCTGCTCGACAGCCTGGTCCGTACCGACGAGCGCGACCCCGGTCGGCCAGGAGCGCCCACGGAGTACGTCGTCCGGGTCAGCGCCGCCGACGGCAGCCTCGTCCTGCTCACCACCAGCCCCATGCTCGGCGACGACCGCGGCCCGGTGTTCGAGGACCTCGACCTCGAGTCCGTGCAGCGACGGAACGGCCTGCCGAGCACCGTCGCGGGCGGAGGGGCGGCTCGATGGCGGGTGGTGGCGGTGCCGGTGAACGTCCAGACGCCACAGGGCGCGGGGCCGGGCACGGTGGCGATCGCCCTGCCGCTCGACGGCGTGGACGACACGGTCCAGCGGCTGCGAAACCGCTTCCTGCTCATCGGTGTCGTGGTGGTCTCGGCGTGCGCACTGCTGGGATGGCTCGCTGTCCGCCGCGCCTTCCGGCCGCTGCGAGAGGTCGAGACGGTCACGACCGCCTTCGGTGAGGGCGACACGTCCCGTCGGGTGCAGCACGACTGGCCCGGCACCGAGGTCGGCCGGCTCGGCTCGTCGGTCAACGCCATGCTCGACAGCATCGAGACGACGCTGGCGGCACGCGAGGCCAGCGAGAACCGCATGCGCCGGTTCGTCGCGGACGCCAGCCACGAGCTGCGGACCCCGTTGGCCGCCGTCCGCGGCTTCGCCGAGCTGTACCGCCAGGGTGCGGTGAGCCGGCCGGACGACGTCGCTCGCACCTTCTCGCGGATCGAGGGCGAGTCGCGGCGGATGGGCGGGCTCGTCGACGACCTGCTCCTGCTCGCCCGCCTCGACGAGCAGCGACCCCTGCGGTTCGACGAGGTGGACCTGGTCGTCCTCGCCGCCGACGCCGTGCACGACGCCGGCGCCCTCGCACCCGACCGGGAGGTACGGCTCACCGGTCTGCACGGCGCGCCCACGCCGGGCAGTGCGCGGACCAGCGGTGACGAGCCCCGGCTGCGCCAGGTCCTGTCGAACCTCGTCGCCAACGCCGTGCGGCACACCCCGGAGGGCACCGCGGTCGAGGTGGGGGTGGGAACCAGGAGCGGCTGGGCGCTGTGGCAGGTCCGCGACCACGGGCCGGGGATCAGCGCCGAGGACGCCGAACGGGTCTTCGAGCGGTTCTTCCGGGCCGACTCCTCCCGGCACCGGTCCGGCGGCGGCGGCTCGGGACTGGGCCTCGCCATCGTCGCCGCGGTCGCCCACGCCCACGGGGGAGCCGCCCGCGTCGTGCCGACGTCAGGGGGTGGCGCCACGTTCGAGGTCGCCGTACCCGGTCTCGTCGCCGCGGCCCCGGACGGTCCGGACGACGACTATGCCCGACCCGGCTCGGATGCCCGGCCGAGCTCACAGGTGTCTCCCAGGTCTGATGCAGGACCACCCCAGGCGCGTGGCCTTGAGTAGGTGACAGCCAGGCGAGGCCCGCCGACCACCCGAGGTGAATGCAGCATGTCCCAGACCGACACCCGCCCGTACCCGAACAGCCCCCGGCCCCACGACGCGGGCTCCCACCGCGCTGGGCCGCACGACGCGACCAGCTACGGCGTCGGGCGCCCCGGCCACGACGCACCGCGTGGCGTCTTCGGCCAGCCCTACGCAGGTCCCCCGCCCAACCCATGGGCAGCCCCTCCGTCCGGACCGCCGAGCTCGCCCGACCAGCGGCCCGCAGGTCGAGACCGCGGGCGCCCGGGCTGGGTCGGTGTGGTCGGCGCCTCCGTCCTCGCCGCGGCGCTGGCCAGCGGCGCGACGTTCGCGGGCGTCCAGGCCCTGGACGACTCGCCCGCACCGGTCGCCGCGGCCAGCTCCACGCCCGATGCGCCGGTCCAGACCGGTGACGGAACGTCCCCCGACTGGACGGCGGTCGCCGCGGCCGTCGCCCCCAGTGTCGTGACGATCCAGGTCTCCTCCGAGGCCGGCAGCGGCCAGGGCTCCGGTGTCGTCCTGGACGCCGAGGGCAACATCCTCACCAACAACCACGTCGTCTCCGGCGCCGGCGAAGGCGCGGACATCAACGTGATCCTCGCCGACGGCCGGGTCTTCTCCGACGTGGAGGTCGTCGGGCTCGACCCCACGACCGACCTCGCCGTCCTCCGCCTGACCGACCCGCCCCAGGACCTGGAGCCGGCCACGCTGGGCAGCTCTGCCGACGTCGTCCCCGGTCAGGAGGTGATGGCCGTCGGCAACCCACTCGGCCTCTCCGACACGGTGACCACCGGGATCGTCAGCGCGATCAACCGCCCCGTCACGACCCAGGAGCAGCCGGAGCAGGCGCCGCAGTCCCCCTTCGGCGGCCAGGGCCAGAGCCAGGCCCAGGGCGAGCCGGTCGTCACCAACGCGATCCAGACCGACGCCGCCATCAACCCCGGCAACTCCGGAGGCGCGCTGGTCGACACGAGCGGCGCAGTGATCGGCGTCAACTCCTCGATCGCCAGCACCAGCGCGGAGGCCGGCTCGATCGGGATCGGCTTCGCGATCCCGGTCGACGAGGCCCAGCGCATCGCGGGCGAGCTGATCGACGACGGCAGCGCCGACCACGCCCTGCTCGGCGTCAGCCTCCAGGACGGCATGGCGAGCACGGACGGCGCCACGCGGCAGGGCGCCGAGGTCGCGGAGGTCGTCCCCGGCAGCGCCGCCGACCAGGCCGGGCTCCAGACCGGCGACACGGTCGTCGCGCTCGACGGTGACGACGTCACCGGCGCGGAGTCGCTGACCGCCCAGGTCCGTGAGCGTGCCCCCGGCACCGAGGTGACGCTGAGCGTCGTCCGTTCCGGCGAGTCGCTCAACGTGCCCGTCGTCCTGGGTACGCGAACGGACTGACCACCCGCCCGGCGGGTCCGGCGTCCCACCACCCTGAGCGCAGGGCGTCCCCGTGATCGTTGATCGAGCACGGGGGCGCCCTGCGCTCACCTGGTGTGAGCGTGACCCGGCCCGGTGGGGCGCGGCCTCAGCGCTCGGAGTCGGCTATCGTCTGCGCCTCCCCCGATGTGCCGCCGTCCTGCGGCGAGCAGCCCCATGCCCGAGAGGCGGTCGCCGTGGACGTCCTCGCCGCCGAGCAGGCGTACCTGGCCCGGGCTCGCAGCGAGCTGGCCCGGATGCGCGAGCGCACGGCGTCCCTCGAGGCCCACGGTGGCGACCGGGTCTCCTCGGAGTTCCTGGCGGCCAGCCTGCGCGCGCGGATCGCCTCCCTCGTCGACGACCCGGGCACCACCCTGTTCTTCGGCCGGACCGACCACGACGACGGCGCCAGCTGGCACATCGGTCGCCGTCACGTGGCCGACTCCAGTGGCAACCCCGTGGTCATCGACTGGCGCGCCGACGTCTCCCGCGCCTTCTACCGGGCGAGCCGCACCGAGCCGATGGGGGTGCGACGGCGGCGCCGCTTCGGTGTCGAACGCGGGTCGCTGACCGCGTACGAGGACGAGGACCTCGAGACCCCGTCCGTGCACGACGGCGGCTCCCGGATCCTCGCCACCGAGATCGAGCGGCCCCGCACCGGGCCGATGCGCGACATCGTCGCGACCATCCAGCCGGAGCAGGACGAGATCGTCCGGGCAGACGTCGCCCAGAGCCTGTGCGTACAAGGTGCGCCCGGTACCGGCAAGACCGCTGTCGGGCTGCACCGCGCGGCCTGGCTGCTGTACGCGTTCGGCGACCGGCTGGCGCGGACCGGCGTCCTGGTGGTCGGGCCGAGCGAGACGTTCATCGAGCACGTCGGCGCCGTCCTCCCGGCACTCGGGGAACTCGACGTCCGGCACACCACGGCCGACGCGCTGACCTCCGGCACCCTCGAGGTACGGGCGACCGACCCGACGCAGGTCGCCGTCCTCAAGGGGGACGCGCGGATGGCAAGCATCCTGCGCCGGGCCGTGTGGTCGCACGTGGACCCCGCCCGGGTCTCGGCCGGCGACCCGCTCGTGCTGCCACGTGGGTCCCGCCGGTGGCGCGTGCCGTCCTACGAGCTGGCCGACGTCGTCGGCGAGCTGTGTGCGCGCGGTGTCCGGTACGGCGCCGCGAGGGCGATGCTTCCGCAGCGGCTCGCCCACGCGGTGCTGCTGCAGATGGAGCGCGCCGGCGACTCCCCCGACGACCGTGTGCAGGACGCCGTGGCACGCAGCCGCGAGGTGAGACGGTGGGTGGACGCCGCATGGCCCGCTCTCGACCCCGCCCGCATCCTCTGGCGCCTGTGGACCGACCCCACCTGGCTGGCGACGTGCTCCGACGGCGACCTCGGGCCCGACGAGCTGAGACTGCTGGCCATGGAGCCGCCACCGCGCGGTCCCCGCTCCGTGCGGTGGACGCAGGCCGACGCCGTCCTCGC
>JBBSNO010000082.1:0-11969 GCA_038232615.1 Actinomycetales bacterium
CGACGGCCGCCCGCAACGGCCGTTGGGGGCCTCCGCCGGCACTCTCGGGCGGAAAGGGTAGACAGGGGCTCGATGCCTGGCATCCTCGACGTGTTGACCACCACGGCCCACGGAGGTCCCACATGACGCCGATGGCCCCCTGGCTGGAAGGTGGTTGCCCCTCGCGCAGGGAGCTGCTGCGCAGCCTGTCCGCGATCGGCGTCACCACGCTGGCCGGCGGCTTGCTCGCCGGCTGCGGCGCGGACCCGGGCCCCAACGCAGCGGGTGCGTCCGCCACCTCCGGGACCACGGCCTCAGGCACCTCCGCAGACGGTGGTCCGACCACGAACAGTTCCGCCGGGACCGGGTCAGCCACGACCGGGTCGGCCACGACCGGGTCAGCCACCACCGGATCGCCGGCCACCGTGGTGGCACCGGCCTCGGCGGTGACGGTGGGGCATGCGCTGGTGGTCGAGGCCGGTGGACAGCGCATCGTGGTGGCGCAGCCCAGGGCGGGCACGTTCGTGGCGTTCTCGACCCGGTGCACGCACCAGGGCACGCCGGTGAACGTGCTCGATGGGCTGGAGCTGGCGTGCCCCAACCACGGCAGCCGCTTCAGCGCCGCCGACGGGTCCGTCAGCAGGGGTCCGGCGGCGTCGCCGCTGGCGGCGGTGGGCGTGAGGCTCGAGGGCGACCAGGTGGTGCTCTCGTGACACCGGACGCGCCGCTGACCGGCCGGCCCGACCCCTCGGGCCGAGAGCCGACGAGACCTCCTCGTGGCCGACCTCGGCCGGGGACCGCGCTGGTCGTCGTCGGCCTGGCCATCGGGTCCGTCGGCATCGGGGTGCTGGCGCTGCCGCAGGAGCGGGTCGCCGCCGACGTCGGAACGCTGCTGAACTCACCTGACACGGGTGCAGCGGCCTCCAGCCCATCCCCGTCAGTCCGTCCGGGGGCGAGTGGGACGCCGGCTTCCGGGGCAGTCAGCGTGCCGCGCGGCGAGGACGTCCGCCGGCCGTTGCCCAGTCCCGAGCCCGCGCCGGCCGGATTCGTGCCGGAGCGTCTCGTCCTCGACGTCCTGGGGATCGACGCCCAGCTGGTCCCCACCGTGGTGGACACCGGCGGCGCCCTGGTGCCGCCGCCGGACCTGTCGCAGCTGGGCTGGTGGCGAGGGGTCCGCCCGGGCAGCGGGGCAGGGTCGGTGCTCCTGGCGGGGCACCTCGACTCACGGGTGTACGGCCAGGGTCCGCTCGCCCGGATCGTAGACCTGGACGTCGGCGACAGGGCGGTCCTGACCGGCCCCTCCGGGGCGGAGGCCGCGTACGTCGTCCGCGGGGTGCAGACCATCCCCAAGGACCAGCTGCCCGCCGCGGAGCTGTTCGGCTCGGGCGGTGCGGAACGCCTGGTGCTGGTGACCTGCGGAGGCACGTTCGACCGGGACCGCGGCCACTGGGACAGCAACGTCGTCGCCGTGCTCGACCCCGAGACGTCCTGAGGCGCAGAAGCAGGGACGCAGGGCGGCAACCGTCGCCGCCCTGCGTCCCAGTGCCTCGTCCCCCGACCCGGCTCAGCCGGTGTCGTCCCGGCGGCGACGCACCACCCCCGCACCGACGGCCATCACACCGACTCCCAGCAGCACGGCACCGACCATGAGGGGCAGGTTCGTGGCGCTCGACCCGTCACCGGCGGGAACCGAGCTAGGGGCCGCGTCCTCGAGCTGTCCGCGGGCGAACCCGCCGGGGAAGCTCGCGGAGTGGGCGTTGAGGTAGTAGTCCGCCGGCGACGCGGCGATCTCCGCTGCCAGAGCAGGCTCGACGGTGACGCTCGCCTGCGACCCTGCCATCACGGCGGCGGCGTCAAACGTGACCACGACCGGCCCGGCAGTACCCGGAGGCGCCTCGTGGATGTGGGCTGCGGCGACGTCCTCGGAGTTACCGGCGACGCTGACGGTGTAGGTGATGACGCCGCTCTCGGTGTCGATCACGAGGTCGCCCTCGATCGTCGCGCCGTCCTCACCGGGGTCGGGGGCCTCGTCGGCGCCGCTCCCCGAACCGGTGACCATGACCTCGTCTGCCTGCGCCGGGCCGGCGCTGAACAGCAACAGCGCGGCAGCCGCCGCGAGAGCAGTGCCGATTCGAGAAGTACGCATGGATCCTCCTGATGACGAGCCAGCAGCGTTGCTGGTCGACACAGTTCGTCACAAGATCAAGCCACGTGCAAGACCATCTGGCACCGACGTGGTGGCGATCTCGGATCCTGAGGCGCAGAACCTGTCAGGCGGCGCTGACGAGGCCGTCCCGTGACAGCCCCTCGACCAGATCGGCGGGCACGGTGTCCGGCACGACGATGCCCTCGGCCACGGCGACGCGCTCGCTGACCTCGCGCAGCACGACCGAGAGCGGCACGTCGAGAGCGCCGCAGATGGAGCCCAGCAGCTCGGACGACGCCTCCTTCTGGCCACGCTCGACCTCGGAGAGGTAGCCGAGGGACACGCGGGCGGAGGACGACACCTCACGCAGGGTGCGCCCCTGCTCGGTGCGGGCGCTACGGAGGACGTCACCGATCTCGCGGCGGAGCACGATCATCGGTCGACCTCCTCTCGGCACCTGCGGGCCCGGCGCGAACGTGTGCCCGCGATGCCCGATCAGCTGCTGCTTGGTGCGGACGGGTCCACCGTACCCTCGCGAGCCGACAGCCCGCCCTCCAGTCCTGGTCTCTGCCACATCTGGCGCAACTCCCGGGCGGCGACCCGTGTTCCGCCAGCGCACTTGGACACCCCGGCGGGCCCAGCGCGACGCGGCGGTCTCGCTGGGCCAGCCAGGTCGAACCAGTCGCTACGGGCAGGCGGTCTTCAGGGTGTAGGAGCCCGAGCCCGAGTACGACACGACGCGCCAGTAGTACGAGCCGGCCGTCCCGGAGTACGTGATCGTCTCCGAGGACGTGGTGCCCTCGCTGCGGGCGACCACCACCCACGAGGACCCGTTCCACCGGTACAGGTACAGGTCGAAGTCGGCGTTCGACGGGCCGGTGAGGCACCCGACGTGGGTGCCCGACGTCCCCGAGGTGTAGGTGCCGTTCGGCTGGATCGCGGAAGCCCTCGACGACAGCGACCCGCTGTATGTCGCCGTGGTCGCGGCGCAGCCGGCGGTGGGCGGGGGTGTCGTCCCGCCGGTGGTCAGCGTGGAGTACACCAGCCGGTTCGGGGAGCCCGACCCGACGTTCGACAGCGCGCCGGGGGTGGAGCTGTTGACGATGGCGCCCGTGACGGTGGCAGGGCTGGCCGACGGCGAGCCCTGCAGGTACAGCGCGGCGACGCCGGCCACGTGCGGCGAGGCCATCGAGGTGCCGCTGATGGTGTTCGTCGCGGTGCTCGAGGTGTCCCAGGCCGAGGTGATCCCGGTGCCCGGCGCGAAGACGTCCAGGCAGGACCCGAAGTTCGAGTACCCGGTGTCGCGGCTGTCGGTGCGGGTGCTGGCGCCCACCGTGATGGCGGATGCCTCGCGCGCCGGGGAGACGTTGCACGCGTTCTGCTTCTCGTTGCCCGCCGCCACCGCGTACGTGACACCGGCCGAGGTCGAGCGTGCGACGGCGCTGTCGAGCGCCGAGGAGGCGCCCCCGCCCAGGCTCATGTTGGCCACCGAGGGTCCGGACCGGTTGGCCGTGACCCAGTCGACGCCGGCGATGACGCCGGAGTTCGACCCGCTGCCGGCGCAGTCCAGCACCCGTACGGGCACCAGCCGGACGTCCTTGGCGACGCCGTAGGTCTCGCCCCCGACGGTTCCGGCGACGTGCGTCCCGTGGCCGTTGCAGTCCGACGCGCCGCGACCGTCGGCGATGGCCGTGTACCCGCCGGAGACCCGGCCAGAGAAGTCCGTGTGGCTGGCCAGGATGCCGGTGTCGATGACGTACGCGGTCACGCCCGCACCGGTCGGCGTGTAGGTGTACGTGGTGCTCAGCGGCAGGGCCCGCTGGTCGACGCGCTCCAGGCCCCACGGGGCGCTCGGCTGGGTGTCGCTGGCGCTGACGCGCTGGTCGCCTCGACGTACGCGACGGCAGGGTCCTGCCGGACCTCCTCGAGCTGCTCCGGCGGGCGAACCCATGTGGTCGGTACGAAGAGGAAAGAACAGGTCAAATCTGTCGGAGGACGGCGCGCAGGAGGGTGAGCGCCGCCTCGGTGGCACCGGCTCGGACGGTGGCGCGGTCGCCCTCGATCGCCAGTCGCCTGACCACCCCCCCGGTGATCAAGGACTCCGCGTCGTGCGCAGCAGCATGGGGTCCTTGATCACCACGGTGGTCACGGGAGAGGGCGACGTAGACGGTGCCCGCGGCGACGCCGTCCTGGGGGCCGGGGCCGGCGACCCCGGTCGTCGCGACGCCGACGTCCGCGCCGAGCCGGCCACGGACTCCCGAGGCCATCGCGAGCGCGACGTCGGGGTCGACCGGCCCACGGTCCGCCAGCAGCGTCGGGTCGACGCCGAGGAGGCCGGTCTTGAGGTCGGGCGCGTACGCGACCACTCCCCCGCGCAGCACGACCGAAGCCCCCGGCACGTCGGCGATCCGGGCGCAGAGCATGCCGGCGGTGAGCGACTCGGCCACGGCCACGGTCGTCCCGGACGAGGTGGCGAGCCGGACGACGTCGGTCGCCAGGTCCGCGGTGCCCTCGCTTCGCTCGCTCACACGCGCCCGGCCTGCTTGGCCGCGGTCCGTTCACTGCCGCGGCGGAGGCGGACCGCCTGGACGACGTAGTCCAGCCCGGTCAGGACGGTGACGACCACCGCGGCGAGCATCGTCCACCAGGCCAGCGTCGTGGCCCAGCTGTCGAACCACCCGTCCAGCGGCAGCACGTAGAGGCCGATGGCCACCGACTGAAGCACCGTCTTGACCTTGCCGCCGCGCGAGGCCGGCATGATCCCGTGGCGGATCACGACGAACCGCAGCGCCGTGATGCCGAGCTCGCGCAGCAGCACCAGGGCGGTCACCCACCACGTCAGCTCCCCCAGCAGCGACAGCAGCACGAGCGCCGACCCGATCAAGGCCTTGTCGGCGATGGGGTCGGCGATCTTGCCGAAGTCGGTGACCAGTCCCCGGCGCCGAGCGATGTCGCCGTCGACGCCGTCGGTGATCACTGCCACGGTGAACGCCACCCAGGCGGCGACCCGCCAGGCCGCGTCGTCGCCGGCGTCGTGCAGGAGCAGCCAGGCGAAGACCGGCACGAGTCCGATCCGCAGCACCGTCAGGGCGTTGGCGACGTTCCAAGGACTCGGTGGGGCGGGGGCCTGCGTCACCGCGGCTCCGCGATCAGGTCGACGCCCTCGCTGCCCGTCACCACCGCGGCGACCATCTCGCCCACGCCATGAGTACCGGAAAGGTGCGTGACGCCGTCCACGTCGGGACCCTGGTGCGCCGCGCGGCCCACGGGTTCGCCGTCCTCGAGCTCCTCGACCAGGACGACGACCTCCTCGCCGATACGCTCCTCGGCCCGCTGGTGGTTCATCTCCTCGGCCAGGGCCCCCACGTGGGCCAGCCGGGCCGCGACCTCTGCGGCGTCGTGCTTGCCGTCGAGAGCAGCGGCCTCGGTGCCGTCCTCGTCGCTGTACCCGAAGACCCCCACGACGTCGAGCCGCGCGGACTCGATGAAGCGCGTCAGCTCCTCGACGTCCGCCTCGGTCTCGCCGGGGAACCCGACGATCACGTTGGACCGGACCCCCGCGGTCGGCGCGAGGGCGCGCACCCGGTCCAGCAGCGCGAGGAAGTCCTCGGTGCTGCCGAAGCGGCGCATCCGGCGCAGCACCGCGGCGGCACTGTGCTGGAACGACAGGTCGAAGTAGCCCGCGACGCCCGGTGTGCCGGCGATCGTCTCCAGCACCCCGGGGCGCACCTCGGCGGGTTGAAGGTAGGAGACCCGCACGCGGTCGATGCCCTCGACCGCGGACAGCTCCGGCAGCAGCGACTCCAGCAGCCGGATGTCGCCGAGGTCCTTGCCGTAGGACGTGGAGTTCTCGCTGACGAGGAAGACCTCGCGCACGCCCTGGTCGGCGAGCCAGCGGGCCTCGGTCAGCACGTCGGCCGGACGCCGGGACAGGAACGCGCCGCGGAACATCGGGATAGCGCAGAACGTGCACCGGCGGTCGCACCCGGAGGCGAGCTTCAGCGGCGCCCAGGGGCGACCGTCGAGGCGACGTCGGACGACGGGGGGCCCGGACGCCGGGGCGAGGCCGGCCGGGAGGTCCGGCGCGACGACGTCACCGTGACCTGGCACGGCCGACGCACGGGCGGCCGGCCTCGCGGCGGGGCTCAGCGGCAGCAGGGTGCGCCGGTCGCGCGGCACGTGCGAGGGAGGCTTCTCGCCGTCCAGGATCGCCCCGAGGTGCGTGGACAGGTCCGCGTAGGAGTCGAAGCCGAGCACCGCGTCGGCCTCGGGCAGCTCGTCGGCGAGCTGGGTGCCGTACCGCTCCGCCATGCACCCGACCGCGACGACGGCACGGGTCCTCGTCGTGCCGCCGGCGTACCCGTCCTTGAGGTCGGAGGCCTCCAGCAAGGCATCCACGGAGTCCTTCTTGGCCTGCTCGATGAAGCCGCAGGTGTTGACGACGGCGACATCCGCGTCCGCGGCGTCGTCCACGAGGTCCCAGCCGGCGGCGGCGAGGCGCCCGGCGAGCTCCTCGGAGTCGACCTCGTTGCGCACGCACCCGAGGGTGACGAGCGCGACGGAGCGTTGTGGAGCGGCGGTGGGCACGGCCGACAGGCTACGTGACAGCAGCCTGACCCACCCGCCGCTACGCGAGGCAGAGCGCGTCCGCATCGTCGAGCCGGCTCTACCAGGGGCAGCACGTCGATCAGGCGGACCTACCGCTTCGGAGCGCTGTCGGCACACCGGGCGTGCTACAGGGGTGCCGGTCGGCATGCTGACACCGCTGGGACGCACCGCCCTCGACGAGCTGACTCTGCGTGAGGGTTCCCAGCGGATGTCGTTCCCGGATGGTGTCGTCCGCGACGAGACGGTCGCCGACGCGCTCGCAGACCTCCGGGGCGAGCGGTGATCGTCGCCCTCGACACCTCGTCGGTCGGAAAGCTGCTGCTCGATGAGGACGAGTCGGACGCGTTGCGCCGCCACCTCGCGGACCGCTCCGGGACCAGCGACACGTTCTGCATCTCCTCGCTGGTCGTCGCGGAGCTGCGCAGGCTCGCGATCCGCCTCGACATCCCGCTCGACCGGGTCCACGCCGTCGCCCAGGCCTTCACGACCGTGCGGCTCACCGAGGCCGTCCTCCAGCTGGCCGGGCACCTGCCGTACCGGCACCTGCGCACACTCGATTCCATCCACATCGCCAGCGCGCTCACGGTCGAGGCCGGTGCGCTCATCACCTACGACGCGCGCCAGGCGGACGCCGCGCGGCTGGAAGGGCTGCGCGTGGACGACCCGCAACCCTGAGACATCGGGCATCGAAGCCGGAGGAGTTCACGGATGCCGTCCTCGACGTCGCCCGAAACGGCGGCGGGCCGGCAGCTCCGGCGTCAGCCGCGGTCGGTCAGCGCCCAGGCGCCCTCGGAGTCGTCGTCCACCACCACCACGACGACGGCGTCGGGGCCGTCCTGGTCGAACGCGTCCGAGGTGGTCGAGGGCGGGTCGTCCCCGCGCATCAGGGCCAGCGTCGTCGGCAGGTCGTCTGGCTTGACCATCACGTCACGCGCCTTGGAACCCTCGGACGGCCCGACGACGCCACGGGACTCCAGCAGGTCCATCAGGCGCCCCGCCTTGGCGAAGCCCACGCGCAGCTTGCGCTGCAGCATCGACGTCGACCCGAACTGGGTGGTGACGACGAGCTCGGTGGCCTGCAGCAGCAGCTCGAGGTCGTCGCCGATGTCGTCGTCCACCTGCTTCTGGGAGGACGCGACCACCACGACGTCGTCCCGGTAGACGGGCTGGAGCTGGGTCTTGACGTGGGCGACGACCTGGAGGATCTCGGACTCGGTGACCCAGGAACCCTGTACGCGCATGGCCTTCGAGGACCCCATCGGCAGGAACAGGGCGTCACCCTGGCCGACCAGCTTCTCCGCCCCGGGCTGGTCGAGGACGACTCGGGAGTCGCCCAGGGACGACGTCGCGAACGCCATCCGGCTCGGCACGTTGGCCTTGATCAGGCCGGTGACGACGTCGACGCTCGGGCGCTGCGTGGCGAGCACCAGGTGGATGCCCGCGGCCCGGGCGAGCTGGGTGATGCGGACGATGCAGTCCTCGACGTCGCGCGGCGCGACCATCATCAGGTCGGCCAGCTCGTCGACGACCACGAGCAGGTACGGGTACGGGGCGATGACCCGCTCGCTGCCCGGCAGCGGCTTGACCTTGCCGGCGCGGACCGCCTTGTTGAAGTCGTCGACGTGCTTGAACCCGAACGCCGCGAGGTCGTCGTACCGCGTGTCCATCTCGCGCACGACCCACTGCAGCGCCTCGGCGGCCTTCTTGGGGTTCGTGATGATCGGCGTGATCAGGTGCGGGATGCCCTCGTACCCGTTCAGCTCCACGCGCTTGGGGTCGACGAGCACCATCCGCACCTCGTCGGGCGTGGCACGCATCAGGATCGAGGTGATCATCGAGTTCACGAACCCCGACTTGCCCGCTCCCGTCGCCCCGGCCACCAGCAGGTGCGGCATCTTCGCGAGGTTGGCCACCACGTAGCCGCCCTCGACGTCCTTGCCGACGCCGATCAGCATCGGATGCTCGTTCTTGCGGGCCGCCTGGCTGCGCAGCACGTCGCCCAGGCTCACCATCTCACGGTCCGCGTTGGGGATCTCGATGCCGATCGCCGACTTGCCCGGGATCGGCGACAGGATGCGCACGTCCGCCGAGGCGACCGAGTAGGCGATGTTCTTGCTCAGGGCGGTGACACGCTCGACCTTGACCCCGGTGCCGAGCTCGACCTCGTAGCGCGTGACCGTGGGGCCGCGGCTGAAGCCGGTGACCTGGGCGTCGATGTCGAAGCTCTCCAGGACGCCGGTCAGGGCCTCGACGACCTTGTCGTTCGTCGCGCTCCGGGTCTTGTGAGGGCTGCCCGGCGTGAGCACGTCGTTCGGGGGCAGCGTGTACGTGACGTCGCCGGCGAGCAGCAGTTGCTCGACCCGCGGGGGCAGGGGCTGGTTCGGCGGTGCTTCCAGCTGCGTCCTGGGACCGGCGGGCGTGACCGCCGCCGGCACGGCCGGGATCTCGCCGGTGGTGCCTGCGTCCTCGCCCTGGGAGCCGGCCGTCGGGCGCTTCTGGCCGGGCCGCGGGCCAGTGAGCACAGGGTTCTCGAAGGCCTCGTCGCCGACACGCTGCTCGCCGTCCGCCATCGAGCCGATTCGCCGACGCGCGCTGCGGGAGCGGCGAAGCGGTGCGGGGTCGTCGCCGGTCGGTGGCAGCTCGTCGTCCGGCCCGTCCTGCTCCGCCTTCTGACCGGTGAGGCGCCGGTAGACACCGTGCAGGCGCGCGGGGACGGCGTGGACGGGTGTCGCGGTCAGCACGAGCAGCCCGAAGCCGCCGAGCATCACCAGCAGCGGGACGGCGACCCACGGCGTGACGGCGCTGGCCAGCGGCGAGGAGGCGAGGTAGCCGATGATGCCGCCGGCCGCCCGCATGTCGTCCGCGCCGTCGGGGGGGCTGGGCAGGCCCGCGGCGAGGTGGCTCAGGCCGGACGCCGCCACGGTCATCGCGGACAGGCCGACGCCGATGCGGCCGTTGGCCTGGGCCAGGTCCGGGTGGCGCAGCAGGCGGACGCCGAGGAACAGCAGCAGCAGCGGCACGACCAGGCCGACCCGGCCGACCGTGCCGGCGACCACCGCGTGGACGGCGTCCCCGAACGAGCCGGGCAAACCCCACCACTCGCGGGCGGCGACCACGAGCGCGAGGCCTACCAGCGTGAGGCCGATCCCGTCGCGACGGTGCGCGGGGTCGAGATCCCTTGCGCCGTGGCCGATCCTGCGTGCCGTGCCGCCGACGAGGTGCGCGCCGCCCATCCACGCGCCGCGCACCATCCGCAGCGGCAGCGGCAGCCTCTGACGCCTTCGCGGCGCCCGGGCGGCCGGACGGGGCGACCCGCTGCGAGGGGCCCGACCGCCCGTCGCGGGTCCCTTGGCAGGCCCCTTCGCGAGGGCGCGGGTGGTCGCGGCCGGGCGGCGGTCGGGGGTGCGCGCCGAGCCCGACCGGCGGGCGGGGGAAGACGTCCGGGTGGCCATGCTCGACACCGTACCGCCCGAGCCTCATCCGTCACGGCATTCACACGCGTCACAGCGCGGTGCGCGAGTTCCTTGATCGCGCTCGGGTGCCGCTCCCCGCGCCGATCAAGGAACTCCCCGCCCGCGATCGAGCCTGTCGCACAAAGACAACCGTCGGCCGAGGCGACGGCAAGACCTCCGGTGCCGCGCTGCGTCCGCACTCTCCGTCGCCCAAGCAACGGACTGCGCGGACGCAACGACCGGAAGAACTCCGCGCCACCTTCTGAAACGGGTGCGGCTCTCCTGAAGGGACTCCGCAGACGACCGGGCTCCCGTTGATCTGACGGTTCTGCCGCTTGCTGGCCGGACTTGCCGAGCGGACTCGCCGGTCTGGCATCCCTCTTCCCGCATGATCGCTCTGGCGTCGTTGCCCCTTCGGTGGGCGGACGAAGACGATGACGCTGACCGAGGCTGACGTGGCTTGGGTCAGCGCCGCCCTGGAGCGCTACCGTGCCGCCCGCGAGGAGCTCGACCGCGCCGCGGACACCGAGATCGCCGCCCTGGCGGATCGGCTGGCGACCCGCCGTCAGCAACGGCGAGGCTGACGATGCCCACGACGGTGGCCTCGCTGGCCCCCACGGCGGTCAGCGACAGCGCCTCCACCGCGTTCACCGGTTCACGCGACCGGTTCGAGCAGGTGGTGTCCTGGCTGGAAGGCGGGCAGGCCGCAGGCCTGAGCCATGGCGAGCTGGAGGCGCGGTTGCAGGTCGACGCCCGGGAGCTGTTCCGCCAGATGCTGCAGGAACATCTGGACCTGCGTGCCTCATCCGAGCCCCGGATCACCCAGGTCATCGACGCCGCGCAGGAGTCACGCCCGTGCGTCGAGGCCGGGCACGTCCGGGCGCTGGGCACGGTCTTCGGGCAGGTCGAGGTGTCCCGGATCGCCTACCGCAGGCGCGGGCTACCCAACCTGCACCCGGCCGACGCAATGCTCAACCTGCCGGTCGAGAAGCACTCCCACGGGCTGCGGCGCCTGGCAGCGGTCGAGAGCTCCCAGGGATCCTTCGACGCCGCCGTGCAAGGGATCGAACGGGCCACCGGCCAGCAACTGGGGAAACGGCAGGTCGAGGACCTCGCCGCCCGCGCCGCGGTCGACTTCGAGGCCTTCTACGCCCAGCGACAACCCCCAGCGGCCCAGACCGGTGACCTGCTGGTGCTCTCCTGCGACGGCAAGGGTGTCGTGATGCGCCCCGACGCGCTGCGCCCGGCCACCGCCAAGGCAGCAGCCACGACCAGCCCCAAGCTCGCGACCCGGCTGTCCAAAGGCGAGAAACGCAACCGTAAGCGGATGGCCGAGGTCGGCGCGGTCTACGACACCACCCCCGTCTCGCGAGGGCCCGCCGACATCCTGCCCGGCAACGACACCCAACGCCGTGACGCCACCCCCGGACCAACCGCACGCAACAAGTGGCTGGTCGCCAGCGTCGTCGACGCCGCCGCCACCGTCGTCGCGGCGATCTTCGACGAGGCCGACCGGCGCGACCCCGACCACCACCGCACCTGGGTCGCGCTCGTCGACGGCAACAACCACCAGATCCAGTGCATCGGCGCAGAAGCCGAAGCCCGCGGCATCACCGTGGCCGTCGTCATCGACTTCGTCCACGTCCTGGAGTACCTGTGGAAAGCCGCCTGGTCCTTCCACCCCGAAGGCGACCCCGCCGCCGAAACCTGGGTCCGCCGCCACGCCCAAACCATCCTCGCCGGCGGAGCGACCCGCGTCGCCGGCACACTGCGACGGGCCGCCA
>JBBSNO010000083.1:0-11622 GCA_038232615.1 Actinomycetales bacterium
CTGTTCTCCGGCGAGGTCATCTCCCCCGCCGTGGCGTGGGGGTGGCTGGCCGCGCTGGTCACGGCCGCTGTCGGTCTCGCGGTGGGGATCCGGGCCATGGTGCGCAGCGCCGACTGAACTTCGCTCGACGTCCGACCCTCCGGGACATCAGCCGGCCGGATGATGTCCCGGAGGCGTCAGGAGCGCGCGGCAGCACGACGGTCCATTGATCGTGACCTGATCGTGATGTGCTGCAACGGTTTCAGGGCTGTTTGGGGGGTCTGGCTGTCGGTGGTCGCGGCTAGTTTCGTGGTATGGCAACCGGTCCGGACGACGCACCGCAGCACCACGTGCTGCGGGCGCTGACGTCCGCGCGGCAGAGCCTGACGAGCGTGCACGACGCGGTGTGCTGGTCGTTGTCGGACGACGAGACCCGCGCGGCCCTGGTCGAGGCCACCCGCCTGCAGGCGGTGGTCCGGGCGGCGTACCTGAAGCTGCTGGCCGAGTCCGCCCGCCGCGACGTCCCCCGCACCGGGGCCACGGACACGGCCGAGACCGGGGCCACGGACACAGAGCCGGCGAAGGGGTCCGCGGAGACCTGCGGGTGGCTGGCGGCGCAGTGCACGATGAGCGCGGGCCGGGTCCGGGCCGACCTGCGCGAGGCCACCGCGCTGGACCCCGACACCGGTGCGCTGCGCGCGATGGGAGCGGCGTTGTCTACCAGCGCCGTCACCACCGAGCACGCCGCCATCGCCGTCCGGACCCTGGGGCACCTCCCGGCCAAGGTCGTGCGTGAACGACGCGACGACGTCGACACCTGCTGACCGAGCACGCCACCACCTTCTCGCCACCGATCACCAAGATCCTGGCCCGGCACCTGCTCGAAGTCGTCTGCCCCGACCGGGCCGACCACCTCGACACCGAAGCCCACCTACGCCGCGAGGTCCGCCTCGGCGTCGACACCACCGGCGTCGGCATCCTGACCGGACAGCTGACCCCAGCGGTCACCGCCAGGCTCAAGGCCGTCCTGGACCACCTCGCCGTACCCCACCGCGGCCCCGTCCACACCCACGCCGCCGACGACGACAGCGGCACCGGGACCGGCGACGAGACCGGGCAGGCCACGCTGAGCATCAACGACCTGCGCACCCCCGCCCAGCGCTACCACGACGCACTCGAAGGAGATGACCCGCCTCGCCTCCGTAGCCCTGCACATCGGCGTCCGCGCCGCAGAACCACCCCGCGTCGTGGTCCACACCACCCCCGAACAGCTCGCCGCCGCCCACACCCGCGACGGCGCCGCGTTCGCAAAGCCGGCAGCAGGTGCCGCTACCAGTGAGCAGACCCGGCCGCTGACCCCAACCACCCTGGCCCTGCTCGCCTGCCACGCCTGGGGGCACCTCCCGCTTGCGGGGGACACCAACCGGGTACTCCTCAACGACTCGGGGCGGGTACTGCAGATGACCACCCTCGGCCGCTACTTCACCCCCGCCCAACACCGCGCCCTGGCCGCCCGCGACCTCGGCTGCGCGTTCCCCGGCTGCGACCGGCCCCCCAGCTGGACCGACGCCCACCACGTCATCTACGCCCGCCACGCAGGTCCGACCACCATCGACAACGGGGTCCTGCTCTGCGGCCCCCACCACACCGAGATCCACCTCGGCCACCGGACCATCACCATGCGCGACGGCATCCCCTGGTTCACCCCACCCCCACACCTCGACCCAGACCAACGACCCGTGCGCAACGCCGTCCACCAAGCCGCCGCCGACACCCGACGACGAGCCCAACAGCTGATACTCCCCTGGAACGCGTCCGACGCGTCCGACGCGCACGACGAACAGCCGGACACGAGCTGAGCGGCGGACGGACCGGCGTCCGGAGTCTGGGACGATGGTCGCGTGAAGTACGCCAACTCTGTCATCGACCTCGTGGGCAATACCCCCCTGGTCAAGCTCAACCGCGTCACCGAGGGCATCAGAGCCACGGTGTTGGCCAAGGTGGAGTACGTGAACCCCGGTGGCTCCGTGAAGGACCGGATCGCCGTCAGGATGGTCGAGGCCGCCGAGGAGTCCGGCGCCCTGAAGCCGGGCGGGACGATCGTCGAGCCGACGTCCGGCAACACCGGGGTCGGGCTGGCCCTGGTGGCCCAGCAGCGAGGCTACTCGTGCGTGTTCGTGTGCCCCGACAAGGTGGGCGAGGAGAAGCGGAACGTGTTGAAGGCGTACGGCGCCCGCGTCGTCGTGTGCCCCACGTCAGTGGCTCCGGACGACCCCAACTCGTACTACTCCGTCAGCGACCGGCTGACGAAGGAGATCGATGGCGGGTGGAAGCCCGACCAGTACTCGAACCCGATGGGACCGGCGAGCCACTACGCCACGACCGGTCCCGAGATCTGGGCCGACACCGACGGCCGCGTCACGCACTTCGTCACCGGCGTCGGTACCGGCGGCACGATCACCGGAACCGGTCGGTACCTCCAGGAGGTCTCCGCCGACCGCGAGTGCGGGCCGGTGCAGGTGATCGGGGCCGACCCCGAGGGGTCGGTCTACTCCGGCGGGACCGGACGCCCGTACCTGGTCGAGGGCGTCGGCGAGGACTTCTGGCCCGGCGCGTACGACCCCGACGTGCCCGACGAGATCGTCGCCGTCAGCGATGCCGAGTCGTTCGCGATGACGCGGCGACTGGCCCGGGAGGAGGGCCTGCTCGTGGGCGGGTCCTGCGGCATGGCTGTCGTGGCCGCCCTCCAGGTCGCTGCGCGCCTCGGACCGGAGGGCGTCGTCGTGGTTCTCCTGCCAGACAGCGGACGCGGCTACCTCGCCAAGATCTTCAGCGACACGTGGATGGCCTCCTACGGCTTCGGCGAGGGCCACGGGCCCGGCACCGTTGCCGATGTGCTCCGGCGCAAGACCGGCTCCATGCCGGCGCTCGTGCACACGCACCCGAGCGAGACGGTCCGCGACGCCATCGAGATCCTGCACGAGTACGGCGTGTCTCAGATGCCCGTCGTGGGCGCGGAGCCGCCGGTGGTGGCCGGTGAGGTTGCGGGCTCGGTCAGCGAGCGAGACCTGCTCGACGCGGTGTTCTCCGGCACGGCGCAGCTGGCCGACCCGGTGAGCAAGCACATGGGGGCACCGCTCCCGCTCGTCGGTGGTGGGGAGTCGATCGAGACCGCCCGCGCCGAGCTGCACCATGCCGACGCCGTCATGGTCGTCGTCGACGGCAAGCCGGCTGGGGTGCTCACACGCGCCGATCTGCTCTCTTTCCTCGCCACCTGAGTGGCCCCGAACCGGCGCCGGCTGCCGCGGCGGCTGGTGCAGCTCTACCTGGGCCTGGTCGCCTTCGGGGTCAGCATGGCCATGGTGCTGCGCTCCGAGCTCGGCAACATCCCGTGGGACGTGCTGCACCAGGGACTGGCCGAGCGCACCGGCCTGTCGTTCGGCCTCGTCACGATCGGGGTGGGAGTCCTGGTGCTGCTGCTGTGGATTCCGCTGCGCGAGCGGCCGGGTCTGGGCACGGTGAGCAACGTGCTCGTCATCGGGCTCGTCGTCGACGCGAGCCTCGCGGTGATGCCGGAGGTGGACGGCGACGCGTGGCCGACCAAGGTCGCCCTGTTCATCGCGGGCGTGCTGCTGAACGGCGTGGCGACGGCGGCCTACATCGAGAGCCGGTTCGGGCCGGGTCCACGCGACGGCCTGATGACCGGGTTCGTGCGTCGCACCGGCGGGTCCGTCCGCCTGGTGCGCACCGGCATCGAGGTGCTCGTCGTCGCCGTGGGGTGGCTGCTCGGCGGGACCTTCGGCGTCGGCACCGTGCTGTTCGCCCTGACGATCGGGCCGATCGTGCAGTTCTTCCTCCCGAGGTTCGCCGTCCCGCGTTGAGGATCACCCGGGACGGCGGGCGACCAGGACGACGTCGACCGCGGTGCCGTGCGACGTCACGCGACCCAGCTCGTCGCAGCGCTCGACGTGCAGCCCCGCCTGGGCGGCGGCCTCGGCCAGCGCGTCGGCGTCGTGCAGCAGGCGCACGTCGCTGGGCCCTCCGACGCCGTCGGTGAGGTTGCGGACCGCGTGCCCGACGACGACGACCAGGCCACCCGGGCGCAGCCACGACGCAGCGCGGCTGGTCACCCCCGGCACGTGCACTAAGGAGGTCAGCACGAGTTCGTAGCCGTCGCCGTCCCCCTCCCAGGTCCTGGCGTCCGCGAGCACGGTCGTGAGGTCGAGCCCGAGGCCGGAAGCGGCGTGCTGCAGGGCCGACAGACCGGTCCGGGAGAAGTCCACCGCGGTCACGGCCCAGCCGAGCCGCGCCAGCGCGAGGGAGTGCCGACCCGTGCCGCAGGCCAGGTCGAGGGCACGGCCAGGCGCCACGCCCGCGAGGGCTTCGAGCACGCGCGGGTCGGCGTCGTCCGGGCTCGGCGCGGTGGCGTCCCGGTGCCGCGCGTCCCACCCGGTGACGCCGCGCCCAGCGGCCTCGACGTCGGTCAGCTCGACGACGGTGTGCTCCACCGGTCTGGTGGGGTCGGCGGCGCAGCTCACCGGTCTTGGCGATGAGGGGGTCGCGTCGACGACGACCCGCCAGTCGCGCCCGGCGGCGGTCCACCGCGACGGTGTCCTGGTGACCGTCGGTGCCGTGGCGTCGACCTCGACGGGTCCGCTGGAGACCAGCCTGACGTCGTCCCCGACGGTGGTCCGCAGGTGTTGACGCAAGGCGACCTCGGCGACCTGGGTGGCAGCGGGCAGCGCCGCGCGGCCACGCAGCAGGTCGGGCACGACGCGCCGCTCCCGCTGCGCGTTCACGACCTCGTCGACGCGCTCGGGGCCGACGCGGCCGTAGACCAGCCCGTCGGGTAGCGCCAGGAGCGTGGGGGCGAAGCGGTGGCCACCGAGGTGGGTGGTCTCCCAGACCAGACCCGGTTCTGCCTCGGCCATCGCGGCCGCGAGGTGTCGTCCGTGCAGCGCGCAGCACGCGTCGCGCCGTCCGTGCGTGCAGACGGCCCACAGCCGGTCCACGGCCGCCCACGAGTCCGGCAGCTCTCCGCGCACGAGCGCGTCGAGGGCGCCAGAGTCCGCGAGCTCGTCGAGCTGCTCGGGCCTCAGCCTGGCCTGCACGGCGCGACCACCCGCGGCGTCCGTCGTCGCCAGCACGACGAGCGGCACCCAGGGCTCGTCCTGCGCCGCACCCTTCGCCGCCGGACGCCGCAGCAGCTGCACGCGGACGTCGAGGTCGCCTGCACGCGTCAGCAGGCGCGTCATCGCCTCGGGATGGTCCGGGTGCGGGGACTCCGCCGCGTCCCGCTGCCAGCGCAGCGGCTGCTCCACCAGCAGCCAGGACGTCGTCACTGCGGCACTACCGGCCAGCTGCTCGCCGTGCTCGCTGCTGGTCAGCGAGCAACGCGGGGCGTCGAAGCTCAGCTCTGCCCCACCACGCCGACGGGGCAGGAGACCCCGGTGCCGCCGAGGCCGCAGTAGCCGTTCGGCACCTTGTGCAGGTACTGCTGGTGGTACTCCTCGGCGTAGAAGAACTCGCCGGCCTCGGACGCCGCTCGCATGTCCGTCGTGATGTGGCCGAAGCCCTTGCCCACCAGCCGTTCCTCGAAGGCCTGCTTCGTGGAGAGCACGGCGGCCTCCTGCTCGGGAGTCGTCCAGTACACCGCGGAGCGGTACTGCGTGCCGACGTCGTTGCCCTGGCGGTTGGCGGTCGTCGGGTCGTGGCCCTCCCAGAACGCCTTGAGCACCTGCTCGGTGCTGACCTGCTCGGGGTCGTAGGCGACGAGGACGGCCTCGGTGTGGCCGGTGCGCGAGGTGCACGTCTCCTCGTAGCTCGGGTTCGGGGTGTAGCCGCCCTGGTAGCCGACCGCCGTCGTGACCACGCCGGGCAGCTGCCAGAAGATCCGCTCGGCGCCCCAGAAGCAGCCCATCCCGACGTAGAGCACCCGCGTGCCCTCGGGCCACGGGCCCTCCAGCGGGGTTCCCAGCACGGCGTGCTCGCGCGGGACGCCGTACGGGCGGGCGCTGCGCCCGGGCAGGGCGTCCTCGCGGCTCACCATGCTCGACTTCATCCGGGTACCGAACAGTGCCGACAGGTCCATCAGGATCCTCCAGGAGATCGGGGTGTACCTGTTCCAACCAGGCGGGGTCCCTGGTCGTTCCCCCGCTGACCGGTGATCATGGCCGAACCGTGGATGCGGCCGCCGCCAGTACCCGATCTGGCCATGATCACGCGGACGTCGGGCGCGCGGTTACGCTCGGATGGTGACTCACCACGACGCGACCCACCACCCGCTGGACTGGTCGGCAGCCGGGTTCTCCACCCGCGCCATCCACGCCGGCTCCGAGCCCGACGCCGCCACCGGCGCCGTCGTCCCCCCGATCTACCAGGTCTCGACGTACAAGCAGGACGGCGTCGGCGGGTTGCGCGGGGGCTACGAGTACTCCCGCTCGGCGAACCCCACCCGTGACGCGCTGCAGGAGTGCCTGGCCTCGCTCGAGGGTGGCACGCACGGGTTCGCGTTCGCCTCCGGCTTGGCCGCCGAGGACACCCTGCTGCGCACCGTCCTCGTGCCGGGCGACCACGTGGTGATGCCGGACGACGCCTACGGGGGCACGTTCCGGCTCGTCGACAAGGTCGTCACGCGCTGGGGGGTCGAGCACACGCCGGTGGCACTGACCGACCTGGCCGCCGTCCGGGCCGCGATCCGCCCCGGGCGCACCCGGGTGATCTGGTGCGAGACACCGACCAACCCGCTGCTCGGCGTCGCCGACATCGCTGCCCTGGCGCAGGTCGCCCACGAGGCCGGGGCCCTGCTCGTGGTCGACAACACGTTCGCGACGCCGTACCTGCAGCAGCCGCTGGCGCTGGGCGCGGACGTCGTCGTGCACTCGACGACGAAGTACGCCGGCGGTCACTCCGACGTCGTCGGCGGCGCGCTCGTCACCGGCACCGCTGCCGTCGTGCCTGGCGGCGGCGACCCGCTGCACGAGCGGATCGCGTTCCACCACAACGCTCTGGGCGGCGTCGCGGGTCCCTTCGACGCGTGGTTGACGCTGCGCGGCCTCAAGACCCTCGCGGTCCGGATGGACCGGCACTGCGACAACGCCGAGAAGGTCGCAGCGTTCCTCGCCGACCACGCGGCCGTCTCGCAGGTGATCTACCCCGGGCTCGAGGAGCATCCCGGCCACGAGGTCGCCGCCCGCCAGATGGCGCGCTTCGGCGGCATGGTGAGCTTCCGCGTGGCCGACGAGACCACCGCGCTCGACGTCTGCGACCGCACGCGCGTGTTCACGCTCGCGGAGTCGCTCGGCGGCATCGAGTCGTTGATCGAGCACCCGGGGAGGATGACGCACGCCAGCGTCGCCGGGTCGGCGCTGGAGGTTCCTGCCGACCTCGTGCGCCTCTCGGTGGGCATCGAGGACGCCGACGACCTGCTCGCCGACCTCGAGCAGGCCCTCGAGCGCCCCCTCGACTGAGTTACCGCGAGCCCGCTCAGCTGGTCCAGCGGGTCGGTGTCCCGGCGAAGTCGGCGGTGCGCAAGGCGATCACGGAGACCGGACGCACCAGCACCGTCGCGCAGACGCCGGGGTCGCGCAGGGCTGCTGGTGACGTCGTGCCGTACTTGTCGTCGAGCGCGTCGACGAAGCGGTCGGTGCCGGACGGCGACGCGGAGAACTCCGCGGAGCCGCTCACCACGACAGGGTTCAGCGGGTCGTCGGTGCTGAGCGTGCAGCGTGGGTCGACGTCGAGGTTGCGCGCCTTGCGTGAGGCGACACCGCAGCTGAACCACAGGCACCCGTCCAGCCAGACGCACCAGACCGGTGACAGGTGCGGGCGGCCGTCGGGCCAGGTCGTGGCCACCCAGCAGTGCCGCGTCGCGGTCAGTTGCTCCTCGACCCACGTCCACGGCAGCAGGCCCGAACCTGCGTCCGCGGCGACGACCCCGTAGCCCGGCATGTGTGGCCGGGCGACGTGCGACGGATCCGGCATCGCGACCCCTCTCTGGCACGATCCAGCCTGACCCCGTCCGGTCTCCGGGGCAACAGACGGTGGGAGCAGCAGCAGACGCGGGAGGCAGGTGCCAGGTGGCCGTCGTGCACTGCGTCGACGTCGGGTCGACCTTCACCAAGGGGGTGGCCGTCGACCTCACGGACGGCGCCCTGGTCGCGACAGCCAGCCACCCCACCACTCTGCCGACGGACAGCTCGGGCGACGTGATGGACGGCGTCCGCGCCGTGACCTCGCAGCTCGAGATCGTGTCCGGCACGGCCGCGCAGACGCTGGGCTGCTCGAGTGCCGGCGGCGGGCTCCGGCTCGCCGTCGTGGGGTACGAGCGTGCGGTGACCGCCGAAGCCGGCCACCGCGTCGGGCTGTCCGCCGGCGCGCACGTGGTCCACACCCACGCCGGGGCGCTCGACCCGGTCGGCGTCCGGAAGCTCCGCGACTCCCGGCCGGACGTCGTCCTGCTCGTCGGCGGGACGGACGGCGGGAACGCCGACGTGTTGCTGCACAACGCGTCCACCCTCGCCAGGACGCGCATCGCGGTTCCCGTCGTCCTCGCCGGCAACGCCGGGGCCCGCGACGAGGCCGTGCGCCTGCTGGTCGACGCGGGCCGCCGCGTCGTCGCCTGCGCCAACGTGCTGCCGCGCATCGGCGTCCTCGATCCCGCTCCCGCGCGCTCAGCCATCCGTGAGGTCTTCCTGCGGCACGTCATCGGCGGCAAGGGCCTCTCGAGTGGCCCGGCATTCGCAGCCCTGGTGCGTGGCGCCACTCCGGACGTCGTCCTCACCGGCGTCGAGCTGCTCGGTGACGGCGCCGACGGCGTGGCGGGCGTCGGCGACGTGCTGGTCGTGGACGTCGGCGGTGCGACCACGGACGTGTACTCCGTCATCACCCCCCAGGGGGAGGACGCGACGCTGCGCAAGGACGTCGTCGCCACGCTGTGGCGGGCCCGCACCGTCGAGGGTGACCTCGGGCTGCGGTGGAGCGCCCGAGGCGTCGTCGCCGCGGGCGTCGCGGAAGGACTCGTCGACGGGTCCGGTCGGGATGACCTCGAGCAGGCGGCCGGGCGGCTCGTCGCGAACCCCGGCCACGTGCCTGAGGACGACGCGGGTCGAGCGCTGGACGAGCGCCTGGCCGCGATCGCGGTGACCGTGGCCCTGCGGCGGCACGCCCGCCCGGCCGGCGGGCCGGCTGCGTCCGCGGCGGCCGGCCGTGACCTGCGACGTGTCACGACCGGCGTGGGCTCCGGGGGCGTCCTGCGTCACGGCTCGCCGGCCCTGCGGACGTCGGTGCTCGCCGCCGCGACGGGCGACCACGGCGGCGGGTGGCGCGTGCCGTCGTCCGCCCGCCTGACCGTCGACGCCGACTACGTGCTGTTCGCTGCCGGCCTGCTCGCCGCCGTCGACCCGCCGGCCGCTGCCACCTTGGTGACCAGGCACCTGCGGGCTGTGTGACCGCTCGTCAGTGCGTCAGTGCCGCGTCCTCGTCGGCGTCGGTGTTCTCGTCCGAGTCCGTGTCAACGGGTTCTGCGGCGTAGCCGGCCAGCAGTCCCGAGCGGCCGAGCGCCCGGAACAGCGCCACGACGTCGGCGCCGACCCGGTCCGCGGGGGTGCCGAACGCCCCGGCGAGGTCGACCACGATCTCGCGCAACGAGCTGGTGCCGTCGAGCAGCGACCACACCAGCGCGCTGAGCTCGTCCACCGACACGGTGGCGCCCGATCCCTCGTCGACCAGCAGCGTCACCTCCCCGTCCGGCTCGGCAACGGTCTGGACCGTCACCGTCGGTCGCGGGCCCAGCACCGTGTCGAGCTCGATGCCACCTCCCGGCGCCCGGTCACCGCCTCCAGCCTCCCGGTGCGGTCCCGCAGCTTGACCGCCCCGCGAACACGGTCGCGAGCAGCGCGCGGCAGAACAGGGTCGTGTCGTCCACCGCGGCCCCGCCTCCGTGCCTTCTCGTCCGACTGGCTGCGGCCTAGGTCACGGCGGCACCCGACGTCCGGCGGTCAGGCAGGGTCGCCCGAGGTGACGACGACGGGGCTGCGGCCCCGCGTCTCCGGCATCCGAAGCGCGGCCACGAGCCCCAGCGCCAGCACCCCCGCGGTGACGCCGAACGCCACCTGCGGGGAGAACGTGTCCGACAGCCAGCCGGCAAGGAGCGGTCCCACGACCGCACCGGCGTCGGCCGCCATCTGGAACACCGCGACGAGCTTGCCGCCGCGCCCGGGGGACAGGTCGCCCACCACCGCGCTCGGCGCGCTGGCCAGGAACGCGGCGCCCAGGCCGAAACCCGCCATGGAGACCAGGAAGACCCACAGCGTCGGTGGCAGCACGAGCAGCGCGATCGAGACGGTGCAGACGGCCGAACCGACGATCATGGCCGGACGTCGCCCGCGTAGGTCGGTGACGTGCCCCGCCCTCAGCAGGCCCAGCGCCTGGGCGACGGAGCCCACGAGGAACCCGGCGCCCGCCCACGTCGCCGTCCGCCCGATGTCCTCGACCACGTAGATGGGCACGAGGGAGTTGCGGACGCCGAAGAGCATCCACCCCACGCCGATGTTGGCGACCAGCGCGGCGAGGTACGCGGGGTGCCGCAGGGCCGTGAGCAGGGCCGCCCGATCGGGGGTCTGCGCCGAGGTCGGCGCGTCGGGACCGGCGACGATCACGCCAGCAGTGTCCGGGCCCGGCCTGCGCGGGCCAGCGTCCGGGAGCCGGCGCAAGCCGACGAGCGCGACCGTCCCGGCCAGCAACAGGCCCACCGAGTACACGAAGAACGGCAGCTGCGGGTCGACGGCCGTGAGCGGGCCTCCGACGGCGGGACCGGCGACCCCGCCGAGCAGGAACCCGCCCTGCCACACGCTGGTGGCCCTGCCGCGCTGCGCGGGCGGCGCCACGCGGAGCAGCAGCGACACCGCAGCGACCGTGAAGCCCGCACTGCCGATGCCGCCGACACCGCGCAGGGCCACGAACGCGGCGTATCCGGGCGCGAACGCGGCGGCGAACGTCGAGGCCGACACCAGCGCCAGGCCACCGACCAGCACGGTGCGCTCGCCCACCCGGTCCACGACCGCGCCGCTGGCGAGGGCGGAGGCGAATCGGAAGAAGGCGAACGTGCTGATCGCCAGGCCCACGGCCGTCCGCCCCACCCCGTACTCGCGGGCGAACAGCGGGATGGCGGGCGCGACGACCCCGAAGCCGAGTGCGACCACGAGGGCGACGGCGGCCAGCACCCAGATCTGGGCCGGCATGGGGTTCTCGCTGGGTCCTCTCATGACGGCCCGAATGCTGTCACGCTGCGTCGACGCAGGTCCGGGTGCGCAGATTGTCTGCCGCTACCTGCGTGGTTGTCAGGACGTGCGCGTCCCGGTCACCGATCCTCATTCGGCGATGCTGCGCCGTCGAAGCATCCTGTCCGCGGGTCTGTCGTAAGCCGTTCGGCTTGCGGCACATGATCACAGTTGGTTGGACTGCGTCCCTGGGGTTGGCGCGCGGGTTTGGCCGGGTCCGGGGCGGGCGGGGGCTCAGGAAGAAACCTTCGTGGTGTCGGTCAGTGCGTTGGCCCGGAGCCCTCGCCTAGGTCGACTTCGAGGCCCTTCGCGGCGCGCTCACCGCCGTCCGGTTCCCGCACCCGGTTGCGCGCGTAGCGGTAGA
>JBBSNO010000084.1:0-11503 GCA_038232615.1 Actinomycetales bacterium
CCGTACACCGGTGGTGGCATCGCGACCACGGTCGCGGCCCCCCGCGCGGCGGGCGACGACGAGCGCGCCCGGGTGCTGCACGAACGGGGGGGCGAGAGGCGGGCCCAGGGGACGACGACCGTGGAGGTCAAGAGCGGCTACGGACTCACCGTTCACGACGAGGTGCGCGCGCTGCGGATCGCCTCGACCGTCACGAGCGAGACCACCTACCTCGGCGCGCACGTCGTCCCGGCCGGCGCCGACCGCGCGGCCTACATCGACCTGGTGACCGGCGAGATGCTGGCAGCCAGCGTCCCCTACGCGCGGTGGGTCGACGTGTTCTGCGAACCGGGCAGCCCCCATGCCTTCGACGTCGACGAGGCGCGGGCGGTGCTGGTGGCGGGCACGGGGGCGGGCCTGGGCATTCGCGTGCACGGCAACCAGCTCGGACCCGGTCCCGGCGTCCGCCTCGCGGTTGAGCTGGGTGCCGCGAGCGTCGACCACTGCACCTACCTGGACGACGCGGACGTCGACGCGCTCGCGGGCAGCGACACGGTCGCCACCCTGCTGCCGGGGGTCGAGTTCTCGACGCGCTCGCCGTACCCGTCCGGGCGCCGGCTGCTGGACGCGGGTGTCACCGTCGCACTGGCCACCGACTGCAACCCGGGCACGAGCTACACGTCGTCCATGCCCTTCGTCATCGCGCTCGCGGTGCGGGAGATGGGGATGACGCCAGTCGAGGCACTGCGCGCGGCGACCGCGGGAGGCGCCGCTTCGTTGCGGCGGGACGACATCGGGCACCTCGGCGTCGGCGCACGCGCGGACCTCGCCGTCCTGCAGGCGCCGTCCCACGAGCACCTCGCCTACCGTCCCGGCGTCCCGATCGCCCGGGCCTTGGACGTCACCACCTGCTGAGGCCTGCGACCGAGGCACCGATCCGTCAGGTTCGACGTAACGAGGCTGGTGCCTGCCACGTCAGGCTCGCGGAACCGGGGTGCTCGGCGAGCAGCCGCTGGGTAGGTTGATGCCTGAGCCGCTGTTCGCGCGTGCCGGTGCGCTGCGCACGTTCTACGACGAGGTCGACTGGGCCAGCACATCCCTGAGGCCGGTGGCCGCGTGGTCGCCGGAGCTGTGCCTCACCCTGGGCACGGTGCTGACCACCCGCTTCCCGGCGACGCTGCTCTGGGGACCCGAGCTCGTGCTCCTCTACAACGCGGCCTACGTGCCCCTGATCGCCGACAAGCACCCTGGTGCCCTGGGCCGTCCGGCCGGTCTGACGTGGGTCGAGGACTCCCGGCTGCTGCTGGAGCGTCGGGGCTTCGCCGAGGCGTGCTTCTTCACCTTCTCCTACTCCCCGGTGGCGGGGCGGGGCGGTGAGGTCGCCGGGGTGCTGGACATCGCCGTCGAGACCACGCGCCAGATCCTCGACCGTCGTCGGCTGGCGTTGCTGGCCCGCCTCAGCGACCAGATGGTCGAGCTGAAGGACGGAGACGAGATCGTGGCCCAGGCCCTGCCGCTGCTGCGCAACAACGCGCTGGACCTTCCTGCCGTCGGTGTCGCGGCTCCCGGCGCGAGACCGCGCTCGTCGGACTCCTCGACGTGGTGGGCTGCAGTTCTGACCCTGGTGGCGCAGAGGCTGGGCACCGCACGGGAGCAGGCGCACCCGCAAGCTGGAGCGCGACGCGAGCTGGTCCGCCCGCTCGATGTCCGCCCAGCTGCAGCGGAGCCTGCTCACCGCGCTGCCCCAGCCGGACGACCTGCAGCTGGTGGGCCGCTATCAGCCGGCAGCCAAGGATCAGCAGATCGGCGGGGACTGGTACGACGCGTTCACGGTGGCCGACGGGGGCACCTGCCTGGTCGTCGGCGACGTCACCGGCCACGACCGCAGCGCGGCGGTGTCCATGGCACAGCTGCGCAACATCCTTCGCGGCGTCGGCTACGCCTACGCGAAGCCTCCCGCCAGGGTTCTGGAGACCCTGGACAAGGCGATCCGGGACCTCGAGCTCGGGGCGCTGGCCACCGCCGTGCTGGCCCGGGTGGAGCAGACCGACGGACAGCACGAGGCGAACGTGCGGCTGCTGCGGTGGTCCAACGCCGGCCACACCCCGCCCCTGCGCCCGGGCTCGACGGTGCTGATGTTCACCGACGGGCTCGTCGAGCGGCGCCGCGGTCACCTCAGTGACGGTCTCGACTGGCTGCGCCGGGCGGTGGAGGGCCTCGCCACTCACCAGATGTCACTGGACGAGCTGTGCGACGACCTGCTGGCCCAGGTGGGGGACGACCTCGAGGACGACGTCGCCATCCTCGCGCTGCGCGCCCACCCGCAGGACGGGCCCCGCCCCGGCTGACGTCGCCGAACCGGCGCGGGCCTGCCCGCCGTGCCGTCCTGTCACGGCGCCGGCCTGTCAGGCCGTCGCCTCCGGCGCCAGCAGCTCCCCGAGGTCGTCGCGCTCGAAGAACTGTGCCGATTGCCGCGCGGTCGGGTGGCCGCGGTCGGCGTCCGCCCCGGCGGCCACGAGCGCCCGGACGACGTCCGCCTCGCCCTTGAACACCGCGCCTGCCAGCGGCGACTGTCCCCGGTCGTTGAGCCGGTCGACGTCCGCGCCACGCCCCGCCAGGCCCGCCACCAGCGCCGCGTGGCCGTGGTAGGCCGCGAGCATCAGCAGCGTGTTGCCGAGGGGATCGGTGAGGTCGGCGGGAACACCTGCGTCCACGTAGGACAGCACCTGGTCGTCACCGGCACGGGCCAGGTCGAACAGGCGGTGGGCCAGCTCGACGGCGTCCGGATCGGGTTCTTCGACGACCGAGTCGCTCATCGGCAGGCCGCCGCTAGAACAGGTCGACGAACCATCGCACGGCGGGGATCAGCACCGGTGCGGTCACGCCGACCAGCCCGAGCACGAGCAGGACGGCGAGCAGGCGCGCCAACGGCGACGGCGATCCCGTCCGCGGTTCGCGCAAGGCTCTCAGCAGCACGGGGTCAGGGTCTCACGGCAACGGCGTCGCCGCGGCGGTGACGGCTCAGCCGACGTCCTGGAGCCCTCGCGGCAGATGACCGGCGCTGCGGCGGTAGAAGTCGGCCGCCTTGCGCGCCGCGAGCATCCGGGCCACCCCGACCAGCGCGCCGGAGGCCAGCGCCCACACCAGGGCCTCGCCCCAGCTGGTGTCAGGGGACTCCGGGTTCGCGGGCGGCGCGTTGCCGGTCCCCTTCGTCCACGCGGCCGTCATGATCTTCTTGGCCGCGATGCCGGTGAGGATGGCCGAGCTCATCCCCATCACCTTCCATGCTGTGTCTGCCACGCACCGACCCTGGCGCACCGGGCGCCCGGCGGCAACCCGGTGTAGCGTTGCGGACGTAACGACAGGGGAGCGCCACATGGCGCTGAGAGTGCGGTCAGCCCGCAGACCCTCGAACCTGATCCGGTTAGCACCGGTGTAGGGAGTCGGGATCTCTTCCCGTGCACCGTGCGTCGTCGCCTCGTGGGCCGTCGCCGTCCGGTGTCGCGGTGCCCCTCCTGGAACAACAGGAGGAGACAGCACATGAGCACGAGCAACCGGACGACGACAGACGAGACAACGCCCGTCGGCCCCCCGCACCGCAGGCTCACCACCAGAGGACTGGCCGTCGCCGCCGTCGGCCTGGTCGCCGGCGCCGCGATCGGTGTCGTCGGCCTGCCGTCTGGCCCGACGCTGTTCGACACGGACCTCGCCACCCTGACCCTTCCCGTCGCGCTGCTCGTCGCGCTCGCAGGACTGTGGCTCGGCGGGTGGACGTCGACGGACCGGCCCCGCTGGCGCGTGGTCGACATCGTCGTGGCCAGCGTCCTCGGCGTGGTCGGCGGCTTCGTCTTCTTCGCCTGGAACGCCGCGTACGCGCCCCTGTCCGCCGGCCTGGCCTTCTTCCCACCGGCGTCCGGCGTCCTCGTCGGCGTCTGGTTGCTGCCGGGCGTCCTCGGCGGGCTGATCATCCGCCGACCCGGGGCGGCGTTGTACACCGAGCTGGTGGCGGCGACGCTGAGCGCCCTGCTCGGCAACCAGTGGGGGTTCGCGACCGTCTGGTACGGGTTCCTCGAGGGGCTGGGTGCGGAGGTTATCTTCGCGCTGCTGCTCTTCCGCCGCTGGGGGCTGCCCGCCGCGCTGGGCGCGGGCGCCGGCGCCGGGCTCGTGGTCGGGCTGCTCGACTCCTTCGTGTACTTCCCGGCGTTCCCTCCGGGCTACAAGACGCTGTACGTCGCCCTCACGGTGGTCTCCGGCGTCGTCATCGCCGGCTTGGGCGGGTGGGCGCTGACGAGGGCAGTCGCGAAGACGGGCGCGTTGGCCCCACTCGCCTCCGGCCGCGACGCCCGCCGGGTCTGAGCGCGGCCGCATGACCGCGATCAGGGCCCGGGGCTGGGGGTGGCGGCACTCCGGTCGCCGGGCCTGGGCGCTGCGCGGTGTCGACCTCGACATCGACTCCGGGGAGCGCGTCCTGCTGCTCGGACCGAGCGGCGCCGGCAAGTCCACGCTGCTCGCTGCGGTCGCAGGCCTGCTGGACCCGGGGCCCGACGGCAACGGGGAGGCCGAAGGCACCCTGCTGCTGGACGGCGTCCCGGCGCAGCAGGCGCGGACGGTGGCGGTGACGACTGGAACCGGTGCCGCGCGGACGGGTCTGCTGCTGCAGGACCCCGAGGCGCAGACGGTGCTCGCGCGGTGCGGGGACGACGTGGCCTTCGGCCTGGAGAACCATGGCGTCGAGCAGGGGGGGATCTGGCCCAGGGTGGAGCAGGCGCTGGACGACGTCCGGCTGTGGGTCCCGCGGGACCACCCCACCGCCCGCCTGTCCGGCGGGCAGCGTCAGCGGCTCGCGCTGGCCGGCGTCCTGGCCCTGCGGCCCGACGTGCTGCTGCTGGACGAGCCCACCTCGATGCTCGACCCGGACGCCGGCACGCGCCTGGCCGGCCTCGTCGCCCGGCTGCTGACCGGCACGGGTGCGACGTGCCTGCTGGTCGAGCACCGGGTCGCGACGTGGCTGGACGTCGTGGACCGCGTGGTGGTGCTCGAGCCCGGCGGCGGGGTGGTGGCCGGCGGACCCGCCCGGACCGTGCTGGCGCGCGAGGGGGCGGGCCTGGCGGCGCGTGGGGTCTGGGTGCCCGGTCACCTGCCCGGGCCACCTACCCGGGCTGGGCGTTCCGGCGCCGAGCTCCTGCTGCGCGCCGAGGGAGTGGAGGTCTCGCGTCGCGGCCGCGAGGAGCCCGTCCTCGCCGGTGTCGACGTGGACGTCGTCGCCGGCCGGGCGACGGCGCTGGTCGGGCCGAACGGCTCCGGCAAGTCGACGCTGGCGCTGGCGCTGGCCGGTCTGGCTCGTCACACCGGCGGCGAGCTGACGGCTCGACCGCCCCTGCTGGGGCGAGGCAGCGGCCTGGTCCGCGAGCCCGACCGCTGGAGGCCGCGGGACCTGGTGCGCCGCATCGGATCCGTCTTCCAGGACCCTCGCCACCAGTTCGTCGCCTCGACCGTCATCGACGAGCTCGCGGTGGGGCCGCGCCGGATCGGCCTACCCGTGGCGGCGGTCGACGCTCGCACCGACGAGCTGCTGCAGCGGCTCCGCCTCACCCACCTCGCGCAGGCCAACCCGTTCACCCTCTCCGGCGGCGAGCAGCGACGCCTCTCCGTGGCGACCGCACTGGCCACCCGTCCGCGGGTCCTGGTGCTCGACGAGCCGACGTTCGGCCAGGACTCGCGGACCTGGGCCGAGCTCGTCGACCTCCTCGCAGGCCTGCTGGATGACGGCGCGGCGCTGGTGACCGCGACCCACGACACGGCGCTGGTCGAGGCGCTCGCGGACGACGTCCTGGTGCTGGACGCCGGTGCCGTGCAGCAACGCGTGAGCGGGCTGACCACGGGGAGCGGGCCGACCACCGTGAGCGAGCCCAGGTCGTGAGCGCCGTCGACCTGCTCGCCGGTGCCGGCGACACCGACCGCTCGGCGGTGCTCGCGCGGGCCAACCCGGTGGCCAAGCTCGCGGTCTCGCTCGCGGTGTCGGTGGCGCTGCTGCTCACCGTGGACGTCGTCACCGCCGGCGTCGCCCTGCTGCTCGAGCTGGCGTGCCTGCCCTGGTGCGGTCTACGCCCGCGTGCGCTGCTGCGCCGCACGCTCGTGCTGCTCGTGGCCGCCGTCCCCGCGGGGGTGGTGACGGCGTGGCTCGGCGTCGACGCAGGACCCGTGCTCGCCGACCTCGGCCCGGTCTCCGTCACCGAGGGCTCGCTGACCGCCGGCGCGGCGATCACGTTGCGCGTGATGGCGATCGGGCTGCCGGGCGTCGTGCTCCTGGCCACCACGGACCCGACCGACCTCGCCGACGCCCTGGCCCAGGTGCTGCGCCTGCCGCACCGGTTCGTGCTCGCTGCCCTCGCTGCCACACGGCTCGTCGGCGTGCTCGCGCAGGAGTGGCAGATGCTCTCGCTGGCTCGCCGCGCCAGGGGCCTGGGGGACGACGGCTGGCTGGGCCGGCTGCGCACCACGGGCGGGCAGGTCCTCGCCCTGCTGGTGCTCGCGATCCGCCGGGCCACCACGCTCGCGACGGCGATGGAGGCCCGCGGGTTCGGGGTGACCTCACGGCGTACGTGGGCGCGCACGAGCCGGTTCACCGCTGCCGACACCCTCGTCGTCCTCGGTGGGGTCGCGGTCGGCGCGGCCGCGCCCGCCGCGGGGGTCGCGGCCGGGACGTGGGAGCTGCTGCTGGCCTGAGGTGATCAGCCCGGACGGCGGCGCAGCGGCGCGCGGCCCGCGGGCTGGTGCACCGGGTCGACCTCCAGCGGGGGTGGGACGGGCAGCGTCACGGGCGTGCCGGGCTCGAGGTCGACCGCCTCGCCGTGGTGCCAGGTGCGGACGGCGTCCCCGCTGACCAGCCGGTACGTGGCCTGCTCTGTTCGGCTCGTCGGCTCGTCCTCAGAGTCCTCCCGGCGGATGTCGACGAGCAGGACGCGTCCGCGGAACGCCATCCGGAAGCAGATCCGTGACAGTGCCGGTGGCAGTCGGGGGGCGAAGGTCAGCAGGCCGTCGTGGTCGCGCATCCCACCGAAGCCGGCGACCGCCCCGAGCCACGCACCGGCCAGGCTCGCGATGTGCAGGCCGTTGCCGATGTTGCCGTGGAGGTTGTGCAGGTCCGTGAACGCGGTCTCCGCCCAGTAGTCGTAGGCGAGGTCGAGGTGCCCTACCTCGGCGGCGATCACCGACTGCGTGGCGGCCGACAGCGAGGAGTCCCTCACCGTCCGCGCCTCGTAGTAGGCGAAGTTGCGGGCCTTCTGCTCGGGCGTGAACGCGTCGCCGCGCACGTGCATGGCCAGCACCAGGTCGGCCTGCTTGATGACCTGCGTCCGGTAGAGCTGGAAGTACGGGTAGTTGAGCAGCAGGGGGTACGCCTCCGCCGGGGTGCCGTCGAAGTCCCACTCGGCGTGGGCGGTGAAGTCCTCCGACTGCTCGTGGACGCCGAGCACCTCGTCGTAGGGCAGCACGATCGCGTCGGCCGCCCCACGCCACAGCTCGACCTCGTCGGGGGTCACGTCGAGCCGGCTGGCGACGTCGGGCTGCCGCCCGCAGGAGTCGGCGGCCGCCCGCAGGTTCCGCTGTGCCATCAGGTTCGTGAACACGTTGTCGTCGACCACGGCCGTGTACTCGTCGGGTCCGGTGACTCCGTCGATGCGGAAGCCGCCGTCACCGTCGAAGTGCCCCAGGGAGACCCAGAGCCTGGCGGTCTCGACCAGCAGCTCGACCCCGCACGCGACCTCGAAGTCGGTGTCGTCGGTCGCCGACAGGTAGCGGACGACGGCGTCGGCGACGTCCGCGTTGATGTGGAACGCCGCCGTCCCGGCCGGCCAGTAGCCGGAGCACTCCTCGCCGTGGATCGTCCGCCACGGGAACGCGACCCCGCCCAGCCCCAGCTCCGCGGCGCGCTGGCGGGCCTGGTCCATCGTCGCGTGCCGCCAGCGCAGCGCGTCCCTGGCCGCGGTCGGCATCGTGTAGGTCAGCATCGGCAGAACGAAGGTCTCGGTGTCCCAGAACGTGTGCCCGTCGTAGCCCGGGCCGGTCAACCCCTTGGCGGGCAACGGTTGTGACTCCGCCCTCGCGCCCGCCTGCAGCACGTGGAACATCGAGACGCGGACGGCCTGCTGCAGCTCCGGGTCTCCCTCCAGCCGGACGTCCGACCGGGCCCAGAACTCGTCGAGGAAGCGCCGCTGCTGCTCCACGAGGCTGTCCCATCCGGTCAGCCTCGCCACGGCCAGCGCCGCCTCGACCTGGTCGCGCAGCGCCGGCGCGGACCGGCGGCTCGACCACCCGTAGGCCAGGAGCTTGACCAGCCGCAGCCGCGACCCCCTCGGCAGGCGTGCCGCCACCGTGAGGCGGGCCAGGTCGCCCGCGGCCTCCATCGTCGTCTCGACGTCGTCCGGCACGTCCAGGACGTGGTCCATCCCGGCGGCGATGCGCAGGTGGCTCCGCTCGGTCCGGTGCACCAATACGGCGCGATGGTCACGGCGGGCCGCGAGCTCGGCATGCAGCGGCCGGGTGAGCGACGTCCCGCGCCGCGGGTCGCGGGAGGCGCCGTTCGCGGGCTCGTTCGCCAGCAGATCCGACTGCAGGGCGATGTACAGGTCGCCGTCCAGCGGTTCCACCTCGTAGCTGATCGCTGCCAGCGCGCGCTGGGTGAACGACACCAACCGTCTCGAGGTGACCCGCACGGCGGAGCCGTTCGGTGACACCCACTCCGTCTTCCGGGCCAGCAGCCCGGCCCGCAGGTCCAGGACACGCTCGTGCGAGCGCACCGTGCCGTAGCGCATGTCGAAGGGGGAGTCGCCGACCAGCAGCCTGATCAACTTGCCGTCCGTCACGTTGACGACGGACTGCCCCGACTCGGGGAAGCCGTACCCGGCCTCGGCGTGCGGCAGTGGTCGCTCTTCGAAGAAGCCGTTGACGTAGGTGCCCGGGACGGCACGCGGCTCGCCCTCCTCCAGCGATCCGCGGAGTCCGATGTGGCCGTTCGACAGGGCCAGCAGCGACTCGTTCGCCGCCAGTGTGTCCAGGTCCAGTTCCGACGTCCGCAGCAGCCAGGGGTCGACCTCGAACTGCGGCGCGGGATGCCGCCTCTCGCCCACGCTCTCAGTCCAGCAGCTCGGACAGGTCGCCGACGACGATGTCGGCGCCGTGCTCCCGCAGAGCGTCCGCGTGGCCCTCCCGGTCGACACCGACCACCAGGGCGAAGCCGCCGGCGCGACCGGCAGCCACCCCTGCCAGGGCGTCCTCGAACACCGCGGCCTGCGCGGGTTCGACCCCCAGCGCCCGGGCGCCGGCCAGGAACGTGTCCGGTGCGGGCTTGCCGGCCAGCCCGTCGCGGTCGGCGACGACGCCGTCGACCCGGGCTTGCAGCAGGTCGGCCATGCCGCCGGCGCGCACCACGGCCTCGCCGTTGGCCGAGGCCGTCACCACCGCGGTGAGCAGCCCGGCGTCCCGGACGGCCCGCAGGTAGTCGACCGACCCCTGGAAGACCTCGACACCGTCGGTCTCCAGGCGTGCGAGCAGCAGCACGTTCTTGCGGTTCCCGATCCCAGCCACCGTCTCGGCGTCCGGCGGGTCGGCGGGGTCTCCTTCGGGCGGGTGGATACCCCGGGAGGCGAGGAAGTCCCGGACCCCGTCGCGGCGTGGCTTGCCGTCCACGAACGTCGCGTAGTCGGCGTCGGTGAACTGCCCCTGGCCGTGAGCGGCCAGGACGGCGTCGAAGGTCTGCTTCCAGGCTGTGCGGTGCACCGTCGCGGTTCGCGTCAGCACGCCGTCCAGGTCGAACAGGCAGGCGCGGACGTCATCAGGAAGACCTAGTGCCATGCCTCGACGGTAGCGGCCCTCGGCGCAGTCGTCGGGGAGGCGCTGCGGACGCGCTTGGCAGCGCCTCGCCCGTACCGCCGCCGGCGCGGTGGCCGAGCACGTCCTCGGGTTGCCGGCCTGGCTCCGGCTCGCTAGTTCCGAACGGCACGTACGGCGTAAACCGCTCGGTGACACCGATCCGGAGCGGCGCCTCGAGGAGCAGAAGGAGATCACCATGCAGATCGACAAGCCGCAGATCATCGACATGCTGAAGAGTCGCGGAGACGACGACAAGGCCACCCAGGCCCAGTCCGAGCTGCCCGACAAGGTCGACACCGACAAGGACTCCGGCCTGCCGGACAAGTTCGGCATCGACCCGAAGGACCTGATGGGCAAGCGCCCGGCGGTCTCGGCGGCTGAGACCAGCGTCGGTGCAGCCGAGCCTGCCCGCCCGGTTGCACCGAGGCGGCCATCGAGCCGTTGTCACATGTGGGGGCTGCCACTCCACGGCGCCCGTCAGCCGAACAGACCCCTGATGTCGTCGGCGGAGAGCGGGGCGGACAGCAGTTCCCCGTCGTCCATCACCCGCGCGAACAAGGACTGCTTGCGGGCCTTCAGCTGCATCACCTTCTCCTCGATGGTGCCGGCCGCGACGAGCCGGTAGACCATCACCGTCTTGTCCTGACCGATGCGGTGGGCGCGGTCCACGGCCTGCGCCTCGACGGCCGGGTTCCACCAGGGGTCGAGTACGAAGCAGTAGTCGGCCTCGGTGAGGTTGAGTCCGACGCCGCCGGCCTTGAGGCTGATGAGGAAGACCGGTGCGTCGCCATCCTTGAACTGGGCGATGCGGGCGGGCCGGTTGCGAGTGCGGCCGTCGAGGTAGCAGTAGGGCACGCTCTCGGCGTCGAGCCGCTCGCGGACGGTGCGCAGGAAGCCGGTGAACTGGCTGAAGACCAGGGCACGGTGCCCGCCGTCGACGACCTCGCGGATGTGCTCCAGGAAGACGTCGACCTTGCTGGCGGGGACGTCGGCGTACGCGTCGTCGACGAGGGCGGGGTCGAGGCTGAGCTGGCGCAGCAGCGTCAGCGACCGGAAGATGGCGAACCGGTTCTTGTCGAGGTCGGTGAGCAGGCCGAGCACCTTCTGCCGCTCCCGCTGCAGGTGGGTCTGGTAGATCTTCTGGTGGCGTGGGTTCAGCAGGACCTCGAGCACCTGCTCCTGCTTGGGCGGCAGGTCGGTACCCACCTGCTCCTTGGTTCGCCGCCGCATCAGCGGTGCGACGCGACGTCGCAAGGTCGCGAGCCGTTCGGGGGCGCCGCCGCGCTCGATCGGCGTGCGGTAGTCCTCGGAGAAGCGCTGCGGACTCGGGAACAGCCCCGGCGCGACGATGGACAGCAGCGACCACAGGTCCATCAGGCTGTTCTCCAGCGGAGTACCGGTGATGGCCAGCTTGAAGGGCGCAGGCAGTCGCCGAGCGCACTGGTAGGCCTTGGCTTGGTGGTTCTTGACGAACTGAGCCTCGTCCAGGACCAGCCCGCTCCACGTCAGCCCTCGGTAGGCGTCCTCGTCGATGCGGAACAGCGCGTACGACGTGACGACCAGGTGCGCACCGGCCACCTGGTCGGCCAGCGCGCGACCCCTGCGACGCTCGGTCTCGGTCACCGCCACGACAGCCAGGTCGGGGCAGAACCGC
>JBBSNO010000085.1:0-11288 GCA_038232615.1 Actinomycetales bacterium
CCGCTTCACGTCGGTCTGCGCCAGCGCCACGAGCGCGCCCCAGACCACACTGACGACGCCGACGACGATGACGACGAGTGCCCACTGCTGCCACGCCGCCGGCAGCATCGGCATGGCGATGCGCACGAAGCCGTAGGTGCCGAGCTTCAGCAGCACCCCGGCCAGGATCGCCGAGCCGGCTGCGGGAGCGTCCGTGTGGGCCGCGGGCAGCCAGGTGTGGAACGGGAACGTCGGCGTCTTGACCGCCAGGCCGACCCCGATCGCCAGCAGCGCCAACCCGCCGGCGACAGGCGAGTCCTGCAGCGGTGGGGACTCGATCAGGGCGACCATGTCGAAGGTGCGTTCCTCGGCGCCGAGGAACAGGGCGATGAACCCCACGAGCAGGGCGAGCGACCCGACGAACGTGTAGAGGAAGAACTTCAGCGCGCTGCGCCGCCGGTCTCCGTGGCCCCAGCCGGCGATGACGAAGTACATGCCGACGATCGAGAGGTCGAAGAAGACGAAGAAGAGGATCAGGTCGAGTGCCGCGAACGTGCCGAGGCACGCGGTCTGCAGGAACAGGAACAGGGCGGCGTAGGTGCGCCGGCGGTCGGGCTCGCGGGCCGACCAGACGGCGCAGGCGAGGAACAGCACCGCGGTCAGCGCGAGCAGCGGCAGGCTCAGCCCGTCCACGCCCACGTGGTAGCTCGCGTCCACGGGCGGGATCCACTGGACCTTCACCTCGTAGCCGATGCCCTCGCCGAAGGAGCCGCCCTGGCTCGCCGGCTCGTAGCGCCACCACATCCACGAGACGAGGGCGAGATCGCCCGCGGCGGTGGTGACCCAGACCCACGACACGGCGCGACCGCCGAGCCGGGGGACCGCGGCCAGAACGGCGGCCGCCAGGGCGGGGAGCAGGACGACGACGGTCAGCAGCACGCGTTACCTCACCAGGAGCAGGACGGCGAACAGGACGCCCAGGCCGACGACGGCCTGGGCGTAGTACTGGTGCAGGAGCCCCGTCTGCGGACGGCGGCTCGCCGCGCCCAGGCGTGCGGCGCCGCGAGCGAACGCCCGGACCAGACCGTCGACCCCGTGGACGTCGTCGGCCGCAGCCCGTGCCCCCGCGCCCGCGGTGAGCGCGGCGACGCCCTCGACGCCACGGTCGACCATGCTCTCGCCGTGCCGGTCCAGTCCGGTCGCGGCGCGGCGGATCGCGCGCGGCACCGACATCACGGCCCGGTCCACGACGGCGTCGTCCCAGCGGGCCAGTCGCCCGGCCAGGGCCAGCACCGGGCGACCGTCGAGCAGGCGAGGCATCCCGGCCCACGACGCCAGCGGGGTCTGCTCGAGGCGCTCCAGCAGACCCGGCCGGCGCAGGACGAGCGCCGCGACGGCGATCGCGATCACCGCGCTCAGCGCCAGGTCGACGACGGTGGGCGCAGGCGCGGCGGGGCCGCCCACGATCTCCCGCAGACCGTCGGCGACGACCGGCAGCGCCACCACACCGAGCGCGGCGCCGGCCGCTGCCAGCAGCGCGGCCGGGAGCAGTGTCGTGCGCGGCACCGTGCGGGTGCCCGGCTCCTCGACGTCCAGTGCGCCGTCCGCGGCCGGTTCCGCCAGGACGACGACGACGATCTTCGCGGCGTACGCGGCGGACAGCCCCGCGGCGACCAGCGCGACCACGTGCAGCGCCGGGTGGTCGACGCCGGCCAGCACCTCGTCCTTGGTCGCCCACAGCGACAACGGCGGCACGCCCGCCAGTGCGGCGGCGGCGACGACCGCGCAGGCACCCACACCGCGGTGCCGGCGGGCCGCCCCCCGCAGGCCCGTGAGCTGCTTGGTGCCGAGCGAGGTCAGCCATGCCCCGGCCGCCACGAACAGCGCGGCCTTGACGCCGGCGTGCGCCACGAGGTGCGCCAGGCCACCGGTCGTCGCACCCACCCCGGCTGCCAGGACGACGAAACCGATCTGCGCCGCGGTGCTCGCGGCGAGCAGCTGCTTGAGATCGCGCTGCGCGCAGGCGACGACGCCCAGCACCAGGGCGGTGAGCGCCCCGGCCCACGCCGCGGCGACGGCGGCCCACTCCGTGGCAGCGAGCAGGTCGCCGAGGCGCAGCAGCAGGTAGCCCCCGGCGGCCACCATGGTCGCGGAGTGCAGCAGTGCGCTGACCGGACTGGGGCCCTGCATCGCCGCCGACAGCCAGGCGGAGAACGGGAGCTGCGCCGACTTGCCCAGCGCCGCCACGAGGACCCCCGCCGCCGCGACGTCGCGCCAGCCGCCGTCCGCGCCGGCGAGGTCGTCCAGCGCGAGGCTGCCGGTCCCGGCCAGGGCCGCACCGGCGGCGACGTAGAGACCGAGGTCGCCGAGCCGTGTGGTCAGGAACGCCGTCGTGCCGGCGCCGACCTTGCCCGGACGACGCCAGGCGAACCCGACCAGGGCGTAAGACATCGCGCCCATCACCTCCCACGCGAGCAGCAGGGTGGGCAGAGTGGTGGCCGTCACCGTGACGAGCATCGCCGCGGTGAACAGCAGCATCAGGCCGAAGAAGCGCGGCCGGGCCGCGTGGACCTCACCGGCCGCGAAGACCATGACGGCCAGCGCCACCAGGGCGACGACCGGCACGAGCACCCGGGACATGCCGTCGACCGAGAGGGCCAGGTCGCCGCCGTCGACGCCGATGAAGGGGGCGCTGGCCCCGGCGTCCGTGGTCACGACCACCACCGCCAGGGCAGCAGTGATGGCGGCGACCGTGATCGCGGCCGCAGCCCCTCCCCCGCCGTCCGCCGTCCGCCGTCCCCCAACTCCTTCCTCCGCGATCAAGGAATTCCCGACCGGTTCGCGCCCCCGAAAGGCACCCGCGCAGAGCAGGGCGATCCCGGCGGCGGCCGGCATCAGGACCAGGGCGACGAGGCCGGCGTCCGCCAGAACCATTGCGGCAGAGCTCATCCGCGCAGGTCCGATGCCATGTCGACCATGTCGACCTGCCGGGCGCGGTAGATGGCGATGGTGGCGGCGAAGCCCATCGCCATCTCCACGGCCATCACGACCAGGGCGACGACGACGAGCATCTGGGCGTCGGGGAGCGCGGGGGTCAGGAAGAACCACGCGGCGCCACCGGCCAGCATCACCCCGTTCACCACGAGCTCGAGGCCCATCATGATCATCACGATGGACTGCTGCGACAGCGCCCCGTAGACACCGGTGCCGATGAGCGCAGCGGCGACGGTCAGGATGACTTGCAGGGTCATCGGCGCAGCCCTCCGGGGAGCGGGTCGCGCGGGCCCGGGCGCTGCAGGTCGGCGCCGAAGCGGTCGTACCGCCCGCGGCCGGTCGCCAGCACGGTGCCGGCGATGATCGTGGCGAAGAGCCCGACGCCGATCACGAGCATCACCAGCATGTGCGAGCCCATGATCGCCTCGCCGAGCTGCCGAGTCGGGTCCGGCGGGGGCGCCCCGGTACGCCCTGGCCAGTCGACGAGCCACACCCCGGCCGCGAGGACGACGAAGACGACGCCGCCGCCGACCACCGATCCGCGCTGGTTGTGCACCATGGTCATCGGCATCAACCCGGCCGGGTTCATCATGAACATCACCATGAACACGGCCATGATGGCCATCTCGATCGTCATCATCAGCGCCGTGACCACCGCGAGGTAGGTCAGGTCAAGCAGTGCGAGCGCCCCGGCCACCGCGAGGAACGAGGCGAGCAGGGCGAACGTGGCCTTGGCCATCGAGTCGACACGGAACACCGCGACGCCTCCGGCGACCGCCACGACGCCGAGCACGGCGGCGAGCAGGTGCGTCGTCCACGCGACGTCGGGCACGGTGGGTCTCCTTGCCTCAGTAGACGTCGGCGAGGACGAGGACGGCGACGACGAGGGCCTGGACGAGCGTCAGGGGCACCAGCACCATCCACGAGACGTCGACGAAGCGGTCGGGGCGGACGACGGGCAGGCGACGCCCGGCGACGACCAGCGCCGCCAGGACCGCGACCGTCTTGACCCCGTGCCAGACGGCGTCCGGCAGCAGGGGGCCGTTGCCACCGCCGAGGAACAGGGCGGTCGCCATCGCGGCGGAGACGCCGAGCAGCGTGTAGCGCCCCACCTGCACCAGCAGCCGGTCGGGGCCCGAGAGCTCGGCCATCACGCCGCCGGCGATGTCGGCCGACGCGGGCGCGGAGAAGGGACCCCAGAAGGCGAACGCCGCCGCGCCGGCCAGGAACACGACGAAGGCCACCGGCATGGTGACGACGAACCACAGGTCGGCCTGCGCCGCGACGACGTCGGTGGTGCGCAGCGAGCCCGCTGCGAGACCCGCGGTGATGAGGGAGAACATCAGCGGCAGCTCGTACGCGAGTCCCTGCGCGAGGAAGCGGTAGCCGCCGACGAGCGGGTGCACCGAGTTCGGCCCCCAGCCCACGAGCCACACGGCCGCCCACATCAGGGCCTCCATCGCGTTGAACCACACCAGGTCCGCGCTGGTGGCGATCAACGACGCCCCGCCGATCGGCACCACGGCGGCTGCGAGCACGGCCAGCACCGGCACGGCCACCACACCGGTGCGCCACAGCAGCCGGTCGGGCGCGATCGTCGTTCGCGCCTGGGTCAGGAGCAGGCGCGCCGTGGAACGGGCGACGTCGGTGGCGGCGGCGCGAGGACCTGCACCGGCCACGGCCCGGTCGAGCGCGGCCGCGAGCGCCCCCAGCACCAGCGCGGCCACGAGAGCGGTGACCACCATGTTCATCGGCCGGCCGCCGCATCGACCGGCGCGGTCAGGTCCAGCGGAAGGCTCGCGACCACCAGCCGGGCCGAGCCCAGGTCCAGCCCGTCGAGCAGCGCCGTCAGGTCCTCCAGCGGCACGGGGTCCACCGCGCCCGCCCCCGCGCTTCCTTCCAGGCCGGCTGCGACGGCGTCACACCAGGCGCGCAGGCGGGGTTCGACCTCGGGCAGGTCACGCAGTGCCCACGCGAGGGTCCGTGAACGACGCACCTGCTCGGTGAGTCGTCGGCCGCGGCGGGCCAGGTCCGATGTCGTCGACCCGGCGTCCCACAGCTGCGACCGCAGGCGTGCGGTGTCGCGCGCGGCCGTCGACCAGCCGGCCACGACGAGCAGGCGCTCCAGCGCGTCGAGCGCGCGCATCGTCGGGTGGCTCGTCTCTTCGCGGGGCTCGGAACCGGGTCCTGCCGTGACGGTGGTCCTGACGCCGGTGAGCACGTCTCCCTGCAGTGTCGCCGTCACCACCAGGCCGGTGGGCCACCCAGGCAGCACCGGGCCGAGGCGCACCGTGAGGGCGTCCAGCTCGAGCCCGTCGCGGTCCGGTGCGCCGCCCGCCATCGGGAGCCCGGCGACGTGACCGCCCATGTCGTGGCCACCCATGTCGTGGCCACCCATGTCGTGATCGTCGTGTCCGCCGTCCGTCTCTCCGCCGTCCGCGGCGTCGCCCTCGCCGCCGTGATCCTGGTCGGTCGGCTGGACGTGATCCGGCGGCGGCGGGCGCTGTCTGTCCGCGGCGTCGGCCAGCAGGGCGCCGGCCGCGTCGTCCAGCCCCTGCTCGACGGCACCGACGGCCAGCACGGCGCGGTGGCGCGGTCGCGGCACCTGGCTCCACAGCAGGTCGGCGGCGGCACCGAGGCCTTCCCCGAGGTCACCGGCCGTGAGCAGGAGGTCGGCATCGGCCGGCGAGGTGGCGTGCGCCCAGCCGCGCCGCTGCAGGGACGCCTCGACGTCCCACCGCAGCGTCGTGCAGCCGGGGGCCGCGACGAGCATCACGTGCGGACGTCGTAGCGCCCACCGGGTCAGGCGCCTCCTCAGCTCCACCTCAGAGCCCCCTCGCGCCAGACGTAGACGACCCCGACCATCAGCACCGCGAGGAAGCCGAACATCTCGATCACGGCACCAGCGCCGACGTCCGCGACGACGACCGCCCAGGGGTACATGAAGACCATCTCCATGTCGAAGGCGAGGAACAGCACGGTGACGGCGTACCAGCGGGCGTGGTACCGGGACACCGCATGCTGCGTCGGAGGCGTGCCCGACTCGAACGGCAGGACCCCGGGGGACCGCGCCACGGCCAGCGCGGCGTTCGTGCCGTACGCGGCCAGGACGACGAGCGTGGCGGCCAGGAGCAGGCCGAGCGTCTCACCCACGACGAACACCTCCCAGGGCGCGGACGACGAATGTAGCGACCGCGTCCGGCTGCGTGATCGTGAGCTCGTGCACCCCCGCGATCTCGACCACGTCGACGTCAGGGTGCACGCCCACGGCCCGGACGTCGCCGGGGACAGCCGTCGTGTCACCGTGCGCCAGCAGCACCGACGTCGGCCGGCCGGGCTGCCGCAACCACTCCGGGAGCGGGTTCTCGCGCACGAGCGTCGCGACCGCGTCCCACATCGCCGGGTAGCTGTGCTCGACACCGCCGCGGGCGACGTCCGGGTCGAGGTCGCTGGGCACCCTCGGGGCGAGCCGGCTGACCAGGCCGCGGGACAGGCACATCGCACCGCAAACGAGGTTGGCCACCGGGGCGCCCTCGACCGTGCGCCGCACCATCCACGAGTCGTTCCCGATCCGTCGCCGAGCCGTGTCGGAGTCGGGGTAGGCCGGTGGGCACACCAGCAGCAGCCGCCGCACCCGGTCCGGCGCGGCGTTCGCCAGCTCCGCGGCGACGGCGCAGCCGTAGGAGTGGGCGGCGACGACGACGGTGTCCAGCCCGTGGTCGTCGAGGAGCCGCAGCAGCGCGCTGGCCTGCTCGGCCGCGGTGAAGCGCGTCCCGATGTCGAGCGACCCCCCGTGGCCCAGCAAGTCCACCCGGAGGCTGGGCAGGGCCTCGCCCGCGAGGCGGTCCGCCACCTGCGCCCACTGCGCGCCGGTTCCCCCCAGGCCGTGCACGAGCAGCACCGGCTCGCCGTCCGGGCCCGCGTGCCGGTGCGCGAGTGCGGTGCTGCGGGGGTTGCGCTGGGCGTAGACGACGGCGCGGCCGCCGATGCCGATGCCAGGCGCCATCCCCCGTGCGGCCTCGGTGTGCCGTGCGCGCAGCCACCGCGTGACCAGCACCGTGTAGGCGGCGAGTGCGAGCAGCGCCAGCACGAGCCAGGTGGTGACGCCACCGGGGATGTAGTGCACGGCGACGTGCGCGAAGAAGACGTCCATCCACCGGCGGTGCGGGATGCCCGCGACGAAGAGGAGGTCCGGCGCCATGGCCACGACGTGGAAGACCAGCACCGTGCCGATCTGCATCGGCGCCGGACGGGCGGCGACGAGCAGGTACACGGCGAGCCACGCCGTCGTGGCGATCAGCCCGACGAGGAAGTGCGCTGCCCAGTGGAACCGCGAGTCGTGGCCGGAGTACGACATGAACAGCAGGACCTCGGCCACCGCGAGCACCACGACCTGCGCGGCCAGGCTGGCCGGGCGCAGGGCCCGGTACGGGACCGCCCAGGCGTCGTTCACGGCACGTGAGCTCACGGCACGGACCCGACGATGGTGGCGACCTCGAACGCGTTGAAGCGCCAGGCCGGGTCGAGGGTGGCGTACCGGACGACGCGGTCGCTGTCGACGACGGCGTAGCCGACACCGGGGCCTCCTGCGTTGGGCTCGGGCAGGTCGACAGCGGTCGCCAGACGCTGCTCCCGGTCGTCGAGCACCGTGACGCCTGGCACCTGCGAGGGTTCGGGATCGGCGGTCTGGACGACGGCCACGACGCGTGCGCGGTCCGGGATCCCTCCCTCCCACCCGGCGAGGGTCTCGGCGTCCGGCGGCTCGCGCAGGAACAGCAGGACCACCGGCTGGTCGCCGAAGGTCGCCCCCGCCACCTCACGAGCCACCGTGGGCCCCTCCAGCAGCAGGCCGTTCCGCTGGTCGGCGAGGCTGGCCTGGTCCAGTGGACCGGGGGGCCGGACGACGAGGACGACCACGAGCGTCAGCAGCAGCCCGAGTCCGACGGCGAACGCCACCGGCGTCCAGGCGGGCAGCGGGGGACGCGCGCCCGGCCGCCGGCCCCACCGGGTGTCGGCGACGTCGACGTGCGCGCTGCCGCCGTCAGTCGTATCCATCAGCCGCCGGCCGAGCCCGAGGAGCCGAACGTCGCCCCGCCGTCGCGTGACTCGAGCAGCTCGGAACCTGCGACGACGAGAACCCGCAGCCCGTCGGCCCCGGTGGTCTGCGCCCCCAGCGCCTGGGGCGACGTGCCTACCTCGCCGACCTGGCCCCAGGTCTGCGCCGCGTCCGTGCTGACGACGATCTCGCCGTCAGGCGTCGCGCCGACAGCGGTCGTCGCATCCGCCCACTCGACGAGCAGCAGCAGAGGTGCCGCGTCGACCTCCGACCAGGTGGTCCCGCCGTCGTCGGAACGGATCAGCCCGTCCTGGGTCGTCGCGAGCAGCGCAGCACCGTCGGGGGACGCGGCGATGTCGAAGGGCGCGGCGGGCGGCGAGGCGCTGGTCTCCCACGTGACGCCGTCCGTGCTGGTGCGCACGGAACCGTCGAAACCGGTGACGCCGGACGACGAGGCGGTCAGCGTGTGGAAGTCGGACTCGCCACCTCTGGAGACCGACGTCCAGGTGCGGCCACCGTCCGTCGACTCGATCAGCCCGACCGGCTGTGGCAGGTCGGTGCCCGGTCCGGGGTGCCCCGATGCGTAGAAGTGGTCCGGTCCGGCGACGGTGAAGCCCATCAGGTCGACCAACGGCCCGATCCGCTCGGGTCCGCTCTCCGGGGCGAAGAGCCCGTCGTGGGTGGCGAGGTACACCTGGTCGTCGGCCGGGTTCACCGCCACCGCGTGCACGTGCTCGCTGGGCAGTGCCGCCTGGCTGTTCTCGTCGGCGCCGGGCCGCGGTGGGCTCTCGGCGCTCGAGCAGGCGGTCAGGAGCACCGGGACCGTGACCGCGGTCAGCAGGGCGGTGGGCACCCGTCGTGGGTGTGTCAGTGGCACGCCGGGACCTCCGGTCGGGTGCAGGTGGGTGGGTGCCCACGACGAACGTCGCGAGCACCCGCCCGATGGGCAGGGGTCAGAGGTCGGCGAGGAGGTCCTGCCTCTCCTCGATCTCCTCCTGCTGCGTCTCGATGATGGTCTCGCCCAGCTCGATCGCCTCGGGGTTGGTGCCCTGCTCGACCTCGGCCTGCGCCATCTCGACCGCACCCTCGTGGTGGACGGTCATCTGCTCGAGGAACAGCTGCGCCGCCTCGGTCCCCGTCGCGTCCTCGAGCGCCTGCATGTCCTCCGGCGACATCATCCCGTTCATCCCGCCCATGTCCGTGCCGTCCTCCATGGCCATACCGTCCGTGGGGGGCACCTCGGCGTCCCAGCCCTGGAGCCAGCCGGACATCTGAGTGATTTCGGGCGCCTGGGCGGCCTTGATCTCCTCGGCCAGCTCGCTGACGTCGTCGTCGACGTCCTCCTTGGCGAGCAGCATGTCGCTCATCTGGACCGCCTGGGCGTGGTGGGGGATCATCATCTGGGCGAACATGACGTCGGCCTCGGCGAAGTCCCCCTCGGCCGGGGCGGCCTCGGCCGACGCGCTGCTCTCGTCACCAGCCGCCGGGGTCGCGTCGTCGTCGCCGCCTCCGCAGGCAGTCAGGGTCAGGGTGGTGGCCAGCGCGGCCGCCGTCAGCGCGAGTGTGCGCTTCATGGTGGTTCCTTCCGTCGTGGGGTGGTCATGCCTCTGCGATCGCCGGAGCGACCCTGCGCGGTACCGATCGCGCGGGTCTAGGTCCGGCTGATGCAGAGCACCGACAGCGACGGTGGGCGAAGGGGTCGTGTGGCGGCGCGTCGTGGCGGCAGCAGCCGGCGCGTGGGTCGGCCCCGCGGCGCAGGGCGCGGTGCCCGGGCCGCGAGCAGCAGGAAGGCCGCTGCCGTCAGGACCATCAGGCAGACCTCGACCACGCCGGCGCCGCCGGACGGGCACCCGTGGTCGCACGGTGCGGCGACGCCGGCCTGGGTGGGTGCCTCGTGGGGGTCTTCGGCATGGGTCATCTGCTGCAGCGACGACGCGAGGCCGGGTCAGCACTCGAGTCGCCATGCGTGCGGTGGTCACGGTTCCAGCCTCACATCCGTGTCTCCTAGGACGCACACCGAGGTTCGGCGGACGGCGTTCCCGGTCCTTCCACAGATACCCTAGGGGGGTATCAGAGTCACAGCAAGTCGAGCCGCGGTGTCCGGGGCAGGCCGGTGCTGTCCCGCGCGTCGCCGGGATGTGCGCGCGAAGATCGCGGACCATTCCGTACTCTGTCGTCGTCGGCGCCTCCTGCTGTCCTCCGGCCCGACTCGGGGTCCCGAAGCCGTCGGGATCCGCAGAAGGAGCAGCCGATGCGCACTCTGGTCCTGAACGCCAGCTATGAGCCGCTGGCAGTGGTGTCGTTCCGCCGGGCGATCGTCCTGGTGCTGGCCGGCAAGGCGAGCGTGCTCGCCGCTGACGACCTGCCGGTGATCGGCGCCGCGATCAGCCTGCCGAGACCATCGGTCATTTTGCTCACGCGCTACGTCCGGCTGCCGTTCGGTCGCTCCGTCCCGGTGTCGCGTCGCGGGGTGCTGCGGCGCGACGGACACCGGTGCGCCTACTGCCGGCGCAGCGCCACGACCGTCTCCCACGTGGTGCCGCGCAGCCGCGGCGGACCGGACAGCTGGGAGAACCTCGTGGCCTGCTGCGTGCGCTGCAACAACGCCAAGGGCGACCGGACGCCGGACGAGATGAGCTGGGTGCTCTCGGTGCGGCCCTATGCCCCGCGCGGCCCCGCGTGGGTGCTGCACGGCACCGAGACGCGGCACCCGTTGTGGGCGGACTACCTGCCCGAGGCCGCCTGAGCCTCGCCGGCGGGACCGGAATGCCGTCCGGTGCCCAGGCGGTTGGGTCAGACATGATGATCGAGGTCTGGTCCGACGTCGTGTGCCCGTGGTGCCTGGTCGGCAAGCGCCGGCTCGAGGCGGCCCTGGCGCAGTTCGAGCACGCCGACGGGGTGACGATCCGGTGGCGCAGCTTCCAGCTCGACCCGGCCGCAAAGGTCTCCGACCCTGACATGGCCGGCGACCACGCGGGGCACCTCGGCGAGAAGTACGGAGGTGGGCGCGAGGCCGGCCTGGCGATGATCGAACAGATGACCCAGGTGGCTGCGCAGGACGGGCTCGAGTTCCGCCTCGACCGGGCCACGGGCCGCAACACCGGCGACGCGCACCGCCTGCTGCACGCCGCCGCGGCCGCGGACGACGGCTACGCGCTGCAGGGCAGGCTGAAGGAGGCACTCCTGCAGGCCTACATGCGGGACGGCGAACGGATCGACGACCGCTCGGTGCTCACGCGCCTGGCGGTCGACGCGGGTC
>JBBSNO010000086.1:0-11238 GCA_038232615.1 Actinomycetales bacterium
CGGCCAGCTCGTGGCCCTGCACCCGGCGGCCTGACACCGGGGGCCGTAGTCGTTGCAGCGACGTCACTTCCACCACGCTGATCGCGCCAGGTTGTCTCCCGCCCGGCCGACGGATCACCTAAAAGGCAGCAGGTTCGCGCCGGCCGCTAGCAGAGTCAGACCGGGCGGGAGAACACCACCAGTCTCATCCCTGCCCCCAGCTCTGGCGGTAGCTCGGCTCCAGCATCGTTCCTTGCGGGGCGGCGGATGAGGAAGCCGCAGGGCCCGACGTCGGTGCGCCGACGGACGGCCAGGGCGACGACTGTTCCGCGGCCGGCGCCTGCTCGGCCGCCGGTACGTCGTCGTGGGGCGCCTGCTCCGGCATGTCCACCGGCGCGACGCGCTCGGATAGGGAGGACGCCGTGAGGATGCGGTCGTGTTCGAGGACGAGAACGGCTGCCGGCAGCGCGGGCGCCGCGAGCAGCGTGTCGCGCGTGACGCGCGCCTCCTCCACGGTGGTGCGCTTGAGCGTGGCGACGACGAGCACGGCGTCGACGGCCTCGAGGATCCGGACCCACGGGTGCACCCCGCCCGCCGACGTCGTGAGGATGACGAATTGGTCGCGCGCGAGGTTCCGGACCAGGTCTGCCACGCCTCCCCCGCTGTCGATCACCTCACGGGTGTGCTGGCCTATGCCGAGTATCCGGACCTGGTGCCGATCTCCGGCCTCGATCAGCAACGCCCTGACCGACGCATCCCCAGCGAGGACCTCGCCGAGCCCGGGCGACCGGCGCATGCGGAACCTGTCGGTCAACGAGCCCGGCCGGTCGTGCGCGTCGAGCAGAGCCACCGGTCCGTGCGACTGCAGTGACTCGCCGAGCGCGAGCAGCACGGCGGCGGGGTCCGCGACCGCGTCGGAGACCAGGACGAGGAGTCGCCGCGGCGGGGTCGGCCAACCGATGCTCCCGCCGGAGGGGAGGACGACGTCGAGCACGTCGGCGGCGTTGGCCCCCCGGGCAGACAGGCTGGGCAACGCGCCGAGCAGCGGCAGCTCGTACGCCTCGCTCGCGTGCTGCGGGGAGAGCACGACGGGGTGGCGCCGGGCGTGCAGCGCCAGCAGGAGCATGCCCAGGAGCGCACCGAGCCCGAAGCCGAGGATCGCGTTCCTGGCGACCGGCGGCTGGTTGACGGTGGTGTTGACGAGTCCGGAGGCCCATGGGCGTACCGAGTAGTTCACCGCGAGCTCGCCCGGCTCGGGCTGCGACAGCTCGTCGACCCGGTCCTTGAACTTAGGGACGAGCTGACGGGCGAGCTGACGGCTCCGCTCGGGGTCGGTGTCGGCGACAGCCACCGTGAACACCCCCGCCCCGGGCGGGCGTCGCACCGAGATGCGGTCCACGACCTCGTCTGCGCTCAGTCGTGCACCCGTCGCGCGTGCGAGGTCAGCTCCGATGATCTCGCTGCTGACAAGCGCCTGCATCGTGCGGATCAGGGTCTCGGTGTCGCTGGCCCCGCTGGTGGTCTGGACGACGAGATTGACGGTCGAGACGTAGGTGTTCGGCTGCAGCCGCGTGAGCCCGCCGGCCAGGGCCGCCGCGAGGAACGCGAGGAGGAGCAGGCCCGACAGGTGACGACGGGCAGCGAGCGCGCTCTGGGCGACGATGTTGGACTGCCCACGACTCTCGATGGGCAGGGGCTGCGTCATGTCGAGTCCTCGTCTGCAGGCGCCCCTCGCGGGCGCTCCCACGGTCGCGCACATGCGCCCACCTGCGAACAGTATCCCTCACAGCGCCCTCACAGTGCGCAGTCAAACCAACCCGCATCGTCATCACGATCCGGCGCACCGCGTGCTCGACGGCGCAACCCCGTCGTTAGGCTCCCCCGAGCCCAACCTTCTGGATCCGCTCGCGGTGGCCCGGTGCGACGGGCCGCCGTCGTCGTCGACTGAAGGGTGTCAACTGGTGTCGGATCAGGACAGCAGGCGCCCACGGGTCCTGGTCGTCGCTCAGGGGCCGCCGGCCCGCGGCGGCATCGCGACCTTCGCGACGACGCTCGTGGAGGACCCAGGGCTGAACCGCTCCTTTGAGATGTCGCTGCTCAACACCTGCCGCACCGCCGAGCGCCGGGCGGGGACCTGGAGCACCGAGAACGTCCGGCACGCGTTCCAGGACGCGCATCGGACCTTCCGTGCCGCCCGCCGGGCCGACGTCATCCACGTTCAGACGGCGTTGATGCCTTTGCTGCCGCTCGCCCGCGCACTGGCGCTCTGCGTCGCCGGACGGCTCGGCGGGGCAGCCGTGCTGTGCCACGTCCACTCGGGTCGGGTCAACTCCGGCCAGGCGGAGGCGTTCTCCCCGCGTGCGTACGTGCGGCTGCTGCTGCGCGGGCTGGCCGTCGCGGACGCCGTGCTCACGGTCAGCCGGGCGGGTGCCGCAGCGCTGCGCCCGCTGGTTCCGGGCACGGTCGTCGAGGACGTCGACAACGCGGTCGATGTCGACGCCTTCCCGACGGCGCCGCTGGCCGGTGACCCGCCCACGCTGCTGTACGTCGGCACGCTGAGCCGCCGCAAAGGGCTCGTCGACCTGATGAGGGCTCTGGAGCTGCTCGCGGCCCGCGGCGGCGCGGAGTACCGGCTCCAGGTCGTGGGCGGCTCTGCTGAGGTGGGCGAGACCGAGGCCGAGGAGCTGCGCGCTGCGGTGCGGGCTGCCGGGCACGAGTCGGCCCTGCTCGGCCCGCGCAGTCCTGAGCAGGTGCGCGAGCACCTGACGCAGGCCGATGTCTTCGTCCTCCCGTCGCACTGGGAAGGCCAGCCGATCGCGATCCTGGAGGCGATGGCGAGCGGTGTACCGGTCGTCGTCACGGCCGTCGGCGCCAACCCCGACGTCGTCCGCGACGGCGTCGACGGGCTCGTCGTGCCGTCGCACGACCCGGCGGCGCTCGCCGACGCCCTGGAGCGCGTGCTGCGTGACGCGGACCTGCGGCGTCGCCTGGGTGCCTCCGCCCGGGAGCGTGCGGCCGAGCGGCACGACTCGGCCGTACTCCGACAGCGCATGACGGCGCTGTACGAACAGGTGCTACGCAGGCACGGGCCATGAGGCTGCTCGCCGTCTGCGAGAGCCCGCCGACCCTGCACATGGGCGCCGCCAACGGCGCGACGCTCATCTCCGCTCAGGTCCTGCCCCGGCTCGCGGACGACATCGACATCGACCTCGTGTGGTTTGCCGACCGGGCTGCCGAGCCCACGCCGGAGCTGCTGGCGCGCTGCAGCTCGTCGGTGCGGCTGCCCCTGCGACCACTGCGGTCGGCTCTGGCCGCGCTGCCGGTGACCCGACTCCCCCGGGCGACGTGGCAGCGCGCAGGGGGCGACGACGTCGTCCAGCGACTCGCAGAGCACGCCGACGTGGTCTACCTGCACGGCCTGCACGTCTTCTCCTCCGCCCCGTCGCTCGCGGCGCCGGTCGTCGCGCACGAGATCGACCCGTGGTCGCACTACTGGCGCGAGCGGGCGGGGCAGGCCGGCCCCGCCCGCGGGGTGTACGACCGGGTGCAGGCTCGCCGTGCGCAGCGGCTCGAGCGGGCCGTCGGCGCCGTCGCCGCCCGATACCTCGTCGTCAACCACGACGACGCCGCTCGGCTGTCGGTCGAGCTGGACCGGAACGTGGACGCTGTTCCCAACGGGGTCGACCTCGCGCGCTTCTCGCCGCGGGACCCCGACGCCGCCGACCCCGACCTCCTCGTGTTCGTCGGGACGCTCGACTACCCCCCGAACGTCGCCGCCGTCACCGAGCTCTGCACCCAGGTGCTGCCGCGGATCCGGGCTCTGCGACCGCAGACCCGCCTGGTGGTCGCGGGACGGCGTCCGGTCCCCCAGGTCCACGCCCTCGCCGGCGACGGCGTGGAGGTGTTGGGGCAGGTCGACGACGTCCGCGACGTGTACGCCCGCGCGGCGGTGGCGGTCTACCCCGGGGCGCTCGGCCGGGGCACGAAGAACACCGTGCTCGAGGCTCTCGCCGTCGGTTGCCCGGTCGTCTGCTCACCGGAGGCCGCTCGCGGACTGGCTCCTGGTGAGCACCTCGCGCTGGGCGCGGACGCCGAGCAGCTCGCCTCGCTGGCCCTTGACCTGCTGGCCGATCCTGAGCGTCGCCAGCGGGTCGGTGCAGCCGCGGCCGCCGTCGCCCACGGCCTCCCGGACTGGGACGAGGTCGCGCGGACCTACGAGGGGCTGCTGCGCGCGGCGGCGCAGCGCACGGCCGCCTGATCGCGGATCGCGGACGCCTTGCACCGTCCTACTCTGGGAGACATGTCAGGTTTGCTGCGTGTCAGCCGGGGGGTCGCCGTCGCCGTGCTCGTCACCGTCCCGCTCGGCTGTGACGCCTCATCAGCCGGCCAGCAGCCCTCGGCATCGGCATCGGCATCGGCGTCCTCGACAGCCGGGGTCGCGCGGGTCCTCCACGTGGCTCCGCGCGGGGACGACGGCGGGGCCGGGACCGTCGAGAACCCCTTCGGGTCCCTGGTGACCGCTCTGCCTCTGCTTCGGGCCGGCGACACCCTTGTCGTCGCCGACGGGACGTACGAGGAGCGGATCGACGTCGAGGTCGAGGCCGGTCGGGAGGAGGCGCCGATCCGCGTCGTCGCTGCGGCGAGGGCACGACCGGTCGTACGCGGACTGCTGTGGCTCGAGGAGCCGACGTGGTGGCGGCTCGAGGGCCTGAACGTCACCTGGGACGACGACAACGACTCCGATGAGCACATGGTGAAGCTCACGGGCGGGACCGACTGGGTGCTGTCGGACGCCGAGATCTGGGGGGCGAAGTCCTACGCCGCCGTCCTGGTCGCGGGTGAGGCGGAGCGGTTCGCGCTGCGTCGCCTGCACGTCCACGACACCGCGAAGACGAACGGCACCAACGAGGACCACCTGATCTACCTGAACTCCCGGCGCGGAGGAGGCGTGGTCGAGCAGAGCCTGCTGGTCCGGAGCCCGAACGGCCGCGCGGTCAAGGTGGGTCCAGCCGACGAGGACGGGCCTCCGGTCGCGAACGTCGTTCTGCGCTACAACACGATGGTCGACAACTTCGGACCCTCCAACGTCCAGTTCGCCTGGGGCTCGAGGGACAACCTCGTCTACCGCAACATCATGGTCGGGGCGGGGCCGGGGCGGGCGAGCGTGACGGCCTTCGACCTCTCCGGCGAGGACAACATCGTCCGCAACAACATCGGCTGGCGTTCCGTGGGCGTCGTCGAGAGCGGCGTGCCGGGTCTCCGGGACGGCGGCGGCAACCTCGTACTGGACCCGGAGCTGGACGACGTGGCGGGGCAGCCGTACGTCCCGACGGCGCCGCGCGCGACGTCGTACGGGCACACCGCCGTCGAGGGTCGCGCCAGCGGGGCACCGAGCCCCGGGAGCTGATCCCCCCGCAGATCCGCCACCCCGCGCGTATCATTGGTCGCGCTCCGCTGTCGACAAGGACGACGGACAGGAGCATCGACCGGGTTGGGGGGTGGCGATGAGGCTGCTGCGTGCGGCTCGAGACACGATCCGTGACGACGCCCGACGAGCAGGCGTACGCCCGCGCACGGCCTGGGTCGTGTTCTGGCTCCCGGTGGTCGCGACCGCCCTCGTCACCGCCAGCTTGCTGCACCGGCCGACGTTCGTGCTCCTCACCCGCGAGGACTCGGTGCTCGAGTGGGGCCAGGTCGTCTGCTTCGTCATGGCCGGGGTGTTCGCCGCGCTGGCCGCGGTGCGGCTGCGTGGACGACTCCCGCTCGCCGTCCCCCTGGTGGCCGGCTTCGCCGTGCTGGCGTTCTTCGCCGCCGGGGAGGAGATCTCCTGGGGGCAGCGCATCTTCGACTGGGGAACGCCGGAGTCGCTGAGTGCGGCGAACCAACAGGACGAGACGAACTTGCACAACATCACCGCTGTGCCGGTGCAGAAGGCCTTCAACATCGCGCAGCTGCTCGCCGGTGCGTACGGCGGGCTGCTCGCGGTGGTGCTGCGTGTCCGCTGGCATCGCCGACCGGTCCTGGTCGACCTGCTGCTGCCGGCGCTCTGCCTGGCCCCGGCGTTCCTGCTGCTGTTCGGCTACCGGTTCCTGCGGCTGACCCTCGTCACCGACATGCGCTTCGTGCTCGTGAAGTACGGCGAGCTGCCCGAGCTTGCCTTCGCCTTCGCGCTGGCGGTGTTCGCGCTGTCGATCCTGCGGCAGGCCGACGCGCTGCGTACCGGGTCGGCGCCTGCCACCGCCCCGCAGCAGCCCGCCGCCGCCGCACGCGTGTCCGCCGTCCGGCGCGGCAAGGACGTCCGCTGACCATGCCAACGCTGACTCCCCTGCTGTCGCCGTCAGCGGGGCCCACCTCCCGTGGTGCCGTCGGGCTCGCGCTGGTGGGCGCGGTGGCCCTGGGGCTGCTCGCTGCCCTGGGCCCCGCTGTTGCGGTCGTCCTCGTGCTGCTGCTCGCCGGCGCCACCGCCGTCCTGCTCCTGCGCCGCTTCGACCTGCTGTTGCACCTGTTGGTGCTGTCAGTCTTCATCGAGTCGGTGGGCGTCGGACCGGTCCGGGTGGGCCGGCTGCTCGCGGTCGTCGCGGCTATCGCCATCGTGGGACGCCTCGTCTTCACCAGCTGGCGGCCACGTCGTTTCCGACCCGGGCTGGCGGTGTGGCCGGCAGGACTGTTCGCCGTCTGGGCCTGGTCCAGCGGGCTGTGGGCGCAGAACACCGGCGCCTGGGCGTTCGCGCTCGCCCAGCTCGGACTGGCCGCTGCGTACTTCGCGGCCTTCACGCTGTTCGTCGAGCGGCGCGAGCAGATACGGGCGCTGCTCCGCACCTACGTCGGGGGCGCGCTGTTCGCCGCCGCCGCCGCCTTCGTCCAGGTGGCCGCCGGAGCGGACCGTGCCGAGGGGCTCCAGGGCGACGCGAACATCTACGCGATGTACCAGGTGGCCGCGCTTCCGGCCGCTGCGATGCTCGCGACGACGGCCGCACCCGGCCGCCGCTGGGTCGGCTACGCCGCGATCCCGGTGATCCTCGCCTCCGTGCTCGCGACCCAGTCGCGCGGGGGTCTCGCGACCGCGGTCGCCGTGCTACTGCTGCTGTTCGTGCGCGGCGACCTCGGCGAGGGGCTCCGCCGGCACCGCGCTGCTGCCATCGCTGGCGGAATCTCGATCGGTGTCGCGCTCGTGGCCGTCACGATGACCTTCAGCCGTCGGTTCGCCCCCGACCGCGTGATCGACGACCGGGCCAGCGGGCGCTTCGATATCTGGTATGTCGCGTTCCGGGAGTGGCAGGACCACCTGCTGCTGGGCATCGGCGGCGGGAACTTCAAGCCGCGCAGCGTCGAGCTGCTCGTCACGGAGCCGGGCGTCGAGCTCGTCAAGAGCCACCTGCTGCTCTCCGAGGGCATCGAGGTCCACAACATCTACCTCGAGACGCTGGTGGAGTACGGACTGATGGGCGCGGCGCTGTTCGTCGCCGTGCTCGTCCTCACCGGAGCGCAGCTGTGGGCGGCGGCGCGGGCGACGGCGGATCCGGTGGTCAGGGCCCTGCCCATGATGCTCGTCGCCTTCCTCGCAGCCTCGTTCTTCCTGTCGGTGGTCAACAACAAGCTGCTGTGGTTTCTCGTCGCACTGGGCGTCGTGCTCGGGGGGCGCCCGCCGCTGCCCGCCGAGCGTGCCGACGCTGCGTCACCGGCGCCCACGGCAAACGACCTTGGCCACCGGCTGCGTCTCACGCCGCGCCCGCTCGTCGTGTCCGTCCTGGTCCTCGCGCTGGCCGCGTCAGCGGTCGCTGCGGGTGCGACCGCGCTGGCGCCCCAGCGCTGGGTGTCCTCCGTGCCTTTCGTGGTGAGCTCGTCCGGCGGGCCCGCCGAGCGCGAGACCATCGTCCGGACCCTGGCCTCGCTCGTCACCAGCTCGGCAGTCACCGTCGACATCGGCCAACGCACCGGGGTGAACCTGTCGCCGCGCGAGATCGCCGGCCGGATCTCGGTGACCCGGCCCCCGGGCACCTTGACGTTCTCGGCCCAGGTGGTCGACGGCGACCGCGAGCGCAGCGCGCGTCTCGCCCGAGGCCTGCTCCAGGCGTTCTCCGCGCGGGTGGATGCGCTGCGGACAGGTGCGGCGTCCGAGGAGGGCCCCCGCTTCTCGCTCCTGCCCTGGGGCGGCAGCACGATCATGACCACGCAACTCTCCCGGCCCGTGCTGGTGCACGGACTGCTCGGTCTCGCGCTCGGTCTGACCGTTGCGGCGCTGTTGCTCGTCGTCCGGGTGGGATCGGACGACCGGACCCCCAATAGTGAATTCAGGCTCGCCTCGACGGCTCAGCGAGGCCGGCACAAGTACAGCCGGTCCACGCCTGCCCTCAGCCCGCAGCGCTCGCTCTCGCCCGGTTGCGGGGAGAACCTGTCCGGCTGCACGTGAAAGCCCGCTGCCTGGAGCCGCTCGACGTAGTCCCGACCGTAGATGCGCACGTGGTCCCATTGCTTGAACGCCTGCCGCCGCTGCTTGGCCGACGTGATCGTCGGGTCCTCGTACGTCGTCGCCCGACCCTCGTCCACCGGCGCGTCAAGCACCGCCCAGCCGTCCCGGCTGAGCACCCGACGCACCTCGGCAATCGCGAGCGCGTCGTCATGGACGTGCTCGAAGACGTGCGAGCACAGCACCACGTCGAAGGAGCCGTCGGGAAAGGGCAGGCTCGTGACGTCGAGCCGGTGCTCGGGGTCGGCGACGTCGCCGTAGACGTACCCCGCGCCGTGCACCGCGGCGAGACGGGTCCGCAGATAGCGCTCGGGCGCGATGTGCAGCACGCGCTGCGGACGCGTGAACAGGTCCGTGTCCCGCTCGAGGAACCTCCACAGCAGGCGGTGCCGCTCGAGGGAGGAGCAGCCGGGGCAGCGGGCACCGGCACGGCTGTTGAAGGCCGCGAAGCGGGCGTACCGGCCCGCGCAGACCGGGCACTGCACCGCGTCGCCGCGCAGCCGCAGGGCCAGCACCGCGTCACGCACCGGACGCCATCGAGCCAGGACCTGCTCGGGCACCGCGCCTCGGGCTTCTGCCTTGAGCTCGCGCAGGTTCATGCCATCCTCCTCAGCGGCGGCGGCGGACGTTAACACCGCATTCGGGACCTGTCACGACGGGGACAGCCGCCCATCGGCGTGCGCATCGAGCACCCGCTGGACGTTGAGCTCCTGCCAGCGCGCGTCTGCAGCGAGCGCGGGCGTACGACGAAGGTCCCCCGCGAGCTGTGCCGCCCACCAGGCTAGCCCCACGGCGGCCAGCCCGGAGGCCGGCGGGACCGGCAGGTCGAGACGTCGCCAGTACGCGCCCAGCGCCGCCCGCGCCGCCCGCTCCTCCCATGGCCGGCCGAGCAGGACCTCGCCGAGGGCGGTACGCCGGCGCAGCCGTTGCTCGGTCGCGAGCAGGTGGAGCAGGTCCGTCCCAGGCACGCCCGCCGGCGACCAGGCATCCCAGTCGAGCACCCCGGACAGCCGGACGTCGTCCACGAGCAGGTTTCCCGACCAGAGGTCGCCGTGCCGGCCGACCGCGGGCAGCTGGACGAGGTGCGGCGCCAGGTCGTCCGAGAGCGCGCTCAGCGCCGTGGCGTGCTCCGGGAGCTGCCGGGCGAGCAGGTCCAGGTCGCCCTCGGCAGAGGCGGCTCCGTCCGGCTGCGGCAGCGTGGCGCAGAACTCGGCGACCTGTTCGACCAGCCCCGGCGACAGGCCGCGTGGGCGCGTCCCACGGAGCCGTGACTCGAGCGTCCAGCTGGCGCCGGCTGTCTGGCCCGCGGAGTGCAGCGACGGGACCCGGTCGTCGTGCGCGACGGCCTGCAGAGCCGCGGCGACGGGCTCGGGGTCACCCGGGGCTCCTGCCGGTGCGGCGCGGAGGACGCCGGGACCGCGGGCGTCATCGACGGCGAGGAGCAGCGTGCCGCCGGCGCCGAGACGGAGCTTCCCCGGTGGCGTACCTACCCGGGCTGCCTCCAGCACGGCGTCGAGGACGCGCCGCGGCGCGGCAGGACGGACCAGCTCGACGAGCAGACCGCGCAGCAGCACGCTGCGCGCATCGGCGCGTAGCCCCACTCGCAGCGCCGGTGGGTCCATGCGGTGCACCGCACGGACGATCCGGCCGCGGGGCGGCCGCCGACGCAGCCCGGCCAGGACCCGCTCGCGCGAGGCCGCGCGCCCTGCCGCCTCGCGAGCGCCGGTTCCCGCGGCAAGGGCGGCACGCCCCCAGACGACGACGTCCACGTCGGGCAGCTCCGACGGCAGGCTCCAGTCGGCCGGCGCGACCACGACCGTGCTGCTGCCAGCGCCGCGAGTCGGTCGCAGCAGCTCGGCGACGTCGTGCAGCGCCGAGGGGCCGCTCACCGCGGGCCGGGGCGAGCTGTACGCGTCCACCGCTGTCGATCGTCCAGCTCCTGCCACAGCACCCGGAGCAACGCGTCCACGCTCTGCTCGAGAGGACCGGTCGTGTCGACGACTGCTCCCGGCGGCACGAACGTGGCGAGGTAGGCCTGCCGCCACCGCTCGAGCAGCCCCGGGTCGTGCTCGCCCTTGCGTCGGTAGAGCACCTCGCCCGGCGCGTCGAGCACGACGACGCGGTCGGGGGCCGGGGGAAGGCGGGCAAACAGGAGCCGCTCCAGCGCAGCCGCCGGACGGCTGCGGTCCGGCTCGATCGCGAGGATCTCGACCGGGTGACGGTCGCACAGCACCAGGTGGCCGCGCCACGAGGCGGCGTAGGCGGTGAGCAGGGTGCGGTACACGTGGAGCGCCTTGCGCAGCAGGAAGGCGATCTCGACGGGAAGCGGGGCCCTACGCGCCACGGTGGCGGCTGCCGGCTCGGCGGTGGCGGGGGCGGGGGCCTTTCGCCGGTTGCCGAGGTAGACGCGGGTCACTCCCACCGGCAGCCGAGCGCAGGCGCCGTCCAGAGTGCTGCCCTTGCCGGCGCCGTCCGGGCCGAGGACCGCGATGACCGGCCCGGTGCGTCGCGCCGCTGCCGGTCGGCGGCGGGCCAGCGAGCGCAGGACGCTCTGCGGCTCGCGCTGTCCTGCTGCCCGGCGGGCGCGGTGCGAGCGCTCGTCAGCGTCGCTGACGACCCAGATCCCGTCCACCTGCTGCCGCCTGTCCAGCAGCGGCTCCACCGGGAGGCGGGCGGGGCCCGTGCGCAGCCCCGGGACGACGGCGACCGTGGGCCCCACCCCCTGCGCGTCGGGGGCCCGGTAGTAGCCGGGGGCGGGGTGCCCCCGCGACCGCCGGCGGTGGGAGCCGGCC
>JBBSNO010000087.1:0-10959 GCA_038232615.1 Actinomycetales bacterium
CGAGGTGCGAGCCGCCGTGGCCGCGACGCACGTCCTGCCCGGGCTGGTGGCTCACGTCGCGGACGTCCGGCTCGTGGTCCGCGGCCCCTCGCCCGCAGGCCTGTCCGCGGACGCGGTGGCCGACGTCCTGGAGCTGCCGCTGGCCTGCTCGATGCGCAGCCAGCCCGGCCTCGCGGCGCAGCTGGAGCGGGGCGGCCCGCCGGTTCGGGTGGGCTCACGCGGTCCGCTCGCCTCCGCGTGCCGACGCCTGCTCGACGACCTGCTGGTGCCGGACGACGTCGTCGGTGCGGCGTGAGCCGCCGGGCCGCCGCTGTGCCGCTGGGGCCGGCCGAGCTCGCGGAGGTGCGTGAACGCCTGAGCGCAGGGCACACACCCACGACGGCCGACCTGGCGGCTGCGCTGGGCGGTGGCTCCCGTCCCCTGGGTGCGGCGGGCGCCCTCGCCGCCGTGGGGGCGGTCCGGGCGAACCTCACCGGGGCGGGCCCCCTCCAGCCGCTGCTGGACGACCCGCGGACCACGGACGTCCTGGTCAACGGTCCCGGTCAGGTCTGGGCGGACGACGGCTCGGGTCTGCGGCGCGTCGACGTCGACGTCGGTGACGAGGCGGCGCTGCGCGGTCTCGCCGTGCGGCTCGCCGCCGGTGCCGGGCGCCGGCTCGACGACGCCAGCCCCTGCGTGGACGCGAGGATGCCGGACGGCGTGCGCCTGCACGCCGTCCTGCCGCCCGTCTCTCCCGTCGGGACCCTCGTCTCGCTGCGCGTGCCCAGGCGCTGGGTGCTGACCCTGGCGGACCTGGTGGACACCGGCGTCGTGCCGTCGGCCTGGGCACCGGTCCTGGTGGCCCTGGTGCGTCGCCGCGTCGCCTTCCTGATCAGCGGGGCCACGGGATCGGGCAAGACGACGGTGCTCTCGAGCCTGCTCGGGCTTGCGGACCCCGGCGAGCGGGTCGTGATCGTCGAGGACGCCGCGGAGCTGGCTCCCGACCTGCCGCACGTGGTCAGGCTGGAGGCCCGTCACGGCAACCTCGAGGGTGCGGGTGAGGTGACGCAGGCCGACCTGGTGCGGCACGCACTGCGGATGCGTCCGGACCGGATCGTGGTCGGGGAGTGCCGCGGCGCGGAGGTCCGCGACCTGCTCTCGGCCCTGAACACCGGCCACGAGGGAGGGTGCGGCACGGTCCACGCCAATACCGCCGCCGACGTCCCCGCGCGGCTGGAGGCACTGGGGGCGCTCGCCGGGCTCGACCCCGCGGCGCTCGCGGCGCAGGCCGCCAGCGCCCTCGAGGTGGTGCTGCACCTGCGACGCGACGGCCCGCGTCGCCGCTTGGTCGAGATCGCCACCCTGCGGCGCGACGGCCAGGGGCTCGTGGTCGAGACGGCGCTGGCACTCGGTCGTGACGACGACATGCGGTTCGACGGGTCAGAGCTCGACCGGCATGGGCCCGGTGGGCAGGGGCCCGGTGGGCAGGGGTTCGACGGGCAGGGGTTCGACGGGCAGGGGTTCGACGGGCACGGGTTCGCAGCCCAGCACCGTCGCGGCCCGGGGTGGCCGCGCCTCGCACGGCTGCTCGGCCGGCGACCGGACGACCTGCCGTGACGGCTCGACGTCGGCCCCGTCGGCCGGTGAGCAGCGTGGGCCTGGTCGGCGTGGCCCGGTGAGCGGGTCGTCGTTCGTCGTCTCCGCGTGCGTGCTCGCGGCCGTCCTGCTCGCCCAGCCGTCGGCCGACCACCGGTTGCGACGAGTGCTGCGCAGCGTCTCCGTCGCCGGTGACAGCTCCTGGGCGGTTGCCTCGCCGGGAGCCCTGGTGACGTGGTGGTCGCGTGCTCGTGACCAGCGTCCGGCGGTGGACGGCGCGGCCGTCGTCGCCGAGCTGGCGACCCTGTTGCGGGCGGGGTTGCCGCCCGCGCGGGCCTGGGCCGCGCTGGTCGCTGCGTACCCCTCGACCCACGACGATGACGAGCCGCTCCGCTGCGCGCTCGTCGCGGCAGCCGCTGAGGCGGCATCAGGGGGTGACGTGGCCGCGCCGTTGCGGGCAGCAGGGGCGTCCGCTGCCGACTCGCCGACGACACAGCTCCTGGCGGCGCTGTCGGCGGCGTGGGAGGTGGCGGCGTCGGCAGGCGCCCCGACCGCGGCCGTGCTCGACCGGCTGGCGACCACCCTGCGCGAGGAGGCAGACCTGCGCGACGCACGAGCCACCGCGATGGCTGCTCCCCGCGCCAGCGCGAGGGTCCTCGTGGCCCTGCCCGTCGTCGGCCTGCTGCTGGGCCAGCTCGTCGGGGCCGCCCCGCTGACCCTGCTCGTCGGGTCGGGACTCGGTCGCGCCTGCGCGCTGGTCGGTGGCGCTCTGTCCCTGCTGGCCTGGTGGTGGACCCGCCGGCTCGTCGTGGCAGCCCAACGGCCGTGACGCCGCTGCTCGTCGCCCTGCTCGGACTCGCTGCCGCGTTGCTGGGGTGGCCCGATCCCGCCCACCGCCTGCGGGCCGCTACCCGGCCGAGCTCGCCGGCGCCCCGCCCGGTGGCCGGGCCCAGCGACGTGCCCCTGCTCGTCGACCTGGTCGCCGCCGCACTGGGAGCAGGCGCGCCCCCGGTTGCGGCCCTCAACGTCGCCGGTCGCGCGGTCGGCGGTCGCGAGGGCGAGGAGGTCGTCCGGGTGGCGGCGCGGCTGAGGCTCGGTAGTGACTGGGACGGCGCCTGGTCGGGGACGAGCTTCGACCTCGAACCGTTGCGCCGGTGCCTCGGGCTGGCGCTCGGCACCGGGGCCCCGGGCGCCGGCCTGCTGCGCGACACCGCGTCCGAGCTCCGGCGGCGCCGACACCGGGCCGCGCAGCTGGAGGCGAGCCGGCTGGGCGTCCGGCTGGTGCTCCCGCTGGGCTTGTGCGCCCTTCCCGCGTTCCTCGTCCTCGGCGTCGTCCCGGTGGTGCTGTCCTTGGCCAGTCAGGTGCTGGCGGGTCAGCCATGAGCACAGCCGCTGTCGAGCCGGCGAGCTTGGAGCTGTTCAGCGACTGCTGCGACGTCCCGCCCACAGGGCCGGGACCGACCTCGCCGTCCACAGGCGTGGTCCTCGCCCTGGGATCCCGGGCACCGGCGGATGACGCTGGTGGTTCGGGACCGCTGCGCACCCCGCGCACGGACCGCTCACCTGGAGGACAGCATGACGACACCCGGTAGGCGTGCGAGGGGACAGCGGACGGTGGCGGAGGTGGCGTGGCCACCGCCGGCACGTCGCCACGTGCAGCGATCGACGGCAGACGCGGGCATGGCGACCGCCGAGTACGCAGTGGCGACCCTGGCCGCCTGCGGCTTCGCCGGGCTGCTGGTCGCGGTCCTGAGCGGCGGTGAGGTGCAGGAGATGCTGCTGTCGATCGTGCGTCGGGCCCTGACCCTCGAGTGAGGCCGTCGCGCAAGTGCACGGCGTGCACCGGTGCGATGGCCGACGGCTGTCCGGTGCGGTGGCACCGGCGTGACACGGGCAGCGTCACCGCGGAGGTGGCGGTCGCCATCACCGGCCTCGTCCTGGTCCTCGGGGGGCTGCTCGCCGTCGCCCTGGTGGTGCTGGCGCAGGTTCGCGTCACCGATGCGGCCGGGTCAGGGGCTCGTGCCGCCGCCAGGGGGGAGTCGTCGAGCAGGGTCCAGGAGGCCGCGGTCCGGGTGGCCGGTCCGTCCGCCGTCACGACGGTCAGCGCGGTCGGCGACCTGGTCACGGTGACCGTGACGACACCGGTGCGCCTGCCACTGGTCGGTCAACCGGTGCTCGAGGTGGCCGCTGCGGCGGTGGCGCGGGTCGAGGCGATGGGGCCGCCCCGTGACCCGTGACCCGGGAGCCGGCTGGATCACCCGTGGCCGGTGCCGGGGCGAGCGAGGGTCGGGCACGGTGCTCGTGCTGGGCCTCTCGGCGGTGGTGATCGTGCTGCTGGGCGTGGTGCTGCTGCTCGGATCGGTCGTGTCCGCTCGGCATCGAGCGTCGGTGTCAGCGGACCTCGCAGCGCTGGCGGCCGCGGACGTCGTGCTGGGCCGCGCGGGTGGAGACCCGTGTAGGAGAGCGTCCGAGGTCGCGCAGGCTCAAGCCAGCCGACTCGAGCGGTGCGCGGTGGGAGCTGACGACAGCGTCGCCGTCACCGTCAGCGCGAGACCACGCGGCGCGGGCGCGGCGCTCGGTACCGCCACGGCCAGGGCTCGTGCTGGGCCCGGGCCGTAGCCGGCGAGCAGGAGCAGCAGCGGGTTCAGCGCGCCTCGTGCCGGCCACCGGGCCGGTCGTCGTCTGGCTCGTCGTGCCAGGCTCCCTGCGCCGGTGCGTCCGGCGAATCTGTCGGCTGCCGCGCACCTGTGTCGGAAGCCGCCGGCTGGGACGCCGTCGTCTGGCCGGACGCCACCGGGCCGGACGGCGTCTGGCCGGCGTCACCAGACCCCGTCGCTCCACCCGCCCCTTCCGCCTGACCAGAGCCGGCCGCCTGACCGGGCCCTGCCTTGCGCGGGTAGATCGGCGGCTGACCCTGCGTCTGCTGGTCGTGCGTCTGCTGGTCGTGCGCGGGCGGGTCGTGTGCGGGCGGGTCGGCGTGGTGGTCGTGATGCGACGTGCTGTTCCCGGCCCCGCCGGCGGCGGCGGCACCGGTCGCGGCTGCGCGACGGTCCTGCTCCGCAGCTGCCGCGTTCTCCTTCTCGACCTTGCGCAGGCGCTTCAGCTCCCGGCGCTGCTCGGCTTTGCGCTTGGTGCCGCCGCGCAGCAGCCCCAGCGCCAGCACGACGAGGAGCAGCGTCAGAGCCCCGAGGAGGAACACCAGCAGCGGGGACGGCGACCACTCCAGGCTGAGCTCCGTCCACGTCAGCTCGACGGCCTGCGTGCGCCCGGTGACGACGATGAACACCACCAGCAGAGCTGCCGCGACGAGCAGGAGCAGGGCGAGGACGATCATGACGACTCCTTCTTCGGGCCTCTAGAGGGTGGAGCCCCGCGTCTGACCCTCGGGATGCGGAACGTGGGTCGGCCCGCGTGGGTCGACGTGATCATGGAGGCTAGTTGGTGGCGACCGGTTCGGCCTGCTGGGCCGGCTCCTGGGCGAGGGTGGCGTCCAGCAACCTGGAGGCTCCGGCCTTGTCGAGGCGCTCGTTGCCGTTGCCGCACTTCGGTGACTGCACGCACGAAGGACACCCGGACTCGCACTCGCAGTCGCCGATGGCGGAGGCCGTGGCACGCAGCCACGTGGTCGCCGCGGCGAAGCCACGCTCGGCGAAGCCGGCACCACCGGGGTGGGCGTCGTGGACGAAGATCGTCGGGGAGCCGGTGTCGGGGTGCAGCGCGGTCGAGACCCCGCCGACGTCCCAGCGGTCGCAGGTCGCCACGAGCGGCAGCAGGCCGATCGCCGCGTGCTCGGCGGCGTGGGCCGCCCCCGGCACGTCCGCGGGCCCGATCCCTACCGACGCCAGGAGCTCGGGCGGCACCGTCCACCACACGGACGTCGTGCGCAGCCGGCGCGGTGGTAGGTCGAGCGGCTCCTCACTCAGGACGGTCCCGGTGACCAGTTGGCGCCGCAGGAACGAGGTGACCTGCGTCGTCACCTCGACGTCCCCGAGGACGAGCTGCACCGGGCCCCAGTGCTCCCGCCTGCGCTCGCCGATGACGCGGATGTCGGTGACGTCCCGCGCCTGGGTCGAGTGGTCGACGACCTCGCGACGCACCAGGGCAAGGTGCTCGCCGAGGTCGAGGGAGGTCACGACGAAGGAGGCGCCCTGGTGCAGGTACACAGCCCCCGCGTGCACCGTGTGATGGGCTGCCGCCGCGTCGACGCTGCCGAGCACCCGACCTGTCGCCCCCTCCACGACGCGCACCGGCGGCGCGCCGGTGCCGCGCAGGTCGGTCATGTCGCTGGCTCGCGACGGCGCGGTCCAGAACCAGCCGGTCGGACGGCGGCGAAGCAGACCCCGCCGCACCAGAACGGCGAGCAGGTCCGCCGTGCCCTCGCCGAACATCGGAAGGTCGTGCGGGGTGAGCGGCAGCTCGGCGGCGGCCGCACAGAGGTGGGGGGCGAGCACGTACGGGTTGCCGGCGTCGAGCACGGTCGCCTCGACCGGTGCGTCGAAGACGGCGCCCGGGTGGTGCACGAGGTAGGTGTCGAGCGGGTCGTCGCGGGCGACCAGCACGGCCAGGGCGTCCTGCCCGTCCCGGCCGGCTCGTCCCGCCTGCTGCCAGAGCGACGCCCGCGTGCCCGGCCACCCGGCCAGCAGGACGGCGTCCAGCCCGGAGATGTCGACGCCCAGCTCGAGTGCCGACGTCGTCGCGAGCGCCAGCAGCTCACCGCTGCGCAGGGCGCGCTCCAGCTCGCGGCGTTCCTCCGGCAGGTACCCGCCCCGGTACGCGGCGACGCGGCCCGCCAGCGCCGGGTCCACCTCGTCGAGCAGCCGCTGCGCGGCCAGCGCCACCGCCTCGGCCCCGCGGCGGGACCGGACGAAGGCGAGCGTCCGTACCCGGTCGACCACCAGGTCGGCCAGCAGCTCCCCCACCTCCGTCAGTGCCGAGCGGCGCGTCGGCGCTCCGTGCTCGCCCCCGCCCGGGAGCAGCGGCGGCTCCCACAGCAGGAACCGTGTGGCGCCGCGTCTCGACGCGTCGGACGCCACCGCCTGGACGGGCATCCCCACCAGCCGGGACGCCGTTCCGGCAGGCTCAGCGACCGTCGCCGACGCCAGCACGAACACCGGTGAGGAGCCGTACCGAGCGGCGACCCGGCGCAGCCGCCTCAGCACCGCCGCCACGTGCGAGCCGAAGACGCCGCGGTAGTGGTGGCACTCGTCGACCACCACGAACCGTAACCGGCGCAGGAACGACGCCCAGCGCGCGTGCCCGGGCAGCATCGAGACGTGCAGGAGGTCGGGGTTCGTCAGGACGTACCCGGCGTGCTCGCGCACCCAGCGCCGCTCGTCGGCGGGGGTGTCGCCGTCGTACGTCGCTGCACGGACGCCGTCCAGACCGAGACGCTCGACCGAGGCGAGCTGGTCGGCCGCCAGGGCCTTGGTGGGCGAGAGGTACAACGCGGTGGCACTGCGGCGGTCCCCCGAGTCTGCGCGCAGCGCCGTCAGCACGGGCAACAGGTACGCCAACGACTTGCCGGACGACGTCGGCGTCGACAGCACCACGTGCCGGCCCGCCCAGGCGTGCGAGGCGGCCTGGACCTGGTGCTCCCAGGGCGCCTGGACGCCGGCGAGGCGGAACGCGGCGACCACGCCGTCGTCCGCCCAACCCGGCCAGGGCGCGGTGCGCCCGGCGCGCGCCGGGACGTCGTGGGTGTGAAGCACCCGTTCGGCCCTGCCCGGAGCGGACAGCACGCGCTGGACGGCACGCGACGTCGCGCCGTTGACGGGTCGTGGGAGCACGCGGCCGAGTCTCGCAGCCGGAGCCGTGATGGCTACCGACCCACCAGGGTGGTTGAATGCCCGGGACCGCCTGAGTTCCGACGTCGGGGAGACACCGTGGACCTGTCCGTGACCAGCCGTGAGCAGGGTGGCCGCACCGTTGTCGAGGTCGGCGGCGAGATCGACGTCTATACCGCGCCCGTCCTGCGGGAGCGCCTGAACGACCTCGTGGGTGAGGGCCACCACCACCTCGTCGTCGACATGGAGAAGGTCGACTTCCTCGACTCGACCGGTCTCGGCGTCCTGGTGGGTGGCCTCAAGCGTGTCCGCTCGAACGACGGCTCGCTGCACCTCGTCTGCACCCAGGAGAAGATCCTCAAGGTCTTCCGCATCACGGGCCTGACCAAGGTGTTCCCGATCCACGACAGCGTCGCGGACGCCGTGGCGGCGTCGTCATCCGGTGCCGCCGACCCGACCGACAGCTGAGAGGGGCCACGGCGCCGCGATGCCGACCGTAGCCCTGAGATTCACCGCACTGCCCGAGCACGTCCGGACCGCCCGCCTGGTCGCCATGGCCGTGGCCCGCCGCGTCGGGCTGGGGGACGAGACCCTTGAGGAGGTCCGGCTGGCCGTGGGCGAGGCCTGCGTCCGCGCTGTCTCGCGCACCGGGGCGTCCGGGCTGAGCGAGCCCGTCGAGGTGAGGCTGAGCGACGACGACGGGGCTTTCGTGGTTGTGGTCACCGACCACGCCGGCCACCTGCCGGCCAGCGACGTCGACCAGATGTCCCTGACCCTGGTCCAGGGTCTGGCGCACGAGGTGCGCGTCGACGCCGGTCCCGGCGGCACCGGTGGCTCGCTGCGGCTGAAGTGGCGCGGCTGAGCCTGGAGCGGTGGGGCTGAGCCTGAAGCGGCGCGGCTGAAACCAGGGGCGAGTACGAGCTCGGTGAGCACGGCCCGCACAGTGTGCCGTGTCGCACACCGCTCTGTGTCCTCGACCACACGCGGGGCTGCGTAGACTCCGCCGCGTTCCACCGTTCCACCGCTCCAACGCTGCCTCCGCGACACCTTCGCCGGATCGGGCCAGCACCGGCGCGTCAACGCCAGTCGTCAAGGAGGACGGATGCAGGGGCAGGTCATCGCGCCCGCGCTCGCCACGGGGCTTCCCGCCTCGCTCGGTCAGCCGGTCGCTCTCGAGGGCGGGAACCTCAGCCTGATCGTGGTCATCGCGGTCATCGCCGTGGTGTCGCTCGTCATGGGTGTCGTGTTCCGTCGTCAAGTACTCGCCTACGGCGAGGGCACCGCCGGCATGCAGGAGATCGCCGCGGCCATCCAGCAGGGTGCGAGTGCCTACCTCAACCGGCAGTTCCGCACGCTGGCGATCTTCGTCGTCCTGGTGTTCGCGCTGCTGTTCCTGCTGCCCGCCGACGACGGAGCGATCCGGATCGGCCGCAGCGTCTTCTTCGTCGTCGGGGCGGTCTTCTCGGCGGGCATCGGCTACCTCGGCATGTCGCTGGCCGTGCGCGCCAACGTGCGCGTGGCCGCGGCCGCCCGCGAGGCCGACGGCAAGGCCGTGGGCACGCGGATCGCCTTCCGCACCGGCGGCACCGTCGGCATGGCCACGGTCGGTCTCGGACTGCTCGGGGCGGCTCTCGTCGTCCTGATCTACAAGGGGAACGCGCCGTCCGTGCTGGAGGGCTTCGGTTTCGGCGCGGCGCTGCTCGCGATGTTCATGCGCGTCGGCGGCGGCATCTTCACCAAGGCCGCGGACGTCGGGGCCGACCTCGTGGGCAAGGTGGAGGCGGGAATCCCCGAGGACGACCCCCGCAACGCCGCGACCATCGCCGACAACGTGGGCGACAACGTGGGCGACTGCGCCGGTATGGCCGCCGACCTCTTCGAGTCCTACGCCGTGACCCTGGTCGCGGCGCTCATCCTGGGCAAGGCCGCGTTCGGCGACGAGGGTCTCGTGTTCCCCCTGCTGGTGCCGGCCATCGGTGCCCTGACGGCGATCCTGGGTGTGTTCGTCACCAAGCCCCGCCCCGGCGAGAGCGGCCTGACGGCGATCAACCGCGGCTTCTACATCAGTGCGGCCGTGGCCGCTGTCGGGTCGGCCGTCGCCGCCTTCGTGTACCTGCCGCCGACGTTCGCGGAGCTGTCCAACGTCAGCGACGACATCGCCGCCCTCGACGGCGACCCGCGCGTGATCGCCACCGCGGCGGTCGCGCTCGGTATCGTCCTGGCCGGCGTCATCCTGTGGCTGACCGGCTACTTCACCGGCACGGACAAGCGTCCGACCATGGACGTCGCGCGCACGTCGCTCACCGGTGCCGCGACCGTCGTCCTGTCCGGCATCGGGCTGGGCCTCGAGTCCGCCGTCTACACCGCGGTCATCATCAGCGGCGCCGTGTACGTGGCGTTCCTGCTGGGTGGCGGCTCGATCGTCCTCTCGCTGTTCCTCATCGCACTCGCGGGCTGCGGGCTGCTGACCACGGTCGGCGTCATCGTCGCCATGGACACGTTCGGTCCGGTCAGCGACAACGCCCAGGGCATCGCGGAGATGTCGGGCGACGTCGACGCCGACGGTGCGCAGATCCTCACCGACCTCGATGCGGTGGGCAACACCACCAAGGCGATCACCAAGGGCATCGCGATCGCGACGGCGGTGCTGGCAGCCACGGCGCTGTTCGGCTCCTACACCGACGCGGTCCGGGTGGCCCTCGAGGTCGCCGGCGAGGACCTGGACAGCATCGTGGGCGCCTACGACGTGGTGTCTCCGAACACGCTGGTCGGCATCGTCCTCGGCGGCGCGGTCGTCTTCCTGTTCTCCGGTCTCGCGATCGACGCGGTGACCCGAGCCGCCGGCGCGATCGTCTTCGAGGTGCGCCGCCAGTTCCGGGAGCACCCCGGGATCATGGACTACACCGAGAAGCCCGAGTACGCGCGCGTGGTCGACATCTGCACGCGCGACTCGCTGCGAGAGCTGGCCACCCCCGGCCTGCTCGCGGCGTTCGCGCCGATCGCCGTCGGCTTCGGCCTGGGCTTCTCCGCGCTCGCCGGCTACCTGGCCGGCGCGATCGGCACCGGCGTGCTGATGGCGGTGTTCCTGGCCAACTCCGGTGGCGCCTGGGACAACGCCAAGAAGCTCGTCGAGGACGGCAGCCACGGAGGCAAGGGCTCCGAGGCCCACGCCGCCACCGTCATCGGCGACACGGTCGGCGACCCGTTCAAGGACACCGCCGGCCCGGCGATCAACCCGCTCATCAAGGTGATGAACCTGGTCGCCCTGCTGATCGCACCAGCGATCGTCGCCCTGTCGTACGGCGACACGGCCAACCCGTTGCTGCGGGCCGTGATCGCGCTGATCGCGACCGCCATCATCGTCGGCGCGGTGATCGTCTCCAAGCGCCGTCGCATCTCGATGGGCGACGACGAGGGCCCGTCCCTCGGCGGCAACGCCTCGATCGCGGACGGCGTCACCAAGGCCTGACCGGGCCGGGCCGGGTCACGCTCACCCAGGGTGAGCGCAGGGCTTCCCCGTGCTCGCTCAACGAGCACAGGGGAGCCCTGCGCTCGTTGAGTAGGCGCTCGTTGAGTAGGCGCTCTGGGAGCGCTCAGGTTC
>JBBSNO010000088.1:0-10849 GCA_038232615.1 Actinomycetales bacterium
AAGGACGACACCACGATCGTGGACGGCGGGGGCGACTCCGACGCCGTCCAGGCCCGGATGGGCCAGCTGAAGTCCGAGATCGAGCGGACCGACTCCGACTGGGACCGCGAGAAGCTGCAGGAGCGGCTGGCCAAGATGGCCGGCGGCGTCTGCGTGATCAAGGTCGGCGCGGCCACCGAGGTCGAGCTCAAGGAGAAGAAGCACCGCATCGAGGACGCCGTCTCGGCGACCCGTGCGGCCATCGACGAGGGCATCGTCGCCGGCGGCGGGTCCGCGCTGGTGCACGCGTCGTCCGTGCTCGAGGACGGTCTGGGTCTCGAGGGCGACGAGGCGACGGGTGTGGCCATCGTGCGCCGCGCCGTCGTCGAGCCGCTGCGTTGGATCGCGGAGAACGCGGGCCTGCAGGGCTACGTGGCCGTGGAGAAGGTCCGCGGCCTGCCCGTGGGCCACGGCCTGAACGCGGCGACGGGCGAGTACGGCGAGCTGCTCGGCGCCGGCGTCATCGACCCGGTCAAGGTCACCCGCTCGGCGCTGCGCAACGCGGCCTCGATCGCCTCGATGGTGCTCACCACCGACACGCTCGTGGTGGAGAAGCCCGCCGAGGAGGAGCCTGCCGCCGGTGGCCACGGCCACGGGCACAGCCACTGATCACCGGCTGACGACGAACGGCCCGGCCCCGGTGGGGGTCGGGCCGTTCGTCTGCGTGGTGGAGGGCCGCAACTCAGGACGAGGCGGTGCAGCCCAACGGGTGGTGGTGCAGGTCAGCCGGCTGCGGCTGCGGCGCCGGGACGCTTCGCTGCGTAGATGGCCTCGCGGTCGTCCTCGGTGAGCCCACCCCAGACGCCGTAGGGCTCCTTGACGGCGAGCGCGTGGCTGCGGCACTGGGTGATCACGGGGCAGGCGGCGCAGATGGCCTGGGCTGCCGCGTCCCGCCCGCGGCGTGAGGGGCCACGCTCACCCTCGGGGTGGAAGAACAGGGTCGTGTCGGTCTCCCGGCACGCACCGTCCATCTGCCACTCCCAGAGGTCGGCGATCGGGCCGGGCAGTCGCGAGATCTCCGCCATGTGATGTTCTCCTTGATCCGAGTTCAGCTGGTTCGTGCGGTGGTGCCTGCGTGTGCGTGGTGACGTTACAACCGCGCCAGGAGTTGTTCAAGCCCCTGTCCCACCCTTGTTCAACATCTGGTCGGAGGGCTGGCGAGCCGACTGGCCACCGGGACGGGCCACCCACACAATCAACGGATGCCCACCTCGCAGCGCGACCCCGTCGCGACCGAGGTGACCGACGCGCCCACCCTGAAGGTCGCCGTCGTCGCCCGGCGCCTCGGGGTGGCGCCCGCCACCCTGCGCACGTGGGCCCGTCGGTACGGCCTGGGGCCCAGCGCACATGTCGCCGGCGCGCACCGGCAGTACTCGGCCGTCGACCTGGCGCGGCTCGTGGTGATGCGCCGCCTGACCCTGGAAGGGGTCTCCCCTGCCGAGGCCGCTCGCATCGCCGTCTCCACGCCGGTGGACCCGGCGCCCGGTGGTGCGTCGGCGTCGGTGACCAGCCTGCCGCCACCGGAGGAGTCCGATGACCTCGCGGCGCAGGAGGCTGACGCCCAGGGCGCGACCGGCGTCGGGCGCGCGGGAGGCGGCCGGGTCGTGGCGATGCCGGCCGCCGGGCCCGCTGCCAGGGGGCTGGCCCGAGCCGCGCTGAGCCTGGACGACGACTCGTGCCGTCGGGTCCTGCGCGCAGCGATCGCGCGGGACGGTGTCGTGGCCGCGTGGGAGGAGCTCGCCCGGCCGGTGCTGGCCGCGATCGGGGAGCGGTGGGAGAGCACGGGTGCCGGCATCGACGTCGAGCACCTGTTCACCGAGGTCGTCCTGTCGTCGCTGCGCTCGGCGACAGGCGGCCGAAGCCGCTCGGTGTCGTCCGTGCTGCTGGCGTGCTCGGAGTACGAGCACCACAGCCTGCCGGTGCACGTGCTGGCCGCGGCCCTCGACGAACGGGGTGTCACGGTCCGGGTACTGGGGGCGCGGGTGCCGCGCCAGGCCCTGGCGGACGCGGTCCTGCGCAGCGGGCCCGCCGCGGTACTGGTCTACGCGGCCATGCCGGTCGAGGACTCGGCGGCGCTGTCGCAGCTGCCGCGGATGCGGCCCGCGCCGCGCCTGTTCGTGGGGGGGCCGGGCTGGGCGGGGGTCGCCCTGCCGGGCGGCACGCGCCGGCTCCTGTCCCTCTCGCAGTCGCTGGACGACCTGGCGGCCGTCGTCGGCGCCTGAGGTCGCAGATCCTCGCGTCCCACGACTCAGGCTGACGTGCTCGCGTGCCGACATCACACGGGACGGCGGCACGAGCCCGCCGCCGTCGCCGACCTCGGCTTCCCAGGGCTTCTGCAGGGACCACAGCGTCCCGGACGGGGTGGTGCCGGTGTCGACGGTGCTGGTCTGCGACGACTCGCCGCTCGCTCGGGAGGGGCTGCGCCGCGCCGTGGCCGGCGTCCCCGGTGTCACCCGCGTGGTCGGGGCGTCGTCCGGCGAGGAGGCACTCGCCCGCTGGCCCGTCGAGCGCCCCTCGGTGGTGCTGATGGACGTGCGGATGCCAGGTCTCGGTGGCGTCGAGGCCACCCGGCGCCTGCTCGCCCGCCACCCCGAGGCCGCTGTCGTCATGCTGACCGTCGCCGAGGACGCGGACGGCGTCGCCCGGGCCATCACGGCCGGTGCCCGTGGCTACGTCGTCAAGGACGCCGCCCGCGACGAGCTCGCCGCCGCCGTCCTGCACGTGCTGACGGAGAGCAGCACCACGCCCGCAGGGTCCGCCCGGCGCCCGGACGGCGTCGGGACACCCGCCCTGACCGAGCGCGAGGTGCAGGTGCTGACGGGGATGAGCCGGGGCCGCAGCAACGCCGAGATCGGCAAGGAGCTCTTCCTCTCCGAGGACACCGTCAAGACCCACGCGCGCAGGCTGTTCCGCAAGCTGGGCGCGGCGGACCGGGCCCAGGCCGTCGCGATCGGCTACCGGTGGCGCCTGGTGCGCTGACGGCGCGGCTAGCATCGGGGCATGAACGAGCGAGACGACCCCTTCGGCTTCGTCGGACTCACCTTCGACGACGTGCTGCTGCTGCCCTACGCCAGCGACGTCGTCCCGAGCTCGGCGGACACCGGCTCCCGCGTGTCCAAGCGCGTCGAGGTGGCCGTGCCGCTGTTGTCCAGCGCCATGGACACCGTGACCGAGGCGCGGATGGCCATCGCCATGGCCCGCCAGGGCGGCCTGGGTGTGCTGCACCGCAACCTGACGATCGACGAGCAGGCGGCGCAGGTCGACCTGGTCAAGCGCTCGGAGGCCGGGATGATCACCAACCCGGTCACCACCGGCCCGGACGCGACCGTGGGCGAGGTCGACGCCCTGTGCGGCAGGTACCGCGTGTCGGGGCTGCCCGTCGTGGACGACGCCGGCGTACTCCTCGGGATCGTCACCAACCGTGACCTGCGCTGGGAGTCCGACCACTCGCAGCTCGTGCGCGAGGTGATGACCACCCTGCCCCTGGTCACCGCGCCCGTCGGGGTGGCGCGCGACGACGCGATGGCCCTGCTGCGCCGGCACAAGATCGAGAAGCTGCCCCTGGTCGACGACGGGGCTCGGCTGCGTGGCCTGATCACCGTCAAGGACTTCACCAAGAGCGAGAAGTACCCGCTGGCCACCAAGGACGAGGCGGGACGCCTGCGCGTGGGCGCCGCGGTGGGTGTCTTCGAGGACGCCTGGAAGCGTGCCATGAAGCTGGTGGACGCCGGCGTGGACGTTCTCGTCGTCGACATGGCGCACGGGCACTCCTCGGCGGTCCTGGAGATGATCTCGCGCCTGAAGTCGGACTCGGCGGCGGCGCACGTGGACATCGTCGGCGGCAACGTCGCGACCCGCGGTGCCGCCCAGGCGCTCGTCGACGCCGGCGCCGACGGGGTCAAGGTGGGTGTCGGCCCGGGCTCGATCTGCACGACCCGCGTGGTCGCGGGTGTCGGCGTCCCGCAGGTGACCGCGATCTACGAGGCGTCGCTGGCCTGCCGGCCCGCCGGCGTCCCGGTGATCGGCGACGGCGGCCTGCAGTTCTCGGGCGACATCGCCAAGGCGATCGTCGCGGGCGCCGACACGGTGATGGTGGGCTCGCTGCTCGCGGGCTGCGACGAGAGCCCCGGTGAGCTGGTCTTCATCAACGGCAAGCAGTTCAAGTCCTACCGCGGCATGGGGAGCCTCGGTGCACAGCAGACCCGCAGCGGGTCGCGCTCGTTCTCCAAGGACCGCTACCTGCAGAACGACGTCGCCTCGGACGAGCAGTTCGTCCCCGAGGGCGTCGAGGGCCAGGTGCCGTTCCGCGGCCCGTTGGCGGCGGTGGCGCACCAGCTCGTCGGTGGGCTCCGGCAGTCGATGTTCTACACCGGTGCCGCCACCGTCGCGGACCTGAAGGCCAACGGCCGCTTCGTGCGGATCACGGCCGCCGGGCTCAAGGAGAGCCACCCTCACGACATCCAGATGACCGTCGAGGCGCCCAACTACGGCACGCGCTGAGGCGCCTGCTCTCCACACCGCCCTTTGCTCCCCCCACCGCCCTGATCCGCCGCCGAAGAGGGCCTTCCCGCGAGCAAAGGGCGGAGGCGGGAGCAAAGGCGCGGGGATTGCTCGGTCGGGGCGCGCCGGTAGCCTGAGGCGGGTGAGCAACGAGATCGAGATCGGGCGCGGCAAGCGTGGGCGTCGCGCCTACTCCTTCGACGACATCGCGATCGTGCCCAGCCGGCGCACGCGCGACCCGGAGGAGGTCTCGATCGCGTGGCAGATCGACGCCTACCACTTCGAGCTTCCGGTGCTGGCCGCTCCGATGGACTCGGTGGTCTCGCCCGCCACCGCCATCGCACTGGGCCGGCTCGGGGGCCTGGGGGTGGTCGACCTCGAGGGCCTGTGGACGCGGTACGAGGACCCCGAGCCGCTGCTCGCCGAGATCGCGTCGCTGGAGCCGGCATCGGCGACCCGTCGGATGCAGGAGATCTACGCCGCCGAGATCCAGCCCGAGCTGATCGTCGCCCGGCTGCGCGAGGTGCGGGACGCCGGCGTCACCGTCGCCGGTGCGCTCTCGCCGCAGCGCACGCAGCAGCTGTGGAAGACGGTCATCGACGCCGGGGTGGACCTGTTCGTCATCCGCGGCACGACCGTGTCGGCCGAGCACGTCAGCGGCCACGCAGAACCGCTGAACCTCAAGCGTTTCATCTACGAGCTCGACGTCCCGGTGATCGTCGGGGGCTGTGCGACGTACACCGCGGCCCTGCACCTGATGCGGACCGGGGCTGCCGGCGTCCTCGTCGGGTTCGGTGGGGGCGCGGCGCACACGACCCGCACCACGCTGGGCATCCACGCGCCGATGGCCTCGGCCGTCGCGGACGTCGCCGCCGCGCGGCGCGACTATATGGACGAGTCCGGCGGCCGGTACGTGCATGTCATCGCGGACGGCGGTCTCGGCGGCTCGGGCGACCTGGTCAAGGCGGTGGCCTGCGGCGCCGACGCGGTCATGCTCGGCGCCGCTCTCGCGCGGGCGGTGGAGGCCCCCGGCCGGGGCTGGCACTGGGGCAGCGAGGCGCACCACGCGCAGCTGCCGCGTGGCGAGCGCGTGCAGGTCGGCACGGTGGCGCCGTTGAAGGAGATCCTGTTCGGACCCGGCCGGGCCGCCGACGGCACGACCAATCTGGTGCAGGCGCTGCGCCGCGCGATGGCGACGACGGGGTACTCCGACCTGAAGGAGTTCCAGCGCGTCGAGGTCGTCGTCTCGCCCTACCAGCCGACGACGTGAGGCCGCCGGCGCCGGCTTCCGCCCACCTCGGGCCAGGATCGCGCGACGCCGCCCTGGTCGCCATGGCCGACCACGAGCTCGACGTCCTCGTGGTGGGGGGTGGCGTGGTCGGTGCCGGCTGCGCGCTCGACGCCGTGACGCGTGGGCTGGACGTGGCCCTGGTCGAGGCGCGTGACTTCGCCTCGGGGACGTCGAGCCGGTCCAGCAAGCTCATCCACGGCGGGCTGCGGTACCTGGAGATGCTCGACTTCGGCCTGGTGCGCGAGGCGCTGCGCGAGCGCGGTCTCCTGCTGCAGCGCCTGGCACCGCACCTGGTGCGGCCGGTGCCGTTCGTCTACCCGCTGGAGCACCGGTTCTGGGAGCGCCCCTACGTCGCGGCCGGGTTGACGCTCTACGACTCGATGGGCTTGACCACCGGGTCGGCCCGAGGCCTGCCGCGCCACCGGCACCTGACCCGGCGGCAGGCGCTGCGCGAGGTGCCCAGCCTGCGCAAGGACGCGCTCGTCGGCGCGGTTCGGTACTACGACGCACAGGTCGATGACGCGCGCCACACCATGAGCGTCGTCCGGACGGCGGCGCAGTACGGCGCGCACGTCGCCAGCCGGGCGCGGGTGGTCGGCTTCCTGCGCGAGGGTGAACGCGTCGTGGGTGCGAGGGTGCGCGACCTGGAGCACGGTCGGGAGCTCGAGGTGCGCGCGCGCCAGGTGGTCAACGCGACCGGGGTCTGGACCGACGAGACCCAGGCGATGGTGGGCGAGCGCGGCCAGTTCGAGGTGCGGGCCTCCAAGGGCATCCACCTCGTCGTCCCCCGTGACCGGATCCGGTCGGGCTCCGGGCTGATCCTGCGCACGGAGTCCAGCGTGCTGTTCGTGATCCCGTGGGGACGGCACTGGATCATCGGCACCACGGACACCGACTGGCAGCTCGACAAGGCGCACCCGGCGGCGTCGAGCCGTGACATCGACTACCTGCTCGAGCAGGTCAACACGGTGCTGGTCACCCCGCTCTCCCGCGAGGACGTCGAGGGGGTCTACGCGGGCCTGCGTCCCCTGCTCGCGGGAGAGAGCGAGGAGTCCTCCGCGCTCTCGCGCGAGCACGTCGTCGCGCACCCGGTCCCCGGCCTCGTCGTGGTGGCCGGTGGCAAGTACACGACCTACCGCGTGATGGCGGCCGACGCGATCGACGAGGTCGCCCGCGCCCTGGACTTCCGGGTCGCCCCCAGCTGCACCGCGACCATCCCGATCGCTGGTGCCGAGGGGTTCTGGGCGGCGTGGAACGGCCGGCGGCGGACGGCCGAGGCCTCGGGCCTGCACGTCGCCCGGATCGAGCACCTGCTGCAGCGCTACGGCTCGCTGACCCGGGAGGTGCTCGCCCTCGTCGCCGCCGACCCCGGCCTGGGCGAGCCGCTCGAGGGTGCGGACGACTACCTCGCGGCCGAGATCGCCTACGCGGCCAGCCACGAGGGCGCGCGGCACCTGGACGACGTGCTGACGCGGCGCACACACATCTCCATCGAGACCTGGGACCGCGGGGTCTCCAGCGCTGCGCAGGTGGCGTCGCTGATGGCGGGTGTCCTGGGCTGGAGCGAGGAGCAGGCGGCCAAGGAGATCGCGCACTACCTCGCGCGGGTCGACGCCGAGCAGGCCTCGCAGCGGCAGCCGGACGACGAGACCGCCGACTCCGCGCGGCTGGGCGCCCCGGAGATCGTGCCGCTCGCGTGACCTCCCGACTGCCGTCCTTCGCCACCCTGCCCGCGCCGAGAGCTGACGCGCACGAACAGCGAGGCCCTGCTGGGGGCCCAGTCGTCGCGGGTCCCGCGCAACCACGACCTGACGAAGGGCGTCGCGATCACGTTCTCGCTCCACGCCGACGGCGCGACGCACGTGGAGAACTGCCGGTACGACAAGGGGTCCGGCGCGATGGGCCTGCTCGGCACGCTGCTGGTGGACGGCGGCGGGAGCGTCCCGCGCGCGGTGCGGTTCCTCGGGCTGGCCGTCCGACAACCGCGCCCGGAGCCCTGCGGTTGCCGGACCCTGTCGAGCGAACCGGCCGTGTGCGCCGCGCCCGACGAGGGGCGAGGATGGACTCGTGACCCCACCGGGCTGGACCCCTGAGCAGATGGGTGACCTCGCGGGTCGCACCGCCGTCGTCACCGGAGGCAGCTCCGGCATCGGGCTGGAGGCGGCCGTCGAGCTGGCTCGTCACGGGGCCCACGTCGTCATCACCTCGCGCGAGGCGCGACGCGGCGACGAGGCACTGGTGCGGCTGCGGTCGAGGGCGGCCGCCACCAGCGCCGAGGCGCGCGAGCTGGATCTCGCCGACCTCGCCTCGGTGGAGCGGTTCGCCGACGGGCTGGCGGCCGACCACGACCGGATCGACCTCCTGGTGAACAACGCCGGGGTGATGGCCGTGCCCCAGGGCCGGACGACGGACGGCTTCGAGACGCAGATCGGCACCAATCACCTGGGCCACTTCGCGCTGACCGGTCGCCTCCTGCCACTCCTGCTGGTGGGAACCGGCGAGACGCGCGACGTGCGCGTGGTGTCGGTCTCCAGCAACGCCCATCGCGCCGGAAGGCTCGACCGGGACGACCTGATGAGCGAGCGCAGCTACCGGCCCTGGCCGGCGTACGGGCAGTCGAAGCTGGCCAACCTGCTGTTCACCCACGAACTGCAGCGTCGACTGGAGGACGCCGGCAGCTCGGTCAGGGCCGTGGCGGCCCACCCCGGGTTCGCCGCCACCAACCTCGTCGCCGCCGGACCCATGACCAGGGCGCCGAAACCCCTGCGGTCCCTGGCCTCGGGCATCACGAAGCTGGTCGGTCAGCCGGCCGGGCTGGGAGCCTGGCCCACGCTGCGTGCCGCGACGGATCCCGACGTCGACGGCGGCGAGTACTTCGGGCCGTCGTGGCCAGGTGGGTGGCGGGGTGCACCGGTGCGCGTCGCTACCAGCACGGCTGCGCTCGACCTGGACGACGCCCGCTGGCTGTGGGACGAGTCCGCCCGCCTGACCGGCGTCCGTTTCGAAGCGCTGGAGATCCCTGCCTGACCCGTCGAAGAACACCCACCACCCGAAGGAGCCTGCCATGGCCAAGGCCGTCTGGAACGACATCACGATCGCCGAGAGCGACGACACCGTCGTCGTGGAAGGCAACCACTACTTCCCCCGTTCGTCGGTGCGTGACGACGTGCTCCGGGAGTCGTCGACCACGAGCGTCTGCCCGTGGAAGGGCACCGCGTCGTACCTGTCCCTCGAGCTCGATGGCCATGAGAGCGCAGACACGGCCTGGTACTACCCGGAGCCGAAGGAGGCCGCCGCGCAGATCAAGGACCACGTGGCCTTCTGGAAGGACGTCACCGTCACCGGGTGAGCCGGCGCGAGAACGGCCTCGCGCCCCCCCGCGGCGCGAGGCCGTCCAGGCCGGTGCCCTTGTCGAACGAGGTGGTGTAGCCGCCGGCGCTGCTGTACGCGGCACCGTCGGTGTACTGGTACGCGGTCGACTTCAGCGCGTCCTCGACCGCGGCGGGGGTCGCGGTCGGGTCGGCCTGGAACATCTGGGCCACGATGCCCGCGATGTGGGGAGCGGCCATCGACGTCCCGCTGATGGTGTTGAACGTGCCGACGTCGAGCAGGCCGGGGCCGTCGTTCGGCGCCAGACCGGTCGAGCAGATCAGCAGGTACGGGCGGCACGCCGACTCGATGTCCTCACCCGGGGCCGAGATGTCCGGCCAGGTGCTGGCATCGGTGGAGTCCCCGCGCGAGGAGTACTCGCTGACGTTGCCGTCGCGGGTGCCGCTCGCCTGGTCGAAGTACGACGCCACCGACAGGACGCCGCCGGTCGGGTCCTGGCCGGGCGGGTTGGTCAGGCTCTCCGACCCGTCACCCCCGTCGCTGCCGGCGGCCCACACGGTGGCGACGCCCTCGGCGACCAGTGCGCGCGCCGAGTCGGCACCGATGATGAACAGGACGGCTCCGGTCGAGATCGACACCAGGCTCGAGCCCGGTGCCGCGCCCTGCAGCTGCGTGCCGTCGGTGAGCGTGGTGTCGCGCCCGGCGACGATGCCGGAGACGTGCGTGCCGTGGCCGCCGCCGGAGACGGTGTCGGTGTCGACCGCGTTCGGGACCTTCACGACGCAGTCCGTCGAGTCGGTGGACTCGTCCAGGCAGAGGCTCTTGAGGTTCGCCACCACGGCCGAGGACCCGTCGTCGTTCCGGAAGAACGGGTGCGTCGGGTCGATGCCGGAGTCGATGACGGCGACGGAGACGCCGGTGCCGTCGAGCGGCGACCCGTTCGCGCCGGAAAGGGTCGACACCGCCTCGGCGCCGCGGGTCGCGGTGTTGGAGGTCTCCAGCGTGTACTCGATCGGCGTGTTGCCCTCGAGGTAGGTGACGCCGGGCTCGGTGCGCGCCGACTCGATCTGGTCGGCGGTGCCCTCGGCGACCGCGACACCGACCTTGTCGTAGGTCGTGACCAGGCGCATGCCCGTCGCGTCGACCGCGGCCCGTGCCGTAGCGATGTCCGTGCCGTGGACCATCACGTGCGTCGATCGGGAACGCGCGGTGGGGCGGTACATCCGGGAGGCCTCCGTTGGTCGTGACCGCTGGTAACGCCGTCCGCGGGACCGGCACCGGGGGTGGACGGCCGGTCCCGCAGACGAGCACCCGGTTCAACGAGGCCGGGGCGCCAGGGTTACGCGGTCCGGTCGAGGCATTCCCGCCGTGGGTCGACGCCGCGGCACCGCGCGGCGCCGGTCGTCACACGGCACCCTGCGGGGCCGGCTCGTCGCGCCAGGAGGCCCACAGCGCCGCGTACGAGCCTCCCGAGGCCAGCAGCTCGTCGTGCGTCCCGATCTCGGTGATCACGCCGGCCTCCACGACCGCGACGCGGTCGGCGTCGTGCGCCGTGTGCAGCCGGTGGGCGATCGCGACGACGGTGCGGCCGGCCAGCACGGCCGACAGGGAGCGCTCCAGGTGACGCGCCGCCCTGGGGTCGAGCAGCGACGTGGCCTCGTCAAGCACGAGCGTGTGCGGGTCGGCCAG
>JBBSNO010000089.1:0-10820 GCA_038232615.1 Actinomycetales bacterium
GGACGTGATAACCGCTGAAAGCATCTAAGCGGGAAGCACACTTCAAGATGAGATTTCCATGGGTTTATACCTGAGAGGCTCCCAGCTAGACTACTGGGTTGATAGGCCGGATGTGGAAGTGGGAACTCAAGACCCATGAAGCTGACCGGTACTAATAAGCCGACAACTTGACTACAAATCTTTGCTTGCGTCCACTGTGCGGTTCCCGAGATGCGGTCGGCAACTCGACTCGTATATCTCCATAGAGTTTCGGCGGTCATAGCGTTGGGGAAACGCCCGGTTCCATTCCGAACCCGGAAGCTAAGCCCATCTGCGCCGATGGTACTGCGCGGGGGACCGCGTGGGAGAGTAGGTCGCCGCCGGACATTCTTTGACGATGACGGTCACCCCCGTGCGGGGTGGCCGTCATCGTCGTTTTCGGGGTCCGTCATCATGAGCCCTTGTCGAGGCGACACCCAGGAGTGCTCCCGTGGCTGACACCAGTAGCGACGCCGGCGACGACCGCGACCGCGGAGCCCGGCAACCCGCCGCGCGACCCCCGAGCCGGCGAGATGACCGAGGGGCAGCGTCCGCGGGTGCGTCCCGTCCGCGCAGGTCCCGTGACGACGGTGCGCGTGACAGACCGCTCGGGGGCAACACGTCCCGTGACAGTCCGCGCCGGGAGAGCAAGCCTCGAGACGGTCAGCCTCGTGACAGCGGGTCCGGTGACAGCAGGTCCCGTGACGACAAGCCTCGGGCCAGCAGACCTCGCGGCGGTCAGCCTCGTGACAGCAGGTCCCGTGACGACGGGCCTCGCGACAGCCCGCGCCGGGACAGTGAGCCACGCGACGGTCAGCCTCGTGACAGCAGGCACAGAGACGACAGGCCCCCCAGCCGCAGCTCGGAGACGGGCGGTTCCCGCTCGTCGTCCGCTCGGTCCGGAGCGCCGCGTCGTGACGACAGCGCCCGAGGCCAGGGCGCGCGCGGCGACGCCCGCCGGCCGGCAGGTCCCGAGGCCGGACGGGGCCGGAGCGGCAACGGCGACCGTCCACGGGCCAACCAGGGCAGATCGGCACCGGGTACGCGGTCGGGCGACTCCAGGGCTCGCGGTTCTGGTCAGAGCGGGGGGGACCGCGCGCGTGGCACGGAAGAGTCCGGTCACCGTTCGACGCGCGCGGACGAACCACTTCTGCCTGACAGCGTCACCGGCCAAGAGCTGGAGCGTCACGTGCGGCGGGACCTCGGTACCCTGAGCAAGGACAACGCCACCGAGGTAGCCCGCCACCTGGTGATGGCGGGGCGGCTCATCGACGTCGATCCTGCGCTGGCGCTGACGCACGCGCTCGCCGCGCAACGACGGGCCGGCCGGGTCGGCGTGGTGCGGGAGGCCGCCGGGCTGGCCGCCTACCACGTGGGCGACTTCGAGATGGCGTTGCGCGAGCTGCGCACCGCCCGGCGCCTGTCCGGATCGCAGGAGCACCTACCGGTGATGGCGGACTGCGAGCGCGGTCTCGGCCGGCCGGAGCGGGCTCTGGCCCTTGCCGCGGGCCCGGAGGCCCGAGCACTGGACCGCACGGGCCAGCTCGAGCTGACCATGGTCGTGGCCGGGGCTCGCGTCGACATGGGACAAGCGGAAGCGGCCGTCGTCACGCTTCAGGTCGCCGAGCTCGAGCGTCGTCCGACCCCTGCCACGGCCGAGGTCACGGCCCGCCTCATGTCCGCGTACGCCGACGCGCTGGAAGCATCTGGCCGGCACGACGAGGCGCACCAGTGGCTCCAACGTGCTGCGGACACGGATCCGGACGGCTCGACGGGCGCGGCCGAGCGGCTCGGCGGTGACGACCCCTTCATCGTGGACCTCCAAGGGGATGACGACGAGAACGCCGACGACATCGCTGACGACAGCATCGTCGACGACAGCGACGACGACCACGACCAGGAAGGGGGCGGCGCCGGTGCGGGTCATGCCGGGTACGACGCCGGCGAGACCCCCACCGACCCACGGTGACCGGGCGACAGCCATGGCGGGAGGTGGCCACGTCGCCCGCCCGCGAGCACGACCTGCTCGTTCTCGACCTGGACGGGGTCGTCTACGTCGGCGCCGCCGCCGTCCCGGGCGCGATCGAGGCGCTCAACACGGCGCACGACGCCGGTGCGGCGTGGGTCTTCGCGACGAACAACGCCTCGAGGACCCCGCACGAGGTCGCCACACACCTGCGCGAGCTGGGGCTCACGGTGCAGGACGATGAGGTCGTGACGTCGTCGCAGGCCGGTGCGGCGCTGGCGTTCGACCGCGTCGGGAGGGGGGCTCGCGTCCTGGCCGTCGGGGGGCCGGGCGTGGCGGCTGCTTGTCGCGACGCGGGCCTCGAGACGGTTACACGCGCGGACGACCGGCCGGTGGCGGTCGTGCAGGGATACGGGCGGGACGTCGCGTGGAGCGACCTGGCCGAGGTGACGGTCGCGGTCCGCGCCGGCGCGGTGTGGATCGCGACGAACACCGACCTGACGATCCCGACGGACCGAGGGGTTATGCCGGGCAACGGTTCCTTCGTGGCCGCCGTCCGCACCGCTGTCGACGTCGAGCCGCTCGTGGCAGGCAAGCCTCAGCCGGGGCTCTTCGTCACGGCCGCGCAGCGCGCGGGTGCCTGGCACCCGCTCGTCGTGGGAGACCGTCTCGACACCGACATAGCCGGCGCGTCGGCGGCGGGGCAGACCAGCCTCCTGGTGCTGACGGGGGTGTCCGGTGTCGAGGAGCTCTTGGCTGCACACGACGCCCACCGACCCGACCTGCTCTCACCCGACCTGTCGGGTCTGCACGTGCCGCACCCGAAAGCGTCCCGGGCGGATGACAGCTGGGTGTGCCGCAGCGCTCGCGTCCGGTGGGAAGGCGAGACGCTGGAGGGCGCCGCGGACGACGGTGACGAGGCAGCAGCCGATCTGCTGCGAGCGGCCTGCGCGGCGGCCTGGGCTCGCGCGGACGCCGCCGGTGCGGATGCGACGCCGGACCGCACCAGGGACGCGTCGGGTGAAGGGCGCTCGCGAGGGGCCCCGCGGGTGTCCGCCTCGCTGAGGGCTCGCTGGGCCCGGTGGGGGAGCGGCGGCTGACCCGGTCGCATCCGGACGGTAGCGTGAGCCGGACCGGTTGAGGAGGCGACATGCTCGAAGCGTTGCGCGCGTACGCACAGGTGGCGGCAGGGCTCGCGGAGCCCGCCGCGGCCAAGGCCCGTGAGGCGGCTCGTGCCCTGTTGGAGGCTGGCGGCGCCGCGGGGACTGGCGGCACGAGCGTGCCGGAGCTGGCCGAGGAGCTGCTCGCCGTGGCCCGGAGCAACCGCGAGCTGCTGCTCGATGTGGTGCGAACCGAGGTCCGGCTGAGCGTCGGGCGGCTGGGTCTCGTCGACGCCGGGACCGCCGAGTCGTTGAGGCGCCGGGTCGTCACGCTGGAGCGCGACGTCGAGAAGCTGCGGGACTCCTTGACGACGAACCCGGCGCCCGCGAAGAAGGCGGCCACGAAGAGGGCGACGACAAAGCGGTCCGCCCCCGAGAGCGCCGCCACGGAGAAGGCGACCACGAAGAAGGCGACCACGAAGCGGGCAGCGACCAGGACGGCGCCGCCGAAGCGGGCAACCACGAAGCGGGCAGCGACGACGAAGACGACCACGAAGAAGGCCGCGAGCAGACGGCCGGCGTCAGGTGCTGCCGCGGGGGCGACGCCGTGACGAACGCGACGGCCGGCGGGGTCGCCGACCTCGGGAGCGACCTGCCACGCACCGGGGACGAGGCCGTCGACGCGGCCCTGGCCGACCTGGCGCAGCTGGGCCGGGACGCTCCCCTGACCCAGCACGTCGTGGTGCTCAGCGAGGTGCACGACGCGCTGCAACGACGCCTCAGTGCGACTCAGGGCTGACCCGTGGGCCGCTTGCGCAGGCTCGACGCCGAGCTCGTGCGGCGAGGGCTCGCGCGCTCACGACAGCACGCGGCGGAGCTGGTCACGGCGGGCCGGGTGAGCGTCTCGGGCCAGGTCGCCACGAAGGTCGCCACCCAGCTCGACGCCGCCGACCCGGTGCTGGTGTCCACCGCTGAGCACGGCCCGGACTACGTCAGCAGGGGCGCCCACAAGCTGGTCGGTGCGCTCGGCGCCTTCCCGGACGTCGTCGTCGCGGGTCGTCGCTGCCTCGACGTCGGGGCATCGACCGGGGGTTTCACCGACGTCCTGCTCCGTCGGGGGGCCGGCTCCGTCGTGGCGGTGGACGTCGGGTACGGGCAGCTGGCCTGGCCGATCCGACAGGACGCACGCGTCACGGTGTTGGACCGCACGAACGTGCGTGACCTGACGGCCCAGCAGGTCGCCCCCGCACCCGACCTCGTCGTCGCCGACCTGTCCTTCATCTCCCTGAGACTCGTGGTCGGGGTCCTGGCCTCCTGCGCAGCGCCCGGCTCCGACCTGCTGCTGATGGTCAAGCCGCAGTTCGAGATCGGCCGTGAGCGGCTCGGCTCCGGCGGCGTCGTCCGCGACCCGGGGCTTCGCGCCGAGACCGTCGTCGCCGTCGGCGTGGCCGCCGGCGCGGTGGGCCTGGTGGTCCTCGGCGCCGTCGCCAGCCCCTTGCCCGGCCCGAGCGGCAACGTCGAGTACTTCCTGCGGCTGGTCAACGCCGCTGACGCCCCTGCGCCGGACCGGTCACTGGTGGCGATGGTGGACGCCGCGGTCCGGGCCGGCCCCCAGGGCGTGGGTCGGCGCGCCGGTGCGGCGTCCAACCCGTGACGGACGACGTCGCGCCGTCCCGACGCGTGCTGGTGCTGGCCCACACGGGGCGCCCGGAGGCGGTCACGGCCGCCGAGGAGCTGCTGGAGCTCCTGCGCGCCGCGGGCCTGACGCCCACCATGCTGGCCGCGGAGCTGGCCGAGCTGCGCTGGCCCGGCGCGGTCGTCGCCGCTGCTCCCCGGGATGCAATCGACGGCGCCGAGCTCGTGATCGTCCTGGGCGGGGACGGGACGATCCTGCGCGCGGCCGAGCTGGTCCGCGACCACCCCGTGCCCCTGCTCGGCGTGAACCTGGGCCACGTCGGTTTCCTGGCCGAGAGCGAGCGGGACGACCTGGCCGAGACCGTCGAACGGGTCGCCGCCAGGAGCTACACCGTCGAGGAGCGGATGACCCTTGACGTGACGGTGACGGTGGGTGGCGTCGTGGTGGCGACGTCCTGGGCGCTCAACGAGGCCACGGTGGAGAAGGCCAGCCGCGAGCGGATGCTGGAGCTCGTCACCGAGGTCGACGGCCGGCCCGTCTCCACGACGGGCTGTGACGGCGTCGTGATGGCGACGCCCACCGGGTCGACCGCCTACGCGTTCTCCGCCGGGGGGCCGGTGGTGTGGCCGCAGGTCGAGGCCTTGTTGATCGTCCCCCTGTCGGCGCACGCCCTCTTCGCCCGACCGCTCGTCGTCTCACCGACGTCCCTGCTCGCCGTCGAGGTGCTGCGCCGGACGCACGGCGGGGGGGTGCTGTGGTGCGACGGGCGGCGCACCGTCGACCTGCCCCCGGGCGCACGCATCGAGGTGCGCCGGGGAGCGGTACCGGTACGTCTGGCCCGGCTGTCGACCGGGCCGTTCACCGACCGCCTCGTCGCCAAGTTCGAGCTGCCCGTCGCCGGCTGGCGCGGCCCGGTGGGTCGATAGCCGTGCTGGAGGAGATGAGCATCCGCGGGCTCGGTGTCATCAGCGACGCCGTCCTGGAGCTGGGCACGGGCCTGACCGTCGTCACGGGCGAGACCGGCGCCGGCAAGACGATGGTGGTCACCGGCCTGGGACTGCTGCTGGGGGCACGCGCGGACGCCGGTGCGGTCCGGACCGGGACCGACGCTGCCGTCGTCGAGGGACGTTTCGTCGTCGGCGCCGGCTCGTCCGTGGCGGAGCGGGCGGCGGAGGCGGGTGCCGAGCTCGACGACGACGTCCTCATCGTCGTCCGCAGCGTCGCGGCCGGGGGGCGTAGCCGCGCCCATCTCGGTGGCCGCTCCGTGCCCGTGGGGGTCCTGGGTGAGATCGCCGACGACCTGGTGGCCGTCCACGGCCAGTCCGAGCAGGTGCTGCTGCGCTCGCCCGGCAGACAGCGAGAGGCCGTCGACGCGTTCGCCGGGGAGCCGGTCACGGTGCCGCTGCGTGCCTACGCCGATGCGTGGACCCGTTGGCGTGAGGTCGGCGCGCAGCTGGAGGAGGTCGTCGGTCACGCACGCGAGCGTCGCGCGGAGGCGGAACGGCTCCGGCACGACCTCGAGGAGGTGGAGCACGTCGACCCGCAGGCCGGTGAGGACGTCGACCTGGCCGCGGAGGCGGAGCGGCTCTCGCACGCGGAGGACCTGCGTGCGGCCGCGACGGTGGCGCACTCGGCGCTGGTCGGTGACGAGCTTGACCCCACCGGCGCTCCCGACGTGAGCGCGCTGCTGGAGGGCGCCCGGCGCAGCCTCGACGCCGCCGGCGAGCACGACCCTGCGCGGGCTTCGCTCGCCGGCCGGCTCGCCGAGGCCGGCTTCGGCGTCACCGACGTGGCGCTGGAGCTCTCGGGCTACCTGCAGTCGCTCGAGGCCGACCCTGCCCGTCTGCAGGTGGTGCAGGAGCGGCGGTCCGAGCTGGCCGGCCTGACCCGCAAGCACTCGGGCGACGTCGACGCGGTCCTGACGTGGACCGCCCGCGCGGCGCAGCGGCTCGTCGAGCTCGAGGGTGACGACGACCGGGTGGGAGCCCTGGAAACCGAGCGCGCCGGGCTGGGCCTTCGCCTCGAGGACCTCTCGGCACAGCTCCACGGCGCTCGGGGGGCCGCAGCCGCACGGCTCGGTGCCGCCGCCACCACCGAGCTCGCCGACCTGGCGATGCCCCACGCCGTGCTGGACGTGGAGGTCCGCCGCACCGACACGCTCGGCCCCCACGGGTCCGACAAGGTGACGCTGCTGCTCACCCCCCACGCCGGGGCACCGGCCCGGGCGATCGCCCGGGGTGCCTCCGGCGGCGAGCTCTCGCGCGTCATGCTCGCGCTCGAGGTCACCCTCGCGGGGACGGACCCGGTGCCCACGTTCGTATTCGACGAGGTGGATGCGGGGGTGGGGGGCCGGGCCGCCGTCGAGATCGGGCGGCGGCTGGCCGCGCTCGCGACCAGCAGCCAGGTGCTCGTCGTGACGCACCTGCCGCAGGTCGCCGCGTTCGCCGACCACCACCTGGTTGTGGTCAAGGCCGACGACGGGCGGGTCACCGAGAGCGGTGTGCAGGCGCTGGACGACGGTGGGCGGGTGCGCGAGCTGGCCCGTATGCTGGCCGGCCAGGAGGACTCCGAGACCGCCCAGGCGCACGCCGCCGAGCTGCTCGCGAGCGCCCGCAGACCCTGAGCCGCCCCGCGCGCCACCGGCGGGGTGGTCAGGCGTGTGCTGCGTAGCCGGGTCGCCCGGTCGTGGGACGATCGCCGCGATGAAGCACCTGCTCAGCCGTCGCCGCCAGCCCGCCCCCGAGCCCGGGGTGGGCGGCGCCGTCCGTGTCGACAAGCGCACCAAGCACCTGACCAAGCGGCTCCAGAGCGGCGACATCGCCGTCATCGACCACATGGACATCGACAAGGTCTCCGCCGAGGCGCTGGTGGCCTGCCGGCCCGCGGCCATCGTCAACGCGGCGCCCAGCACGTCGGGCCGGTACCCGAACATGGGCCCGGAGATCATCCTCGCCGCCGGCATCCCGCTCGTGGACGCCGCCGGCCAGACCGTGATGAGCGACCTGGAGGACGGTCGCCGGGTTCGCGTCGACGGAGCCCGGGTGTACCTCGGCGACCGGCTGGTGGCCGAGGGCGTGGAGCAGACCGACGCGACCGTCGCCGCCGCGATGGAGGAGGCGCGTGCGGGGCTGGCCGTGCAGCTGGAGTCGTTCGCGGCGAACACCATGGAGTACCTGGGCAAGGAGCGTGAGCTGCTCCTGGACGGCGTCGGCGTCCCGTACGTCCGCACCGAGCTCGACGGCCGTCAGGTCCTCATCGTCGTCCGCGGGTACCACTACAAGGAGGACCTCGCGACGCTTCGGCCGTACATCCGCGAGTACCGGCCGGTCATCATCGGCGTGGACGGCGGCGCGGACGCCGTCCTCGAGGCCGGTCACAAGCCCGACATGATCGTCGGTGACATGGACTCGGTCTCGGACCGGACCCTCACGTGCGGCGCCGAGATCGTCGTGCACGCCTACCGCGACGGCCGGGCGCCCGGCCTGGAGCGGGTGCGGCGCCTCGGGATCGAGCCCGTCGTGTTCCCTGCCACCGGGACCAGCGAGGACGTCGCGATGCTGCTCGCCGACGACAAGGGGGCCGAGCTGATCGTCGCCGTGGGCACCCACGCCACGCTGGTGGAGTTCCTGGACAAGGGGCGCTCGGGGATGGCCAGCACGTTCCTCACCCGGCTCCGGGTGGGCGGCAAGCTCGTGGACGCCAAGGGCGTCTCGCGCCTGTACCGCCAGCGCATCTCCAACCTGCAGGTCGCGGTCCTGGTCCTGGCGGGGCTGCTCGCGCTCGCCGTCGCCCTCGCCTCGACCGCGGTCGGGCAGACCTTCGCCGGCCTGGTCGGCGCCTCCCTGGACGACCTGGTGACGCTGGTGCGGGAGTTCTTCGGCGGGGCAGGCAGCGGATGACGCCGCCACGCACGACCGGCTGCCACCGCGTACCGACGACCAGCACGTCCCCCGACAGGAGCTCCACCTCGTGATCGACTTCAGGTACCACCTCGTCTCGCTGGTCTCGGTCTTCATGGCCCTGGCGATCGGCGTCGTGCTGGGCGCCGGCCCGCTCGAGGAGGCGATCGGCGACACCCTCAACAACCAGGTGCAGGAGCTGCGCGCGGACACCGAGGACCTGACGCAGGCACTGGCCAACCGCGACGACCAGGTCGCCGACCGCGACGCCTACATCGACCTGGTCACCGCGCCCCTGGTGGCCGGGCAGCTCGCCGGCTCGTCCGTGGTGCTGATCTCGCTGCCCGGGGCCAGCGCCGACGCGGCCGACGTCCTGAGCGAGGAGCTCACGTCGGCGGGAGCCACCGTGACCGGCCGGGTGGCGCTGCAGCCGAGGTGGACCGACCCCGAGCAGCAGGCGTTCCGCAGCTCGCTGTCGGGTCAGCTGCTGCAGTACGTCGACCCACGGCCCGAGGCGAGCGGCGGCCCCGCCTCTGAGCTCGCCGCGGTCCTGGCGCGTGCCGTGGTCACCGACGACGTCGCCGCCGCCGGCCAGGGCGACCCCGAGGCGACGACTGTCCTGGAGGGCCTGCGCGCCGGGGAGCTGATCAGCGTGGACGGCGACCCGGCCCTGCTGGCGAGCGTGGCCGTCGTCCTGGCCGGCGCCCCCGACGACTCCGTCGGCGCCGGCGACCCGGAGTGGGTCGAGGCCGCGGTGCAGTCGCACCTCGCGCTGGCGACCCAGCTGGACACGGGGTCGGCGGGCAGCGCCGTGGTCGGACCGGTCGCGTCCGCCGCGGACCCCGATGGCGTGCTGGCGCAGCTGCGGGACGACGCCGACGTGCCGACCCTCGTCTCGACGGTCGACGCCATCGACACCCCGATGGGCCGTGCCACCACGGTCTTCGCGCTCCGCGAGCAGCTCGACGGGGGATCCGGGCAGTACGGGGTCGCGGACAACGCGATCGCGTTGCTGCCGGAGATGCCCGCGCCTGCGGCCGACCCCGGGGCCGAGGGTGGGGAAGGCTGAGCGTGCCGGGACACCGCACCGGTCAGGGGTGGCTGTGGCCGGCGCTCGCCGCGGCGGCCACGGCCAGGGTCGCCTGGCGGGTCCGTGACCGCGTGCCGGGTGGGCCGGCGCGCTGGGAGCGCGCCAACCACCAGGGTCACCCGGTCAGCCTGCTCGAGGGTCCGGCTTGGGCGGCCGGGGCGCTGGTCGGCGTGCTGGTGACGCCGCTGCCGGCCCGCCTGCGCGCCGGGCTCCTGCTGGCCACCGCCGGAGCGGCCGTGTTCGGCGCCGTCGACGACCTCACCGAGTCGGGGTCGACGAAGGGCCTCCAGGGTCACCTCGGCGAGCTGCGCGGGGGACGGCTCACCACCGGCGGCCTGAAGGTGCTCGGCATCGGGGCCACGGGCGTCGCTGCCGCCGCTGTCCTGCTCGGCGGTGGCGGACCGCGTGGGACCGTCCTGCCACCCGCCGTCGACGCGGTGCTGGCCGGTGGCCTCGTCGCCGGTGCGGCCAACCTCGCGAACCTGCTGGACCTGCGCCCGGGGCGGGTGCTCAAGCTCGCGCTGCTCGCCGCTCCGCTTCTGCCGACCAGCCCTGCCACGGCCGCGGTGGTCGGCTCGTCGGCGGCGCTGGTCGGCCCCGACCTGGCGGAGCGTTCCATGCTGGGCGACTGCGGCGCCAACGCGGTGGGGGCCCTGCTGGGAGCGGTCCTCGTGGGTGGCACGCGCGGAGGAGGCGGGCCGGGGCGCAGGCTGCGTGCCGGCGCCCTGGCGGTGGTCGTCGGCCTCACCCTGGCGAGCGAGCGCGTGAGCTTCACCCGCGTGATCGAGGCGATGCCGGGACTGCGCGAGCTCGACGCGGTCGGACGTCGACCGAGACACGCGGCGCCGCCGGCGTGAGCGAGCGGACAGCAACGCGCCTGGTGGGGCGCTTGTCGGCGCCGGAGGGAACCTGAGCCCGCGCCGGCTCGGCGCCGGGATCGTCGGCGCCGCGCTCGTCATCGCGGTCGTCACCGCGCTTGCGCGCGTGGTCGGGTTCGGCCGCTGGTTCGTCTTCTCGGCCGACGTGGGCGCCACCTGCGTCGGTGACGCGTACGTCACCGCGAACCTGCTGCCGAACGTGCTGTTCGAGGTGGTCGCGGGCGGGGCCCTGA
>JBBSNO010000090.1:0-10797 GCA_038232615.1 Actinomycetales bacterium
CCGACGATCAGTGCAGGCGCCCTGCGACGGCCTCGGGTACCGGTCTGCACGAGCGTGCCGTCAGAGCACGGGCGGGTCCGCCGAGGCTGTCGTCTCGGCTGTGACGCGGGGCAGGAGCAGACCGACGCCCACCACGAGGCTGGCCGTGACCAGCAGGGCGGGGACCCACCAGCGATGCGAGAAAGAGGTGGTCGCCGCGGTGAGCAGCTGGAGCAGCTGCCAGCACACCACCGGCCCCCGGGCCCAGCGCTGGCGATGCCAGAGGGCACGTGCGCACACCCCCAGGAACCCGCCGAAGAGCAAGGCCACGGCAACCGTGACCGTCGCTGCCACAGCGTCGGCCGCGTCGGCGAGCACCACCTCGCCGAGGAGGAAGAGCGCGACCGCCACCAGCAGCAGGGCCTCGAGCCCGACGACCACGACGACGACCCGCAACGGGAGTGACGGCGGACCGCTGCGGTCCTGTTGGTCCGCGGCGACCCGTCGGTCGCGCTCCTGGTGTGCGGCGCACGGGTCGGTCGCGTCGGCGGGCTCGGTCGGCTCGGCGGGCTCGTGCGGGTCGGCGGTGGCGGGCACGCACGAACGGTACCCAGGACGGGTCGGCCCACCGGGAACAGCGTCCCCGAGGTGCGCGTTGGTCCCTGCACATCCACCATGTGTGTCGTGGTCAGCACCCTGGCCCCTGTGACGCACGACTCGACCGAACGTGTGCAGAGGGTGTGAACAACCCTTGTGAACAACGTCGGGCCGTGTGAGGCTGTCCCCAAGGACACGTTGGGGCGCCGTTCGCGCCCCTTCGTTCAGTACGCGCTCGTGAACCAATTCACAAGACTTGAGGAGTGAGGCCTGATGGACTGGCGCGATACGGCTGCCTGCCTGGACGAGGATCCGGAGCTGTTCTTCCCGATCGGGAACACCGGCCCCGCCCTGCTCCAGATCGAGGAGGCCAAGGCCGTCTGTCGGCGATGTGACGTCGTCGAGACCTGCTTGAAGTGGGCGTTGGAGAACGGGCAGGACGCCGGTGTCTGGGGCGGCCTCTCCGAGGACGAGCGCCGCGCGCTCAAGCGCCGCACGGCCCGCGCCCGCCGCGCCGGCTGACACCGCCACGGCGGCTGACACCACTGCGCCGCTCACGTCACCGTGCCGGCGAGCAACACCGTGCCGGCGAGCAACACCGGGTCGGCGAGCAACACCGGGTCGGCTCGGTCGACCCCGGTCAGCGGGCGGGCAGATCGTGCAGCCGGACGTCGAGACGCACGGTGGTGCCGCCGCCGGTGCCCGGTGCCCACGCGATCGAGCCGCGCAGCTCGCCCCGCACCAGCGCGGTGACGATCTGAGTCCCCAGCCCGCCGCCTGCCGGGACGCCGTCCACGAGCGTCAGTTGTGGCGGCAGCCCCGCGCCGTCGTCGTCCACCATGACCACGAGCGACGTCCCTGACCGGACGGGTCGGACCCAGATCGTCCCGCGTCCGTCCGGCAGACCGTGCTCGACGGCGTTGGTCACCAGCTCGGTCAGCACGAGCGCCAGCGGGGTGGCGTCCTGGGCCGGCACGGTCCCGAAGCTGCCCTCCCGGACCGCTACGGCACCGTCGCCGCCCACCACGTCGGCGGCGAGCAGCAGTCCCCGGTCGACGACCTCGTCGAAGTCCACGGCCTCCTCGAAGCCACGTGACAGCGTCTCGTGCACGAGGGCGATCGTCGCCACGCGCCGCGTGGCCTCCGCCAGCGCTGCCCGGCCCTCGTCCGAGGTGAGCCGACGGCTCTGCAGGCGCAGGAGCGCGGCCACCGTCTGCAGGTTGTTCTTCACCCGGTGGTGGATCTCGCGGATGGTCGCGTCCTTGCTCAGCAGCTCCAGCTCCCGGCGGCGCAGCTCCGAGACGTCGCGGCAGAGCAGGATGGCGCCGGTGCGCTCGCCGTCCTCCGTCAGGGGGATGGCCCGCAGCGACAGGGCCACCCCCCCGGACTCGACGTCGGTCCTCCACGGGGCCCGACCCGTCACGACCAGCGGCAGGGACTCGTCGACCGGACCCTGCTGGGTCACCAACGAACTGGTCACCTCGACGAGCGAACGGCCGGCCAGGTCACCCACGAGGCCGAGACGGTGGTACTCGGCCAGGGCGTTCGGACTCGCGTACAGGACGGTTCCCTCGGCGTCGAGACGGATCAGGCCGTCGCCGACGCGGGGAGCGCCACGTCGCATCCCGGTGGGCGCACCGGCGGTAGGGAACTCGCCCGCGGCGACCATCCGCGCCAGCGCGTCGGCGCACTGCACGTAGGTGATCTCCAGGCGGCTCGGGGTCCGGGCGGACGCCAGGTTCGTGTGCCTGGCCAGGACGGCGACGACCCGCCCGGCGCGGACGACGGGGATCGTCTCCTCGCGGACCGGCACCTCGTCGAGCCACTCGGGATCGCGCTCACGGCAGATGCGGCGTTCGCACAGGGCCCGGTCAACCTGCGGCCGGCGGCCCGCCTCGAGCCACGCACCCACCTGGTCGTCGTAGAAGACGGTGGCGCCGGTGCTGGGGCGGCAGTGCGCCACCGCGACGTAGCCACTGCCGTCGCGAGCGGGAAGCCACAGCACCAGGTCGGCGAACGACAGGTCCGACAGCAGCTGCCAGTCACCGACGAGCAGGTGGAGCCACTCGCGGTCCGTGTCGGGCAGGTCCGCGTGCTCGCGCACCAGGTCGTTCAGGGTCGGCACGCACCGACCCTAGCGAGCCGACCGGTGCTGCCTTCTGCAAGCCATCCGGCCCTGCGAGACGTGGACGAAGCAGCAGAAGTCGAGGGGCGGGGCTGGGCGGGCGTCAGGCCGCCGAGCCGGAGCGGATCACCCCGCGCAGCAGGCGCAGCGCCACCGACAGCGCGGCGAGGTCGCCGTGCTCGAGGCTTCGCACCTCGTCGAGGGTCGCCCTGGCCCGGGACAGCTGGCTGGCGTTGGCCTCCTCCCACGTCGCGATCCGCTGGGCAGGCTCGGACTCATCCGTGCTCATCAGCACCGCGCGGGTCAGTGCCTCCAGCGCCGCGTAGAGGTCGTCGCGCAGCGCACCACGCGCCAGGGCCTGCCAGCGGTTCCCCCGGTCGAGCTGGCTGATGCGGGAGAGCATGGCGTCAACCCCGTACCGCTCGGAGAGCGCGAAGTAGACGGCGGTGACCGTCTCGACGGGAAGCTCGGTCATGGCCGTGGTCTCGGTGACGTCGAGCAGGGAGAACTCGTCGAGCAGGGCCGCGAACCGCAGGGCCACCGCCTCCGGCACCCCGGCGGTCTGCAGCTCAGCGGCCCGCTCGGCCAGGCGCCGGCGTTCGGTGCCCACCAGCAGCTCGGGCATCTGCCCGCGGAACCGGTCCAGCACCGGGGCAAAGCGCTCGATCTCGCTCGCGACGTCGATCTCGCCCGGTCGGTTCTGCAGCAGCCAGCGCACCGCGCGGTCGAGCAGCCGGCGGAACTCCAGGTACAGGGTCGCCTGGACGTCGGTGTCGACGACGTTGTCCAGCTCCTCGACCGACGCGACGTACTCGGAGAGGCCGAACACCTCGCGGCACACGACGTACGCACGCATCACCTGCTCGGCGGTCGCGCCGGACTCCTCCATGGCGCGGTAGGCGAAGGTGATGCCCCCGCGGTTCACCATGTCGTTGACGAGCCGGGTCGTCACGATCTGCCGCCTCAGCGGGTGCGCGGCGAGGCGGTCGTCGTACCGCTCGACCAGCTGCTGGGGGAAGTACGCCCGCAGCACCCTGGCGAACCACGGGTCGTCCGGCAGGTCGCTCGCCAGCAGCGCGTCGGCCAGCGTGATCTTGGCGTAGGCCACCAGCACCGAGAACTCCGGCGAGGTCAGCCCTACCTCGTCCGAGACCCGCTCGGCGACCTCCGCGTCCGACGGCAGGAACTCCAGGCGTCGGTCCAGGTTGCCGTCCGCCTCGAGTGCTCGCATGAAGCGCTGGTGCACCGGCAGCATCCCGTGGGCCTGCCGACGGGCGTTGCCCAGCAGCACGTTCTGCTCGTAGTTGTCGCGCAGCACGAGCGCGCCGACGTCGTCCGTCATCTCGGCCAGCAACGCCCCCCGCTGCTTGCCCGTCAGGTCGCCGTCGGCGACGACCTGGTCGAGCAGGATCTTGATGTTGACCTCGTGGTCGGAGCAGTCGACGCCGGCAGAGTTGTCGATGGCGTCGGTGTTGACCCGGACGCCGTGCAGCGCGGCCTCGATGCGTCCCAGCTGGGTCAGCCCGAGGTTGCCGCCCTCACCCACGACCTGGACGCGCAGGTCGGCGCCGTCGACGCGGATGGCGTCGTTGGCCTTGTCCCCTACCTGGGCGTCGGACTCGGTGGAAGCCTTGACGTAGGTGCCGATCCCGCCGTTCCACAGCAGGTCCACCGGTGCCGCCAGCACGGCCTTCATCAGCTCGGACGGCGTCATCCGCGTGACGCCGTCGGGCAGGCCGAGCGCGGCCGCGACCTGCGGCGTGATCGGGACGGACTTCGCCGTCCGCGGGTGCACGCCGCCACCGGCGCTGATCAGGGAGGTGTCGTAGTCGGCCCACGACGAGCGGGGCAGGTCGAACAGGCGCCGGCGCTCCGCGAACGACGCAGCGGCGTCGGGGTCGGGGTCCAGGAACAGGTGGCGGTGGTCGAACGCCGCGACGAGCCGGATGTGCTCGCTGAGCAGCATGCCGTTGCCGAACACGTCCCCGCTCATGTCGCCGACCCCGACGACGGTGAGGTTCTGCGTCTGGGTGTCGCGACCGGCCTCACGGAAGTGCCGCTTGACGGACTCCCAGGCTCCGCGCGCGGTGATGCCCATCGCCTTGTGGTCGTAGCCGATGGAGCCGCCCGAGGCGAACGCGTCGCCGAGCCAGAAGTCGTAGGCGGTGGCGACCTGGTTCGCGATGTCGGAGAACGTCGCCGTGCCCTTGTCGGCTGCGACGACGAGGTACGTGTCGTCGCCGTCGTGGCGCACGACGCGCTCGGGGGGCACCACGGTGCGGGCACCTCCGGTGGTCACGAGGTTGTCGGTGACGTCCAGGAGCGCCGAGACGAACGTGGTGTACGACCGGATGCCCTCGGCCATCCACGCCTCGCGGTCCGACGGGTCCGGCAGCTGCTTGGCGACGAAACCGCCCTTGGCACCGGTCGGGACGATGACCGCGTTCTTCACCGTCTGCGCCTTCACCAGGCCGAGTACCTCGGTGCGGAAGTCCTCTCGCCGGTCGCTCCAGCGCAGGCCTCCGCGCGCGACGTCGCCGAAGCGCAGGTGCACGCCCTCGACACGTGGCGAGTACACCCAGATCTCGTAGGCCGGCAACGGTTCCGGCAGGTCCGGCACGCGTCGGCTGTCCATCTTCAGCGCCACGTAGGAGTGCGGCGTCCCGGTCGAGTCGTGCTGGTAGAAGTTCGTCCGAAGGGTGGCTAGCACCATGCCGAGCAGGGCGCGCAGGATTCGGTCGGCATCCAGGCTGTCGACCTCCTCCAGCTGACCGGTGATCTCCTCGGTCAGCGCGTCGACCATCTCCTGCCGGTCCGCGGCTCCCTGGCCCGCCGCGCCACCGCGCGCACCGAGGTCCGGGTCGAACCGCGCCTCGAAGAGCCGCACCAGCCCGCGGGTGATGGCGACGTTGCCGAGCAGCGTGCGCTCGACGTAGTCCTGGCTGAACGTGGAGCCGGTCTGCCGCAGGTACTTCGCGTAGGCGCGCAGGATGACCACCTGGCGCCAGGTCAGCCCCGCCGCGAGCACCAGCCGGTCGAACGCGTCGCTCTCGGTGCGCTCGCCCCAGGCCGCGGAGAAGGCGTCGGTGAACAGCTCGCGCGCCGAGTCGGCGTCGATCGCCAGCGAGTACCGCAGGCCGAAGTCGTAGATGTAGGCAATGGAACCGTCGGAACGGGTCAGCTCGTACGGCCGCTCGTCGACGACCTCGACCCCCATGTTCCGGAAGAACGGCAGCACCGTCGTGAGCGACAGCGGCTGGTGCCGGAAGAGCTTGAACCGGCGCTCCTCCGGTGCGGCCCCGACCGGCTCGTACATGTTCATCGCCAGGGCGTCCGAGCCCGACTCGCCCGGTCGCGCGGCGAGGCCCTCGATCCGGCGCAGGTCGCCGACGGCCACCCGCGCCGGGAAGTCCTCCTTGTAGGCCTCGGGGAACGCGCCGTGCCAGCCGTGCTGGATGCGGGCCGCCTCCTCCTCCCCCACCTCCGAGCGCAGGGCGTCCGTCAGGTCCTCGTCCCAGGTGCGGGTCGCCTCGACCAGCCGCGCCTGCAAGGCGGTGACGTCGACGTCCGGGATCTCCTGCCCGGTCGCGACCCGGACGACGAAGTGCAGCCGTGCCAGCACCGACTCAGTGACACGCGTCGTGTAGTCGACCGACTCGGCCTGGAACGTCTCGGTGAGGATCTCCTGCATCCGCAAGCGGACCGGCGTCGTGTAGCGGTCGCGGGGCAGGAACACCAGGCAGGACATGAAGCGGCCGTAGTCGTCCTTGCGCACGAACAGCCGCGTGCGGCGACGTTCCTGCAGGTGCAGGACGGCGAGCGCCGTGTGCTGCAGGCCGTCCACGCTCGTCTGCAGCAGCTCGTCGCGAGGATAGGTCTCCAGGATCGTCAGGAGGTCCTTGCCGGAGTGGCTGTCGGACGCGAAGCCCGCCCGTTCGAGCACCTCGTCGACCTTGCGGTCGATGACCGGCACGCGGCGCACGCTCTCGGTGTAGGCCGCCGACGTCAGCAGCCCCAGGAAGCGGCGCTCCCCTACCACGTTCCCCTCGCCGTCGAACCTCTTGACGCCGACGTAGTCCAGGTAGGCGGGCCGGTGCACCGTGGCCCGCGAGTTCGCCTTCGTCAGGATCAGCACCGTGCGCTCGCGGGCCTTCGCGCGCACCGGCGGCGAGAGCCGGTCGAAGGCGTCGGAACGCTTCTGGTCGTAGCGCAGGATGCCCAGACCGGTGCCGGTCCTGGCCTCGAGCCGCTCCGTCCCCTCCTGTCCCACCAATGCGTACTCGCGGTAGCCGAGGAACGTGAAGTTGTCCTCGGCCAGCCACAGCAGGAGGCGCTCGGCCTCGACCGCCTCGGCCTCCAGTCCGACGGGCGGCGACCCGCGCAGGTCGGCGGCGACCACCCGGGCCGCCTCCCGCATCTTGGGCCAGTCCTCGACGCTGGAACGGACGTCGTCCAGCACCTTGGCGACGTCCGCGGTGACCTGCGCGACGTCCTCGGCGTCGGTCTCGCGGTCGATCTCCAGGTGCATCCACGACTCGACCAGGGCGTCGTCCGGCCAGGAGGGGTCCTTGGCTCCGGTGGAGACCGTGGACGCCGAGAGATCGAGCACCTCCAGCAGGTCGCCGGAGAGGGTGCGGCGGACGACCACGGTGGGGTGGACGACGAGGTGGATCGCGCGCTGCTGGCGGTTGAGCTCGGCGGTCACCGAGTCGACGAGGAAGGGCATGTCCTCCGTGACGATCTCCACCACGGTGTGCCCGGTCTGCCAACCGTGCTCGTCGACGGTGGGGGTGAAGACGCGCACGCGGGCCTTGCCCTGCCCCCGGTGCCCGGCCAGCTGACGGTGCGAGAGGGCGCCCCCGGCGAGGTCGACCGGGTCACGCTGGGCGAGATCCTCGTCGGCGACGTGGCGGTAGTACCGCTTCAGGTAGGCGGCCAGCCCGACGTCGCGGCAGCCGTGCCTCTCCCCGGCCTGGGCGGCGCGGTCCAGTACCTGCGACCGGGTCTGGTCGAACGTGGTCGACATCGTGCACCCACCCCAGCCTCGGTTGGCTCCGGCACGCGCCGTTGCGCACCTGCGCCGACCCTATCCCCGCACGCAGGCGTGGACGCGTCCCGCCTCACAGTGCCCGGATGGTCCAGGACGCCTCGTGCGCTGCCCCGGGTTCCAGCACGATCAGGTCGACGCCCGACCGGAACGCGTCCGGCGGGCACGTCATCGGTTCCACGGCCAGCCCTGCCCGGTCCAGCACCGGTTCGGGGCGGTCGGCGGTGTGCACCTGGACCCACGGCAGGACGGCGGGGTCCCAGCTCATCTCGACGCCGCACTGTCCCGACGTCACGCGGACGCCGACACGCCCGCCCTCGGCTGTCAGGCCCGTCAACGCGTCGTCCAGCCGGCGGTCGCCCAGCAGCACGGGCTCGCGCAGGTCCCACCTCGTCCTCTCGACCGGGAGCAGGCGCGGCGGGTCGGCCGGCAGCAAGCGGTCGGCGTCCACCTCCAGCCGCTGCGTCGCCGGCACCCGCGCGGTCCAGTCGTCGACCCGCCCGGGGCCCGCGACGAGGTAGGTGTGGGGGGCGCAGCCGTAGGGGGCCGCGGTGTCCCCGACATTGGTGGCCTGCAGCGTCGTCGTCAGACCGTGCTCGTCGAGGCCGTACCGCACCTGGAGGTCGAGCGCGAAGGGGTAGCCCTTGCTTGGCCAGAGGCGGTGCACCAGGACCACGGACGTCTCGTCGCCCTCGGCCGGCATCCAGGCCGCGTCGCCGACCAGCCCGTGGACGGCGTTGTGACGTGGCACCTCGTTCAGGGAGAGCTGGTAGTCGGCTCCCGCGAAGGAGTAGGCGCCGTCCCCGACGCGGTTCGGCCACGGCGCCAGCAGCGCCCCGCGGTGCACCGGGCGCAGCTCGTCGACGCCGAAGGGCGTGACCAGGTCGCGGCCATCGTGCGTCAGCACCCGCAGGTTCGCGCCCACCTCGGTGACCACCGCGCGGTATCCGGCACCCGTGACCTCGTGCTGCTCCCCGGTCGGCTGCATGCGCCCGATCCTGGCAGACGTCACCGCGTCACAGGGCTCAGAGCTGTCCTCGGATCTCCCACAGCAGCGGGTAGTACCGCAGCGGCAACCGACTGCGCAGGTACGGCGCGCCCGCCGACCCGCCCGTCCCGGACTTGGTGCCGATCTGCCGCTCCACCATCTGCACGTGGCGGGCGCGCCAGGCCGCGGCGCGCTCGTCGTGGTCCAGCAGGCTCTCGGAGAGCTCCCAGGCGTCGCCGTAACGGTCCCGGTCGCGGGCCACCGCCACGAGGGAGCCTCGGACGGCCTCGTCGCCGGCGACGTCCAGCCCCCGCTCGGCCAGCACGTGCACGAACGCGTCCCAGAGCGTCGGCTCGGCGAGCCGCCGCTCCAGACGCGCCTTCTCTTCGTCCGTGATCCCACGAAATCGTTGCAGGAAGCCCGGGTCCGTGTGCCCGGAGAGGAACTCCAGCTCCCGGAACTGGACCGACTGGAAGCCGCTCGCGGGAGCGAGGCGCTCGCGGAAAACGAGGAAGTCCTGCGGCGTCATGGTCTCCAGCACCTCGAGCTGCTGGATCAGGACCCGTTCGATGGCGTCGACCCGGCCGAGCAAATGCCGCGCCCACCACAGCCTGCCGTCGAACATCGCCGTACGGGCCTCGGTGAGGTCGTGCAGGAGCTGGGCGAACCACAGCTCGTAGACCTGGTGGATCGTGATGAACAGCAGCTCGTCGTGCGCCGGTGGGTCGCTCTCGAGGACCTGGGCGCTGAGCAGCTGGTCGAGCCTGAGGTAGGAGCCGTACGTGAGCCGCCCGCCCTGCTCCCCGAAGTGCCGGTTGTCCGGCGGGTCGGTGGGTTCGCTCGTCATGCCGCCAAGATAGAGGGTCGGTCGCGCCAGGCAGATTTCTGCCTGGTGCGTATGCTTCTCCGGATGAGGACGACATTGAATCTGGACGACGACCTTGCCCGGGCCGCCAAGCAGAAGGCCGCCGCCGAGGGGCGAACCTTGACCAGTCTGGTCGAGCAGGCGCTGCGAGAGATCGTGCACGCCGAGGCAGTTCCCGGTCCCAGGACCTCGCAGTTGCCTGTGTTCCATGGAGACGGCCCGGCGCCGGGGGTCGACCTGTCTGATCCCAAGGCTCTGCGCGATGTCCTGTACGAGGAGGAGGACGCCTTCTACCGTGCCTCCGCCCTGATGTCCCGGGACTGACGGTGCAGTTGCCGGATGTCAACGTACTGATCTACGCGTTCCGGGACGACTCTCCGGACCATGTGCGGCACCGAGCCTGGCTGCGCGCTCTCATCGACGGCCCGTCGGCCTTCGGCATGAGCGAGCTGGTGCTCAGCGGCTTCGTCCGCGTGGTGACCAACCATCGGATGTATCGCACGCCGACCCTGGTGGATCAGGCCGTCGAGTTCATCGACGAGATCGTCACCCGACCGACATGCCGGCTGCTGCGGCCCGGACCGCGGCACTTGAAGATCTTCCTCGACCTATGCACCTCCCACGGGCTGAAGGGCAACGAGGCGCCCGACGCCTACCACGCCGCGCTGGCGATCGAGAGCGGCAGCGAGTGGGTCACGGCCGACCGCGGCTTCGCCCGCTTCCCCGGCCTGAGGTGGAGGCACCCGCTCGACTGAGCAGACCGCGGGCCCAGCTCGTCGACAGCGCCCGGGTACCCACAGGGCCCGGCCAGCCGCCGACCCGTGGACGACGGCTCGGCTACCGTCTCCGGGTGGACGAGTCGGTGCAGCGGGCGAGCATCGACCTCACGGCGATGGAGTCGGTGGTCTCCGCCCTCCTGCCGGCGGCTGACGCCGTCCGTCATCTCGCCGGTCGGGTTCGGCTGCACGCCCCCGACCCCGGCCTGCCCCCGGCACCGGACGCGGTGCTGTCCGTCCAGCACGCCGCGATGGACGCCCTCGGGGCGCTCGCATCGTCACTCGAGGAGTCCTCCGCCCTACTCGTCCTCGCGGCCCGGCGCTACCAGGCCACCGAGGACGAGGTCTCCCGCGTCATGGACCGCCTGGACGGGCCACCGCAGTGACCGACCTGGCACCCGGGGACCCCGCCTCGGTCTC
>JBBSNO010000091.1:0-10669 GCA_038232615.1 Actinomycetales bacterium
CAGCTGTTCACACCGGACGCCGACGCGCTCGTGCGCGAGCTCGTGACCAGCGGGACCGACTTCTCCGGCCTGGAGGTGGCGCCGGCTTCCCTCGAGGAGGCCTTCCTGGCCCTGACCCACAAGCGGCCCAGCACCCACCAGAGCCCGAGCCCCACCACCGCGGGAGTCCCGTCGTGAGCCTCGTCCTGACCTACACCCGGTTCCTGTTCCTGGAGACGGTCCGCGTCCCGATCGCCGTCATCGGCACCATGCTGTTCCCCGCCCTGTCGCTGCTGTTCTTCGTCGTCCCGCAGGACTCGGTGTCCAGCGACCCCGCGGTCGCGACGGCCGCGGCCGGCCAGCTGTCGCTGTTCGCCGTCGTCAGCGTCTGCCTCTTCCAGTTCGGTGTCGGGGTGTCGGAGGACCGCTCCACCCCGTGGGACCCCTACGTCCGCACCCTGCCGGCCGGCGCCGCGCCGCGGATGGCGGGCCGCATGATCAACGGCATCCTCTTCGGGCTGCTCGGCGTGCTCCCCGTCGCCGTGCTGGCCGCGTTGCTCACCCAGGCGTCCGTGACGCTGCCGCGGCTGCTCCTGGGAGCACTGGCGCTCGCCGTCGCCGCGGTGCCGTTCCTGGGCATCGGCCTGGCGATGGGCTACTCGCTGCCGGTCAAGGCGTCTGTGCCGGTGGCGCAGGTCGTCCTGTTCCCGATGGCCTTCGGCGGCGGCCTGTTCCTGCCGCCGGAGACCTTCCCCGACTGGCTCGACCGCGTGTCGCAGGTGCTGCCGACGCGGGCCGGGCGCGACATCGTCGTCCCCGCGCTCGTTGGCGGTGACGTCCCGGCGCGCGCGGTCGTCGTGCTGGCGGTGTGGGCGCTGGCGGCTGCCTCGCTCGCGGCGTGGGCGTACCGGCGTGACGAGGGGCGCCGTTTCCGCTGAGCGTCGTCGAGGCCCTGGGCATCTGTTCGAGCGGGGGCGGCGGTGCGCAGGACCAGGTGATCCATGCGTCTCGCGGTCAGTGGTCCAGCGCCGCGGGCTGCTCGTCCGCGTGGGCGATGTGCGCGAGCTGGCGCCAGATGAGGACGACGAACACCGCCGACCCGGCGAACGCGAACCAGAACGGAGCCGCCAGGCCGACGCGCTGGGCGAGCACGCCCCCGACCGTTGACCCGATCACCAGGCCGCCGTACACGCCGACGAGGTTCACGCTCCCCACGCGGCCCTGCAGCGGCATCGGCACCGCGCGCTGGCGCACGGTGACCGACGTCGTCCCCCAGACGAAGGCGTGGACGCCGAAGACGAAGAAGACCGGCATCGCCACCGACGGGCTCGTGGTCACTGCGAGCGCGAGGTGCGTCAGCGTCTCGATCACCAGACCGACCCGCATCAGGTTCCCGAGGCTCACCCGGCGCGTGATCCAGCCGTAGCACGCGGTCCCGGTCAGGCCCCCTGCCGCGATCACCGTGGTCACGAGGCCGAATCCCACCTCGCCGAGGCCCAGCCGTCGCGTGGCGTACAGGACGAGCACCGACCAGGCGGCGCCGAAGGTGATGTTGAACGGAAGATGGTCAGGACGAGGGTCCGGACGGCCGCGTGGTGCAGCACCCAGCGGAAGCCCTCGGCGATGTCGTGGCGCAGGTGGGTGCTGCGCTCGCGGTCTCGTCCGTGCGGCGGCAGGGCGACGCGCGTGACCAGTACCGCGCCGAGCGCGACGACGACTGCCTGCGCCCCGAAGGCCCACGCGGCGCCAACTGTGAACAGGGCGGCCCCCAGCGGGGGTCCGGCGAGCTGGTTCATCGTGATGAGCCCGGTCTGCAGCCGGGAGTTGGCCAGCGCGAGGTCGTGCCGCGCCACGAGCATCGGCAGGAGGGTCTGCGAGCTGTTGTCCGCGAAGACCTCGGCCGTGCCGAGCACGAACAGGGCCGCCAGCACCCCAGCGATCGAGACGTGGTCGGTGACGACCGCGAGGGTCAGCACGACCAGGACGGCGGCACGCGCCAGGTCGACGCTGACGACGATGAGCCGTCGGTCCAGCCGGTCGGTCAGCGCCCCGGCCATCAGCCCGAACAGCAGCGGCGGCAGCCACTGCACCGTCGCTGCGAGCGCCACGAGGAAGGCGTCCCGGGTGAGCGAGGCGACGAGCAGCGGTCCGGCGGCCAGCGCGATGCCGTCCCCGAGGTTCGTCGACCATGATGAGGCCATCAGCCACCGGAACCCGACGCCGAGGCGCGACGGCACGACGACCTCGGCGAAGCGGCTCACAAGTTGACCAGCGTAGAGGCTCCTGCTTCTCGGAGATCGAAACGGTTCCGCGGGACCGCTGCGCCTCCGCGTTCGGGGGCTGGCCTATCGCGCCGAGGAATCCGAGCACCCGCTCAGAGAGCAGTGCGGAAGCGTCCGCGTCGTACGACGGCACCGAGCTGTCGGCGAAGCGGTGCTGGTCGCCGGGGTAGAGGAACAGCTCCGCGTCGGTGGCCTCGTCGACGAGTGCGCGGGCAGCGTCGATGTCGCCGTCCTCGACGAAGGACGGTCGGCCTGACTCCGCTCGATGCCTGGGGGTTGGCTCAGTACCCACCGCCTCCTGAGCCGCCACCGCCTCCCTGCGGGCAGCCTGCCAACACCCACGCGAGGACGACGGACATCGCGACCCACCGGAAGCGGGAGAAGCACGTCTTCATGCTGGACCTCCTCATCGCACGTCCCGGTCAGCGTCGCACCTCTACCGTCCATCGGCCCGTCGGGGCAGCTGCGCCGTCCAGCTCTGCCCCGGGCGCTGGACAGCCGAAGGCCCGCTTCTGCATCGGCTCGAGGCGGTGCTGCCACCGCTGCACGGACGCGTCGGGTGCCAGACCGTGCTCGACGAAGTGCAAACGTCCTTCCCGGCCGCAGGACTCGCCGCAGCTCCGCCAGGGCGTTGCCGGCGTCGGGGATGGTGCACAGCGTCCATGTCGACAGCGCGGCGTCGAACGTCTCGTCCTCGAACGGCAGCAGCTGCCCGTCCAACCCCGCCCGCCGAACCGGCACCGCGGACGCCGCGACCCGACGCCGCGCCAGCCGGCAACCCACGTCGACAGGCTCGACAGCGGCGACCTCCCGCGGGTAGAACGGCACGTTCAGTCCGGACCCGAACCCGATTTCGACGACCCGTCCCGACCGGCCCGCGCAGACACGCTCCCGCAACGGGTTGGCGGACTTCATCCCGCACGCGACGTTGACGACCGGTGGCAGCACCCGTTCGCGGTAGAACCCCATGCGCATGAACTCTGGTACCAGGGTGACACCCGCGTCGCCGTTCCGTCAGCACGGGAACTGGTCATCCTCAGTTCGCCCTCCATGAGTGGCGCGAGGCGCGAACCCAAGGCCGAGTCACACCGGGTTATACTCTGGTCATGAAGACCGCCATCTCGCTCCCCGACGCCACCTTCGAGGCAGCCACGAGACGCGCCGCTGAGCTGGGCATGAGCCGCTCGCAGTTCTTCGCCGTCGCCGCTAGGCGCTACCTCGACGAGCTGGACAGCACCTCGGTGACCACGCAGATCAATGATGCGCTCAGCTACGTGAGCGCTGATGACTCCTCGGTCGTCGCCGTCGCCGCTGGCCGAGCTCATCTGGCGGGTGAGGACGGCTGGTGATTGAGCGCGGCGGAATCCATTGGGTAGACCTTGGTGATCCTCAGGGCAGCCGATCGGCCAAGCGGCGCCCCGTCCTGGTCGTCCAGTCCGACTCCTACAACGCGAGTCAACTCGGGACCGTCGTCGTCGCGGTCATCACCTCGAACACCTCGCTCGCCGCTCTGCCGGGAAACGTCTTCCTCCCAGCGTCGGCCACCGGCCTACCCCAAGACTCGGCGGTCAACGTGACCGCCCTAGTCACCCTCAACAAGACTGACCTCGACGCGCGCATCGGGGTCCTGCCCCGGTACCTCACTGCAGACGTCACACGGGGTTTACGCCGAGTCCTGGACCTCTAGCCGGCCAGCGGCATGGGCGAGCGATAGCGCGCTCACCGGCAGTAGCGGGCGAGCGTAGCCGCCCACGATGTGGCATGCCCGGACGTTGCCAACTACCCGGGCCTGGCCCGTAGGCCTCGCACTGCCGGCGCATGATCTCGCGCGTGGACGTGCCTCGTGGGATGCCGTACACCGTGCCTGGGAAACCCAGCGGCTCCTGCACGGTCCACAACTCTTCATGCTGATCGGGCGAGAACAATCGGGTCGGCCCCTCGAGGCTAGAGCGCTCCATTTGTTGGAGCGCGACAACCCGGTAGCGTGCGTCACCTCGGTGTCAAGGGTTCGTGGCGGTCGAGCCCGGAACCCGGCGGTGGAGGAGGATCGTGGGTCGACCGACCATGCAGGACGTCGCGCTGCGCGCCGGCGTCTCCCCGCGCCCAGGTCTCCCCGGTGCTGCGCGAGTCACCCAAGGTGAGCCCCGGAACGGCGAGCAGCCGTGCTCGCCGTCGCCGCCGAGCTCGGGTACCGACCTCACGCGCTCGCGCGGCACCTGGCGAGCAGGGACTCCACCGTTGCCGCTGCTGCTGCAGACCGGGCAACGGCACGTCTCCCGAGAGGAGCAGGTGATCGACACCCTGCTCTCGTTCTCTCCCGCCGGTCTCGTGCTCCTCGGCCCCGTGTATACCCCGCGTGATGGGCGCCGCGGCGCTGCAGACCCCCGTGGTGGCTGTGGCGCGCGGCTGCCGACACCCGGCGTCGACACCGTCACCGACAACAGCGAAGCCGGTGCCCGGCTGGCCGTCGGTCACCTGGTCGACCTGGGGCACAGGAGGATCGCCCACCTCGACGGCGCCACGGCGCGCAGGCTGCGCAGCGCAGACGCGGTTACCTCACTGCCATGGCCGAGCACGGCCTGGAGCCGACGGTGGTCCCCGGTGGGTACACCGAGACCGGCGGGGTCCTCGGGGCACGAGCCATGCTGCGCGAGGCCCCGGCCACGACGGCACTCTTCTGCTGCAACGACCTCCACGCCGTCGGGGCGGTCGCCGAGATCGAGGACCAGGGCCTGCAGGTCCCGCAGGACATGTCGGTGGTGGGCTATGACAACACCGCGCTGTCGGCACTGAGGCACGTGTCGCTGACGACGGTGCAGCTGCCGCGTCACGAGATGGGCAGACTGGCCGTCGAGACGCTGCTCGCCCGCGTCCGGGGGGAACGTCACACGGTCGCGAGGCTTCAGCTGGACCCCAGCCTCGTCGTCCGGAAGAGCACCACCGCACCGCGGCACCGCGTGCCGGCACCAGTCGAGAGTTCGTTAACACCCGTCGAGAGAGAGGTCCCGGCATGAACGCACACCTGCCCGACGTCGTCCCCCACCTGGTCGACGGCAAGCGCAACGAGGGCGCCGGGCGACGACGGGGGGACGTGTTCGACCCGGTGACCGGCCGGGTCGCGAGGCAGGTGGTGCTGGCGGACGCCGCGGACGTGGACGCCGCCGTGGAGTCGGCGCTGGCGGCCAGCGTCGAGTGGGGGGCGACGTCGCTCAGCGCCCGGACCCAGGTGCTGTTCGCCTGGCGACAGCTCGTCGACGCCCATACCGACGAGCTGGCGGAGATCGTCAGCGCGGAGCACGGCAAGGTTTTCTCCGACGCCCGCGGCGAGGTCCGCCGCGGCCTCGACGTCCTGGAGTTCGCCACCGGCATCGGCCACCAGCTCAAGGGTGACCACTCCGAGCAGGTCTCCACCGGCATCGACGCATGGTCCGTGCGGCAGCCGCTCGGGGTGGTCGCCGGCATCACGCCGTTCAACTTCCCGGTGATGGTCCCGATGTGGATGGCGCCCGTAGCGATCGCCTGCGGCAACGCGTTCGTGCTCAAGCCCAGCGACCGTGACCCGTCGGCGTCGGTGCGCCTGGCCGAGCTGGCGCTCGAGGCCGGCCTGCCGCCCGGCGTCCTGAACGTGCTGCAGGGCGATTCCCACGCGGTCGACGGTCTACTCGCGCACCCGGGCGTCTCCGGCGTGTCGTTCGTCGGCTCGACGCCGGTGGCGAGGCACGTCTACTCGACCGCGACGGCGAACGGCAAGCGCGTGCAGGCGCTCGGCGGTGCGAAGAACCACATGGTCGTGATGCCGGACGCCGACCTGGACGTCGCCGCGGACTCCGCCGTCAGCGCCGGCTACGGGTCGGCAGGCGAACGGTGCATGGCCATCTCGGTGGTGGTGGCCGTCGGGGAGCCCGGCGTCCAGGACCGGTTGGTACAGGCCATCGCCGACGCCGGCCGGGCGGTCGTCGTCGGCCCCGGCAGCGACCCGTCGTCCGCCATGGGCCCGCTCGTCACCGGGACGCACCGCGACCGGGTGAGCGGGCACGTCGATGCGGCCGAGGCCGCGGGCGCACGCGTGGTGGTCGACGGACGGGGTTTGCGACCGAGCGTGCCGGACGCCGCCGACGGGTTCTGGATCGGCCCCACGCTGCTCGACCACGTCACCCCCGAGATGGACTGCTACACCGAGGAGGTCTTCGGCCCGGTGCTGTGCGTCGTCCGGGTGCCGGACCTCGACGCGGCGCTGGACCTCGTCAACGCCAACCCGTACGGCAACGGCACCGCCGTGTTCACCGCAGACGGTCTCGTCGCCCGCGAGTACACGCGGCGCGTGCACGTCGGCATGGTCGGGATCAACGTGCCGATCCCCGTGCCGATGGCCTACTACTCGTTCGGCGGGTGGAAGGACTCGCTGTTCGGCGACCTGCACGTTCACGGTGCCGACGGAATCCGCTTCTGCACGCGCACCAAGGCCATCACCTCCCGGTGGCCCCAGGAGTCGTCCGGCCTCCAGCTCGGCTTCCCCACCCACCACTGATCGTCGGACCGTCTCGGTGGTGACCACCCCCAGATCGGTCCGACGATCAGTGGGGAGCGGGTGCGCCAGGATGGCCGCGTGAAGCCGGAGCAGGTGGACGTCGCCGTCGTGGGCGCGGGTGGCGCCGGGCTGAGCCTGCTGCACCAGCTCGCTCTCAGGGGACCCGCCGGCGTCAGCGTGGCACTCATCGACCCGGTGCGCCGGTTGCGCGACCACCCCGACGACCGGACCTGGTGCTTCTGGGACGACGGCACGAGCGACGCCGACGCGGCGCTCGCCCGCTCGTGGTCACGGTTGCTGGTCGCGGCGCCGGGGTCCCGCCAGGAGCTGGATCTCGCGCCGATGCGCTATGCGATGCTGCGCAGCAGCGACTACTACGCGTTGGTAGAGAAGGAGACCGCGGGCCTCGACGTGGTCCACGTCGCGGCGTCCGCCACGTCGTTGGACGACGAGGGCACGCGTGTCGTCGTCCGGACGCCGTCCGGGGACGTGGGCGCCCGCTGGGTCTTCGACTCGCGACCCGCGCCCCCCGAGCGAGCGGGCGTGACGACGCTGCTGCAGCACTTCCGCGGCGTCGTCGTTCGTACCGCGACCGACGTCTTCGACGCCGACCGCCCGACCCTGATGGACTTCACCACGGCCCAGCCCGAGCGCGGCCTGTCCTTCGGGTACTGCCTGCCACTGGACCGACGCCGCGCGCTCGTGGAGTACACCGAGTTCTCGCCCGCAGTCCTAGATGACGCCGGGTACGAACTCGCGCTCGGGGCGTACCTGCAGCAGGTGCTGGGTGCGACGGGATACGAGGTCGAGCACGTCGAGCAGGGCGTGATCCCGATGACGGATGCGGTCTTCGCCCGCCGGAGCGGTCCCCGGGTCTTCCGGCTCGGTACGGCCGGGGGTGCGACACGGGCCTCCACCGGCTACACGTTCTCCGCCATGCAGCGTCAGGCGAGGGCGGTCGCGACCGCGCTGCGCGCCGGACGCGAACCGTTGCCACCACTGGCGTACCCGCGCCGCCACCGCGTGATGGACGCCGCGATGCTGCGCGGGGTCGACGCCGGGCACCTCGACGGCCCGGCCTTCTTCGCCCGCATCTTCGCGGCCAACCCGCCACAGCGGGTCCTTCGTTTCCTCGACGGTGGGACGGGGTTGCGCGACGAGCTGGTCCTGATGCGGACGGCGCCCGCGGGGGCGATGGTCCGCTCGGCCGCCGAGACGCTCGGGCTGCGGCTGCGTCACCATCCTCGGACGCCGTAGGAGTTCTACAGTGAGTGGGTGAGGGATCTCCGGTCTGTCGCGAAGCGGGTGCGCAGCGGGGACCTGCGCGAGGAACTGGCCGCGCTGTGCCGTCGCAACGACGTCTCGCTGCTCGTCCTCTTCGGTAGTGCCGCCGCCGGTCGCGCCGATCCCCGGGACATCGATATCGCTGTCCGCTTCGACCCGTACGAGCCGACGCTCGTTGTCGGTTTCCTCGACGGGCTGGCCGATGTGGTGGGCACGGATCGGGTGGACCTGATGGTGCTCAACACGGCCGGCCCGGTGGCCCGGGAGGAGGCGCTCATCTTCGGGGAGGTGCTCTTCATGGCCGCCCCGGATCTCTTCGCCGAGGCCCAGATCGCCGCGACGATGGAGCGGCTCGACACCGACCATCTTCGGTGCGTGGAGCTCGAGATGCTCCGGTTCGCTGTGAGCCCGCACGACTTTCGCGCGGCCGTCGTCCAGGCTCGGCTCGCCCAGATGCGCGAGCTGCTCGCTGACATCGACCGGCTCGGGGACGTCGGGGCCGAGGACATGGCGGCGGACCGCTTCGTCCGGCACGTTGCGCAGCACGTGCTGGTGCAGTTGGTTCAGCTGGCTGTCGCGATCAACAGCCACCCCGCGGCGGCGATCGTCGGGAAGCCCGTCACGGACTATCGGACGTCCTTCGACGCGGCGGTGTCAGCCGGGCTGATCAACGCGGGGCTGGCCGAATCGCTGAAGCCCTCGGTCGGGTTGCGCAACGTCGTGGTGCACGAGTACGTCGACGTCGACCACGCCGTCGTCGCCGCCGCGCGGCCCCTGGCGCGCCGCGACTACGCGCAGTACGTGCGCTCGGCCGCCGACTGGCTGTCCGCGATGTAGGCGACGCCGCGGACGGCGACCTGCCGCGCCGACGTCGGCGCGGCCCGGGGTAGGGCTGGCCCCCGCAGGGGCTGGGAGCCAACGCCAGGACCGGTCCGGCGGCTCACGGCATCGGCAGCAGGGTGCGGCGTCGTCAGGCTGGGCGGTGTCCACCCACCCGCCCTGCGCTGGAGACCGCCGTGACCATCACCGAAGCCTTGCTCGACCCCGTCGTCAGCGCGGCAGCCCTGGTCGTCTGGGTCGCCGCGGCCCTGCTCGCGCGCGCGGCGCAGGTCGACCGCCCCGAGGGCCCCGCACCGATGGTCGACCAAGGTGCCGCACGCCGTGCGCTCGGGATCTGCGCGACCGGGCTCGCCGTCGCCGCCACGCAGGTGCTGGCTGCAGCCGTCCACCTCGCCGCGGTTGCGGAGCCGCTCGCGCCGGGTGCCTGGACGGCGCTCGCGGCGGCGCTGACCGGTGCGGCCCTGGTCGCGGCGAGGGTGCTGGGTCCGCTGCGGAGGATGTCGTCGGGGCAGCCGGTCATCAGCGTCGTCCGGTACCGCGCCCTGCATGCGGCACTCGGGGCCGCAGCCGTCTCGGGCGTCGTCGCCGCACTGGTGGCCGTGGTGGGTGCGGGGCTGGTGCCCGACGGCGGGGTGAACGGCCCCTACCTGGCCCCCGTGGTGGTCGTCGCCGGCATCGTCCTGGGTGCGCACGCGGTCCTGCGCCGGGGTCCTCAGCTGCTGCCTGCCTGAGCTGGCGGCACGCCGGGGGCGGCTCCCAGGGTGCGGTCAGCCGGTCCCCAGCCGTGTGCCACCATCCCCTCATGCGCCTCGACCACGTCTCGTACGCCGCCGAGCCCGACGGGCTGCAGGCCAGCGCCGACCGGCTCGGGGACGCCCTCGGCGTGACCCCCGTCGACGGTGGCGTGCACCCCCGGTTCGGGACGCGCAACGTGATCCTGCCCCTGCAGCAGGGTCGGTACGTCGAGGTCGTCGAGGTCCTCGACCACCCGGCGTCCGACAAGGCGCCCTTCGGCCAGGCCGTCCGCGCGCGGTCGGAGGACGGCGGCGGGTGGATGGGCTGGGTCGTGGCCGTGGACGACATCACGGTCGCGGAGCGACGGCTCGGCCGGGAGTCGGTCGAGGGCAACCGGCACCGCCCGGACGGCGTGGAGCTGCTGTGGCGGCAGATCGGCGTGAAGGGCCTGATCGCCGACCCGCAGCTGCCGTTCCTCGTCTGCTGGGAGAGCGACGCCGAGCTGCACCCCTCCCGCGACTGCGCCACCGACGCGACCCTGACCGGGCTGTCGATCGCCGGTGACCCGGCGCGGGTCCGCGAGTGGCTGGGCCTGGCCGCGGACTACCGGCCCGAGACCGTCGACATCATGTTCGCTGCTCCCCACGGGACACCCGGCCTGATGGCGGTCACGTTCGCAACGGCGTCCGGCCCGGTCCAGATCTGATCGACGGCCGCGGCATGAGCTCGTTCACGTCGGGGGACGACGCCACCGACTATGGGGCCTTCCGGCGCCGGACCCTGAGCCGGGAGCTTCTTCTCGGGGCGTTCCTGGACCTGGGCAGCTCGACCAGCACCGAGATCGTCGCGGGCACAGGCTTCGACTGGCTCGTCATCGACATGGAGCACGGGTCGTTGGGCCGCGACGGGGCCCTGACGCAGCTACGGGCTGCGGGAGAGCGCGGGGCGACCCTGGTGCGGGTGCCGTCGCCGTCCAGCGACTTGATCGGCTGGTCGCTGGACGCGGGCGCCGTCGGTGTCG
>JBBSNO010000092.1:0-10660 GCA_038232615.1 Actinomycetales bacterium
ACGCACTGGGAGCGACCGACTCACGCTTCGCCCCGGCACTGGTGGGCACGCACGAGCCGATGACGCCCGGCACCCGGCGGCCGTGGACGGCGTCCCCCGCGGTGGCCCTGGACGTCGGCGGGGCGATGGGCGGCAGCGCGGTGGACGTCGACCGGCAAGGGGACGTCGGCCGGGCAGCGGACGGCGGTGGCTCGGCGGACGGCGTCCCGGCGTTCGGCATCGCCGTGCTCTCACGCCGTCCGGTGCTGCGCTGGGAGGTCCTGTCGCTCGGCAGCGGGCGCGCGGCGCTACCCCTGCGGGTGCCGGACCCCCGCACCGGCCGGATGCGCCTCTTCTGGTTCCCCGACGAGCCGCGGGTGGCGCTAGCCGCCGTCCTGGACGGCGTGACGGTCGTGGGCACGCACCTGTCGTTCTCGCCGCCGACGTCGTGGGGCCAGCTCGGCCGGCTGCGACGCTGGGCGGCCACGCTGCCGGGCCCGGTGGTGCTCGCCGGCGACCTCAACCTTCCCGGTCCGGTGGTGCGCCGCCGGACCGGTGGTCGGCTGCTGGCTCGCACGCCGACGTTCCCCGGCCCGGACCCGCGGCTGCAGCTCGACCACGTCGTCGCCCTGGGGCGGACGCCCGTGCGCAGTTCCGGCGTGAGCGCACGGCAACTGGACGTCGGCGACCACCGCGCCGTGGCCGTCGACGTCGAGCTGTCTGCCTGACGCCCCGCCCCGCCGCCCACCCTGACCCGTTCGGCTGCATCGTCCGTGGACGCAAGTGTGGTGCGTCAGATGTGGTGTGATCACACCGGTATGGCGCCACCACGGCTGCGTCCACGACGTCGGGCGCCGGCCCACCAGTGAGCCCGGCTCGGACCTGGCGGCCGCTCGGCACCGGAAGGGGTCCACGAGGGTGAGCTACGACGTGATCCTGGTCCCGCGGCGCGACGGACAGTCCTGGGAGCACGCTCTGGACGAGGTGGAGCTGCGGGCGGACTCCGACGAGCCGCTCGACGACCGGCGCCTGGCCCAGTGGACGGCGATCGAGCGCCGGCTGCTCGAACGGCCCAGCGAAATCGACGTCTTTGCCGACGCCTCGGTGGTGGAGGCCTCGTTCACCGTCGGGTTGCAGGTCTCGCTGTTCGCCGACGAGGCCTGCGTCTCCTACCCGTACTGGGAGCAGGAGGACCCGGACGCGTTCCGCGCTCTCGTGGTGGACGCGGTCCGGATCGTCGAGGAGGAGACAGGCTTCGAAGCCTGGGACCCGCAGACCGGTCAGGCCTTCGACGGGACGCTGAACGACGAGACCGGCCTCGCCGCCGTCCGGAAGATGAACGCCGAGGGCGGTGAGCCGGGGAGGTTCGCCGTGGACGGTGAGCCGGCGGTCGGTGGAACCGTCATCCTCCGCGTCCGCGGCTCTCGCGTCCGCCGGTCATCGCTCCAGCTGTTCTCGCAGTGGTCATCCCGTGCTCACGGCGACGTGACCGGCCCACGGCCGGCCGGGGGCAGAGTCAGCCGCATGACCATCGCCGTCACTGGCTGGTACCGGTTCAAGCACCTCCTCAGCGGGCACCCGACCAGCCCGTGCTGGATCTGCCACCGCACCACGCGGGTCCCGATCCTCTGAGCCGAGGCCGCACCCGCCGCCCGAGCGCCGCTGGTCCGATCCACCGCGCTGCCCTGACCCGCCCTGGCCTCACCCCGCCGGGTCGGCAGCGCTGCCGAGCAGCGCCTCGAGCTCGGCCTGGCCCATCCCCTCCACCGGGCGGACCGTCTCGCCGGTCGAGGCGTAGAAGAACGCGGCACCCACGGTGTCGACGTCGACACCCTTGAGCCGCGCCCAGGCCAGGCGGTAGACGGTGAGCTGCACGGCGGCGGCTTCGCGGTGGCGGCCCGTGGGTGGGCGGCCGCTCTTCCAGTCCACGACGTCGTAGCCGCCGTCGTCGGTGGCGAAGACGGCGTCGATGCGTCCGCGCAGCATCGTGCCCGCGACCGGTGTCTCGACCGCGACCTCGACCGCGACCGGCGAGCGCTGCGCCCACGGCGAGGCGAGGAACGTCTCCCGCAGCCGGGCCAGCTCGTCGTCGGGCACCTCGTCGTCCGAGGCACCCGGCAGCTCGTCGAGGTCGACGAGGGTCTCGGCCCGGAACCGCTCCTCCAGCCACGCGTGGAACGCGGTGCCGCGCCGGCTCGCCGGCATCGGCTGCGCCGGCATCGGACGCCGGATCTGCTCGGCCAGGGCCTGGGGATCGTCAGCGAGCTGCACGGTGCGCGACGCGGACAGGTGCACCGGCAGCACCACGTTCCGGTCGACACCGTGCACTGCCTCGCGCTCGCGCAGCAGCCGGTCCACCTCCTGCGACCACGCGTCGCCAGTCACCGCCGGACCGTGCTCACCGGGCAGCCCACCACCACCCAGTGCCGACAGCACGAGGTCCGCCGCCTCGGCCACGGCCGTTCGCCGTCCACCGAGCGGGTCGTAGGGCCACGGGCGCCGGTAGGGCTCGTCCAGCCGCGGGTTGGACTCCGCGTGCGGACCAGTCTCCAGCTCGCCCGGGGACAAGCCCCACACGTGTACCCGCGCGTGGCAGGGAAGCTGCTCGGCCACCTCGAGCAGGTACCGGGACGGCTGTCGCGGCTTGACCCCGTCGCTCCACCACGACCCGGAGAGCAGCAGCCGCGACCGGGCCCGGGTAGTGGCCACGTACGCCAAACGGCGCTCCTCGGACTCCTCGTGCGCGCCGCACGCCTGCCGGAACTGCCCGATCGAGGCGTCCAGCTCCTTCAGATGGGCCGCCGACCTCCACGCCCAGACCGGCAGCGACGCCGCGTCACCGCGCAGCGCGTACGGCAGCGTTCCGATCCCGGTGAGCCACCCGCTCGCCGTGTCGTGCCCCTGCGAACTGGTGCCTGCGGGGAAGGAGCCCTCGACCAGCCCGGGCACGGCGACGACGTCCCACTCAAGGCCCTTCGCCGCGTGCACGGTGAGCACCTGCACCGCCGACCGGCTCGGTTCCCCAGCCTCCGGCGCCAGCGCCGTGTCGTCGACCTCCTCGGCCTGCGTGAGGCCACGCTCGCGCACCGCAGCGGCGGCGAGCCACGAGAGGAACGCACCGAGGGTCGGCCGGTCGGAGGTGTCGGCGAACGACGCCGCGACGTCACCGAACGCGTCGAGCTGGGCGCGGGCGGCGGCGCTGGAGGTCCCGGGGACGGCGGCCAGCTCGACGTCGAGCAGCAGCGTGCGCTCCACCTCCGCAACGAGGTCGGCCAGGGGCAGCACGGTGCGTCGCCGCAGTCGCGACAGCTCGTGGGCCAGGCGCGCCAGCCGCGCGTACCCGCCGGCCGAGAACCCGCGCCCGTGGCCGCCGACCCAGCCGGGGCCGGGCAGCGCGTCGAGGGCGTCGACGATGCTGCGCTCGTCGACGGCGTCGGGCAGCAGGGCGACGTCGGCATGGACTGACGCGTCGGAAGGGACGACAGCGTCTGACCGACCGGAGCCGGCCCGCCGCTCCTGCCGTTGCTGCAGGACACGGGCCCACTGCCCCAGCGACTCCAGGTCGCGCGGCCCGATCCGCCAGCGTGGGCCGGTCAGCAGCCGCACCAGGGCGTCGCCGCGGCTCGGGTCGTACAGCACCCGGAGCGTGGCGACGACGTCGCCGACCTCCGGCCGCTCGAGCAGCCCGCCCAAGCCCACCACCTCGACCGGGAGGCCGTGGGCGCGCAGCGCCTGCTCCACCCCGGAGAACTGAGAACGCTTGCGGCACAGCACCGCCATCGTCGGCCGCACGCCGCCGGCAGCGGTGGCGGCTTCACCCTCACGCCAGAGCCGGGCCAGCTCGGCCGCCAGGTCGTCGTTCTCGTCGTCGACCGTCTGCGACCAGCGCGCGTGGACGGCCCCGGCACCGGCGCCGGGTCGGGTCCCCAGCGACCGCACCGGCACGGACGACGTCGTGCGCAAGGGCTCGGCAACCGCGTTCGCGACGTCGAGGACGGCGGAGTCGTTGCGCCACGACGTGCTGAGCCAGGCCACCGGGGCCGGTGTCCCGTCGGCGCGGGGGAAGTCGGTGCGGAATCGGTCGAGGTTGCCCGCGCTGGCCCCGCGCCAGCCGTAAATGGACTGGTGCGGGTCACCGACCGCGGTGACGGCGTGCCCGCCGCCGAAGAGGTGGCGGAGCAGCTCGAGCTGCGCGTGGCTGGTGTCCTGGTACTCGTCGAGCAGGACGACGTCGAACCTCCCGCGTTCGCCGGCGCCGACCTCGGGGACGGTGGCCGCGAGCCGGGCCGCCAGCGCCACCTGGTCGCCGAAGTCGAGGACCTCGAGCTCACGCTTGCGCCTCAGGTACGCCTTCAGCAGCGGAACCAGCCGACGTCGCGCCGTCAGCGCGGCGACGGCCTTGCCGGCCGCGCTGCTCGCCGCGGGGCGGGCCGGCGTGCCGACGCTGTCGTCCTTGGGCAGCCGGGCGACGACATCCAGCACGCGGGCGAGGTGGTCGTCGAGGTCACCGGCGTCGACGAGGTGCTCGGCGCACTCCGAGGAGAGGGCGATCAGCGCCTCGGTGACCGTGGACGGTGCGCGGCCGGCGTCCGCGAGCTCGGAACCCCAGCCCTCGACGACCTCCTGCGCCAACTGCCAGCTCGCGGCCTCACCGAGCAGCCGCGAGCGCGGCTCGACACCGAGGCGCAGCCCATGGTCACCGACCACGGCGGCCGCGTACGAGTGGTACGTGGAGACCGTCGGCTCCTCGACGCCGGCGCCGCCATCGATGTCGACGAGGGCTGCGGTTCCGCCGACGACTGCGGTTCCGCCGACGGCTACGGTTCCGGCGACGGGCAGGCCGCCCGCGGCGCGCAGCTGGCGCAGGCGCAGGCGCACCCGGTCCGCGAGCTCGCCCGCGGCCTTGCGCGTGAAGGTCAGCCCCAGCACCCGGTCGGGGGCCACGAGGCCGGAGGCCACCAGCCACACCACCCGTGCAGCCATCGTCTCGGTCTTGCCCGAACCCGCCCCGGCGACGACGAGCAGGGGCCCGAGACCGGCCTGGACGACGTCCGCCTGCTCCGGGGTCGGCGGGTGCTGTCCCAGCCGCGCGGCGACCTCGGCCGCGGTGAGCGTCACGGGCCGCCCACCTGGCGCCCCTCGGACTGGACCGGGCACGCCGCGCGCGCCGGGCACGTACGGCACAGGGAGTTCTCGACGGCACCGAACACCGAGCCGGCCATGCCGTCGGCCACCTCCAGCACTGTGCGCCGCGCCCACCCCGGGTCGTCGCTCGCGTCCAGCGCGAGCTGCCGCTGCTCACCGTGCTTGGCCGTCGTCCCGCCGAGCTGCACGAGGGCGGCGCCCCCGCTGAGCGTGCCGGCGCCCGCGACGGCGCCGGACCGGTCGAAGGCCCCGGACTCCACGGCCGCCTGGTAGCTGCCGAGCTGCGGGTGCCGCTCCACCTCCTTCTTGGCCGGCCTGGACGACCCCGTCTTGAGGTCGACGACGACGAGCCGGCCGTCGCCGTCCCGCTCCAGCCGGTCGACGCGCCCGCGCAGCACGGCCCGGCCGAGCTCGACCGCGAAGTCCTCCTCGACGGCCACCAGCTCGCGGCTGTTCGCTGCCAGGTACCCGGCCAGGCGCCCGATCATGGCGTCGGCCTTGCGGCGCTCGCGCGTACCGACCCAGGTGTCGGGCAGACCGAGCGACGACCACCGCTCCTCCAGAAGCGCGGCCAGCTCCTGCTCGTCCGCACCGGGGGCCACGGCGGCGATCTCGTGCACGAGGTTGCCCACCGACTGCGACGTGCTGTCGCCCGTCGTGCCCCCCGAGCTCTCCAGCAGCCAGCGCAACGCGCAGCGCCCGAAGGACTCCACGCGGGACGGCGAGACGGTCACCGCCTCACCCTCCTCCCGCAGCGGGCCGTCGTCCGACACCGGCGCGAGGCCGTACCAGTCGTCCGGGTGGGCACCGGGCACGCCGGCGTCGGCGAGGCGCGCCAGGTGTCGGACCGCCTGGTCGCGCCTTGCGGCGGTGACGATGCCGCCGTCGCCGTCGCGAACCCCGTCGGCGGTGAGCACCACCTGCCGCAGCTCGGCGACGAGGGCAGGCAGCGAGACCGGCCTCGGCACGCGCGTGAACGGCCGCTCGTCGAGACCTTCGGGGGGCGGGTCGACCAGGTCGACGAAGGCCGAGGGACGCTCATCCGCGTCCCGGACGGCGGTCACCAGCACCTGGCGGCGAGCCCGGGTGACGGCGACGTGCAGCAGGCGTCGCTCGTCCGCGACGACGGCGGCACGTGCCCCCGTCCCGTCGTCCCGACCGCTCAGCACGTCGACGAGACCCTGGGCTCCCAGCAGCGACCCGCGCAGCCGGGTGTCGGGCCAGACGCCCTCCTGCACACCGGCGACGACCACGAGGTCCCACTCCCGCCCCGCGGCGCCTTGAGCGGTCACCAGCGACACGGCGTGCTCGGACGGTGCCTGCTCGGCGAGGGTGTCGGCCGGGACGTCCTGTGCGTCGAGGTGGTCGAGGAACGCCAGGGGGCTCGCGCCGGGCAGCCGGTCGGTGAACCGGGCGGCGGCGTCGAACAGGGCCACGACGGCGTCCAGGGTGCGGTCGGCCCTTCGGCCCTGCAACCCGCCGTCGAGCGCCTGGCGACGCCACGTCCGGGCGAGCCCGGTCGTGTCCCAGAGCGCCCAGAGCACGTCCTCCGCGCCCGCGCCGTCTGCGGCGGCCGCGTCCCGGCCCGCCGCCAGCACGCGCGCCACCCGCGCCGCCGGCCTCCCGGTACGCTCGTCCAGCGACGCCACGTGCCCCGGCGAGGTGAGGGCCTCGACGAGCAGCGCGTCGCTGGTGCGCGTTCCGCCCCCGGCGCGCTCCTCGGCTCGCAGGTCCTGGCGGAGGCGACGCATCCCGAGTGCGTCGGCGCCGCCGACCGCGGAGGTGAGTAGCTCGATGGCGGTCTCGGGGTCGAGGGCGTCCGGCCTCAGCACTGTGCGCAGCGCGAGGCGCAGCGGCCGGACGGCGGGCTCGTCGCGGACGGGCACCTCACCGGCCGGCACCCGCACCGGGACGCCGGCGAGCGCCAGGCCGCGGCGCAGTGCACCGGTCTGGCGCGAGCTGCGGACGACGACCGCCATCTGCGACCAGTCCAGGCCACCGAGCAGGTGCGCGTCGCGCAGGGTGTGGGCGACGTACGCCGCCTCGCTGGTGGCCGAGCGCAGCACCGCCGACCGGACCGACCCTTCGGGTGCGTCCGGCGACGGCTGCGCCGTCCGGTGCTCCGCCGTCCCGACCGTCCCGATCGTCGCCGCGACCCGGCGGGCGGCGACCGCGACCGCGGTCGAGGAGCGCCACCTCGTCGTCAGCCGGACGACGGGGGCCGGTGAGCCATCGGCCCGTCGGTGCCGCTCGGCGGCGCCCGCCACCAGGGTCGGGTCCGCCCCGCGGAACCCCTGGGTGGTCGCGTCGGGGTCCCCCAGCAGGAGCAGGTCGCCACCGCGGCCCACCAGCAGGTCGAGCAGCCGCGCCAGCGCCTCGCCGGACTCCTGGTGGTCGTCGACGGCCACCATCCGCCACCTAGCCCGTTCCGCCCCCAGCAACTCGGCCGACGACTCCAGCAGGGCGACCGCGTGGTCGACGACGGCCGCCGGGTCGTAGGCACCGGGGGTGGCGAGCGCGGTCACGTCCAGGTACTCCTGGAGCACCTGCGCGGCGGCGACCCACTCGGGTCTGTCTCGCGCGACACCCAGGTCGTGCAGCTCCGGCGGCCCGAGGCCGCGCTCCAGGGCCCGCATCATCAGGTCCCGCAGCTCGTCGCGGAATCCCCGCAGACCCAGGGCGGGTCGGACGGCGGCCGGCCAGTCGGGTGCGCTGCCCTCTCCGGAGCGGTGGCCGGCGAGCAGGTCGGCGAGCACGCGGTCCTGCTCCGGGCCCGAGATCAGCTGCGGTGGTGGCTCACCCTGGAGGACGGCGGCACGGCGTGCGAGCGCGAACGCAAAGGCCTGCGGGGTCCTGGCGAGCGGCTCGGTGACGGTCCGGTCGAGCCGTCCGGTGACCCGGTCTCGCAGCTCCGCTGCCGCGCGGCGCGTGGGCGCCAGCACCAGGACGGCGGCGGGGTCGAGCCCGTCACGCTGCACCCGTGCCACCACGGACTCGACGAGCACCGTCGTCCGCCCCGTGCCCGGCGCCCCCAGGACGACCAGCGGCCCGTCCCCGCGGCGGTGGTCGACCACCGCCTGCTGGCTCTCGTCGAGCTGCGACGGGGCCTGCTGCTTCGTGGCGCGCCGGACCAGACGGAGCGGTTCCGCGGAACCGCGGCGGCCGGTCTGGGGCACGTCACCGATCCCACCACAGGGCTCCGACACAGCCGTGACAGGACGCCGGCCATGGACGGGGACCGCCCTCGGCGTCCGGCGACCGTGACAAGCCAGAGGTGGTCAGGCGATCCAGACGTGGGGAGAATCCGAGACAGCACCCACGGTCGAGGAGACCCGTGGAGGCTGCGTCGTCAGGGGGTGCCGGGCTCGACCCGTTCGACCGTTTGGACGCGATCGATGGAACGGTCGAACGATGCGACGCGCCCGACGCCAGTGCTCTCGGCGCATGCGACCAGATACGCCTCAGCGAAGTCGAGGCGGTCGGTCTCGTAGACCTCGACGGCCCGCAACAGCACGTCCCGGTCGACGACGACGATCGAGCTGAACGCCAAGAGAGAGCGAACGACCTCAGCGATCTCGACGCGTGGCGTCTCGTAGAACGATTCCAGCACGAAGATCGTCTCGGCAACGACCAGATCGGCGAGAAGGAGCTCCGTCTCGACCTGTAGGTACGCCGTGGCGCGTGCTGCCATCGCCGGCGGATCCCCGGTGAGATGCCGGATCAGGACGTTCGTGTCGATGAACGCGCTCACGTGCGCCTGTGAGCACGCGCCGCTCGAGTCCGACGGATGACCTCGTCCCAGGATGCGTTTCGCCGTGCTGCAGGCACCTGAATCGTCGCGCCGAGCGTGAGGAAGTCCGGAGTCCGCGCAAGCAGTGCACGGTGACCCTCGACTCGGAACACGATGTGGTCGCCCTCCCTGACTCCCAACGCGTCCCGCACGACCTTCGGCACGGTCACCTGCCCCTTAGAGCTCACTCTCGCAGCTGCATCCACCCGTGTACTCCTTACTTCGTCGTTGAGGTAAGGGTATCTGTTTCGACCTCGCCCGTCAGAGTTCGCCCGCTGCTCGGCAGCCGGTGACCCAAGTCGCGCAGCTCCCTCGGGGCGGGGGCAGGCCGGCGGCCACCAGGACAGCGGCGGGGTCGGGTCGACCACTGCGTGCTGGCTGCCGCGCTGCGGCATGGCCCGCTGCGTCGTGACGCGCCGCACCAGGGGAAGCGGTTCCGCGGAACCGCGGCGGTCTGCCCGGGGCACGTCACCGATCCCACCACGGGGCTCCGACAGCGCTGCGAACTGATGGCGTCCATCGTTGGGGGTGAACTGCTCGGCCGTCAGGCAGCCCGGACAAGACGTTCGTCGTCAGGCGATTCTGACGCGGGTTGAAGATCCGCGACAGCGCCCGGATCGGAACGCGACCTCCCCGGCCAGCACGTGACACTTTTTCTGGGACCGGACCGTACCGGCAAGATCCTAGAGGGCGAAGGCGACGACGCCCGGGTCACCCACTGCATGGATATTCGAAACAGCTTCAAACCACTGCTCCGGAGGTGAACGCATGACCCGCATCGAGTCCACGCCCGATCTCGAGGATGCCTTGGACACGTTGGACGTCGACGCTGTGGACGTCATCGATCCGATAGAGCTGCGCGAGATCGCTTCAGCCGTCGATGCACAGGCGGCCGAGCACGAGCGCGTGATCCGAGCCGTGTCCGCGGCTCGAAAGGCCGACTTCTCCTGGGGGCTGATCGGGATCGCTCTCGGGACCAGTCGGCAGGCCGCGCACGAGCGCTACAGCAAGCTGGTGGACTGACGGCCGACAGGATGCGTCGGAGGCCGACCGTGCCCGAGCGATACATCGACATCGATGACGCCGATCTGCGGGCCCGCACAGGAAGCTTTGGGCACGACTTCCATCGAGGAGACCGTGGCGGCAGCGCTGCGCGAGACAGCCGCCGTCGCCGCGCGGCGTCGGGAGATCGAGCGCCTGACTACCCAGCACCCGGCGTCCCTGGCGGACAGGGAAGAACGCCGCCGACCGTGGCGGTAGCCATCGACCACGGGCGCCAGACTGAAGTACCAACGAACTTCCAGTTCGGTCAAGACTTGAAGTTCGCACGCCATGCTCCTCAGACCGGTTCCGGCCCATGCATCGAGTGCCTTGATCAGGGCGCCCACTCGCCCACGACGTGGCGACGGCTCTGGCGACGGTGCTGCGCGAGGCTCGGACCTGGTCCGAGCTGACTCAGGAGCAGGTGGCCAACCAGGCTGGCCGGAGTCGGAACTACTACCAGCTGCTGGAGAGCTCGCTCACCGACCGCCACAAGCGCAGCCCTGCGAATCCGACGCTGGCGACGCTGGGCGCCATCTGCGGCGTGCTCGAGATGTCCGTCACCGACCTCGTCGTCGGCGATCTACGGACCGCCGTCAGCGCCTGCGATCGAGTACGAAACCGGTACGTCCTGAGTTTCCGAGATCCCAGTCACGCCATCTGGACGTTCGGTGGACCCGTCCCACCGCGCGCGGCCCATGTCGA
>JBBSNO010000093.1:0-10659 GCA_038232615.1 Actinomycetales bacterium
ACCCACGAGCCCTCGACGAGCTCATCCCTACCGCCCTGCACGACACCGAGCAGTATGCGAACAACACGATCGAAGCAGACCATGGTCGGCTCAAAGCCCGGCTTCGACCGATGCGTGACCTCAAGACGTTCCGATCAGCTCGAGTCCTTGCCGCCGGCCATGCCTTCGTCCAAAACATCAGACGCGGCCACTACGACATCGCCACCAACGGACCGGCCCACCGCCGGCTACTGGAGGCGTTAGATGAGCTGGTGCTCGCCATCTGACTCCCCGCCCCATCGTTCAACCATGCCACCCGATCGCCCAACGCAACAGAGCCCGGCCGAGAGGTCGCTGCGCTCATCGCTGTCGTCGTGAGATCCGTGTGGCCCGGTGTTCGCAACGTGACCGTGAGCAGGACCTCGAAGGCCGAGGACGCACCGTCTTCCCAGGCCCGCTCGAGCCACGCCGCACCGTCCTTCGCCACCCACGAGGCTGGCTGGATATCGCTCACCGAAGCCTCGATGATCGCGTCTACCTCAGGGTCCGAGTTCGCCGTGGTCACCTCCAACGTGCCCCCTCGCGCCGTCACGTGGCTGGGCGCCCAGGGTGGGGGAATGGCCCCGACCGGCGTGATCTCGGCGTAGCCGGGTCGGTCCAGACGGCCGGCGAAGTCGATGCGCAGACGACCCGGCCCATGGCGCTGGACGTGGAACCGCTGGATCACGGCAGGTCGCTCGGCAACGGTCCACACGTCGACGTCGGCGCTCCACCCCCGGCCCTCGCACCGCCACGCCTGCCGGTCGTCCATGAGCCGACCACTGCTGTCGGCGACACGCAGTACCGCGTGTGCCGGGTCAGTGAGACTCGCACGGTGTCGACGTACGTCGGCACCGTTGCCATCGTGCTCGACCGGAAAGGCCGGTGCTGCAGTGAGCTCGACGAGTCCAGCCTCAGGGTGCGGTGCGCCGACCGCCAGCAGGCTGCTACCCACACCGAAAGAAGCGCACACGGCGCCGTTGCCGACGTCGACCGGCTTGCGTTGCATCCGAGTCAGCTCGCAGTGCCAGGAATACGTGAGCGGGGCATGCTGCACTCTCCCATGTCTCGGGCCGGTCAGCGGAAGCGTTTCGATGACCGATTCCGGAGCTGAGGTACGTGCCGGGCGGCATCGGAATGTCCACGCGGACCTATGCTGATCCATGCCTCCTGGAGGAAACCCACTCCGCCCTGTCACCAGTCTCGTGCTGCTGTCACGGCTGCTCTCGTCGGCGTCTCGACGCAGCGCCCTGGCCGCTGAGGGGGCGATCGCCCAGGACGGCCACCGCAGACGGTCTCCACAGCGCGAGGGCTCACACTGATCGGTCCGGCAGTTTGTCGCACGACGGAAGGGACACCATGAGCAGTGCCTACGGCTACAACTCCTACGGGGGGCCCGAGAACGAGACCTGGCTGGACCGGTCGGTGCCGACGCCGGGGCCTAGTGAGCTGGTGATCGAGGTCAAGGCCGTGGGCGTCAACCCCGCCGATCACAAGATCCGCAGCGGCGCGATGGCCAACCCGGAGGCGACGCCCGACTTCCCGCTGGTGCTGGGCGTGGAGGCCGCTGGGGTCGTGGTGGACGTCGGCTCGGACGTCGATGGTTTCCGTACGGGTGAGGCGGTGCTGGGCAAGGCCGCGCCCGAGCACGGCACCTACGCCGAGCACGCCGTCCTGCTCGCGGAAGACACGACGAAGAAGCCGCCGCAGCTGAGCTTCGTCCAGGCAGCCGCGCTGTCCGTCGCCGGCGGGACCGCGTGGGACGTCCTGGAGCAGCTCGACGTCGCCGAAGGCAGGACGTTGCTGATCAACGGTATCGGCGGGGGTGTCGGGGTGATGGCGGCCCAGCTGGCGAGGAACCGCGGCGTGGCCGTCTTCGGCACCGGGAGCGAGAGCAAGCGAGCGCTCGTCGAGAGCCTCGGCGCCACCTTGGTGCCGTACGACGACGGCGGCGACGTCGTCGAGCAGATGCGGGCGCTGCTGCCCGACGGTGTGGACGCCGTCTTCGATCTGGTGGGCGGCCCGTCGATGCGGCAGGTCGCCAGCCTGGTCACGAACCCGGCCCGGATCGTGTCGGTCGCCAATCCTGGCGTCAACGGGCTCGGCGGGCACTTCGTGGTGGCCGGCTCGGGGGGCGTGCCGCAGATGGCCGCCCTGGTCGCCGACGGCAAGGTCGATCCCAAGGTGCTGCAGACCTATCCCTTCGACCAGGCCGGACAGGCTCTGCGGTCGGTGGAGTCCGGCCACGTGCTCGGCAAGACGGTCATCGACATGGAGCAGACCACCCACGGCTGAAGCGCCGGTCCCCGGCGGCGTGGCGACCCGCGCAGCGATGACTTCTGACGACCCGCACGGTCTAGTTGCTGGCTGGTTCACCGCACCCGAGGAGCAGCGCCATGGGCAGGATCGTCTCGAACTTCTTCATCTCCCTCGACGGCGTCGTGGAGTCGCCCGACAAGTGGCACTTCCCGTACTTCGACGACGCGATGGGTGCCGTCATCGGCGAGGGCATGGGGGCCACCGCCGCGTTCCTGATGGGACGCAAGCTGTACAGCGAGTGGTCTGCGTACTGGCCGGGCCAGGGACCGGAGGTTCCGTTCTCGGAGTTCATCAACACGATCCCGAAGTACGTCCTGTCCACCACGCTCGACGACCCGACGTGGCAGAACACCACGGTCGTCTCGAAGGACGTGGCGGCCAGGGTGCAGGCGATCAAGGACAGCACGGACGGCGACATCGGGATGTCAGGCAGCGCCACCACGGTGCGCTGGCTGCTCGCCAACGGCCTGCTCGACGAGCTGGCCCTGCTCGTGCACCCGATCGCTGTCGGGTCCGGCCAGCGCCTCTTCGAGGACACGCCGACGCACCCGCTCAGGCTGCTCTCCAGCACGTCCCTCGACACCGGGGTGCTCCACCTGCGCTACGCGCCGGCATCCTGACGCCCGGACATCAGTCAACGACGAACACCGGCACGTTTAAGGGAAAGAGCATGGGGACCAAGGTCAGGTCGTCTTCGACGCGGCCGACGCCCACGCGCTGGCCCGCTTCTGGGCGCAGGCGCTGCACTACCAGCAGGAGGACCACAGCGATCTCGTCGGCCAGCTGCTCGAGGCAGGCAGGCTGCTCGAGGCCGACGTCATCGAGGTCGACGGCCGCCGCGCCTTCCGCGACGTGGCGGCCCGCTCCGACCCCGACGCCTCCGGGCCCCGGCTGTTCTTCCAGCGGGTACCGGAGGCGAAGACGGCCAAGAACCGGGTGCACCTGAATCTGCAGGTCGGTCCGCAGACGGCACCCGCCGAGGTCGAGCGGCCCACGGCGCTCGGCGCCACCGTCGCCTGGACCACCTCGGGCCGCGGCCCCGTCACCACCACGATGTACGACCCCGAGGGCAACGAGCTCTGCGTCAGCTGACGTCGCCACCCGGTCCACGGAACGGACCGCCCCGGCCGGCGTCCGTACAGTGGCGGCCGTGGGCCGTTCCGTCGCTGTCGTCGACGCGCAGGACCCCGTCCACGACCTGATGCCACGGCTGGCGGACGCCCTCGACGCCGGCCCTGCACTCGCGGCCCTGCACGCCGGGCCCGCCCGGAAAGCGGGCCGGCTCGATGAGCCGGTCGACGACGGCGTCGCGCTGCTGCTGCCGACGTCGGGCTCGACCGGCGCCCCGAAGGTGGTCGAGCTGACCGCGTCGGCACTGCGTTCATCCGCCCGCTCGACGCACGACCGGCTCGGCGGACCGGGCACGTGGCTGCTGGCCCTGCCGCTCACGCACATGGCCGGGTGGCAGGTGCTGGTGCGCTGCCACGTGGCCGGCCTGGAGCCGGGCGTGCTCGGCTTGGCCGACGGCTTCCAACCGGGTGCTTTCGCCGACGCCGTGCGCGCCCTGGACGGCCCGCGGCGCTACACCTCACTGGTCCCCACCCAGCTCGCGCGGCTGCTGGACGACGACGCCGGCCGGGTGGCCGTCGCGTCCCTCGACGGCGTCCTGCTCGGTGGCGCGGCAGCGTCCTCGACGCTGCGGGCCCGTGCCCGCGCGGCGGGTGCGCGCGTCGTGACGACCTACGGCATGACCGAGACGTGCGGGGGTTGCGTCTACGACGGCGTCCCGCTGAAGGGTGTCCGCGCGCGCCTGGACGACGAGGGCCGGGTGCTGCTGGCCGGCCCCGTCCTCGCGCGCGGGTACCGCAGCGGCGCCGGCGAGGGCTTCGTCGCCGAGGACGGCGAGCGCTGGTTCGTGACCGCGGACGCCGGCCGTTGGTGCGCCGACGGGTCGCTGGAGGTGCTGGGGCGCCTGGACGACGTGCTGGTCACGGGCGGCGAGAAGGTGGCCCCGGCCGCTGTCGAGGACGCCCTGACGGGGCGGGGCGGGGTGGCCGAGTGCGTCGTCGTCGGAGTCCCGGACGCCGACTGGGGTCAGGTCGTCACAGCGGTCGTGGTCGCCGAGCCGGGGGCCGCGCCCACGACCCACCAGGTGCGCGAGCTCCTGCGACCGCTGCTGCCGGCGGCCGCCCTGCCCCGTCACGTCGTCGTCGTCGGCGCCTTGCCGCTGCGCGGACCCGGCAAGGCCGACCGGGTCGCGGCGGCCGACCTCGCCCGCAGGGCGGTGACGGACGGCGGCTAACGTCGCGGCTCGTGGCGACCGCTGGGCAGTGGGTGCAGGGAGCGCGGCCCCGCACCCTGCCGGCCGCCGTCGCGCCCGTCGCGGTCGGCACCGGGGCGGCCGTCGGCCTCGGCGCCGGGTCGCTGGTCCGAGCGCTGCTGGCCCTGGTGGTCTCCCTCGCGCTGCAGGTGGCCGTCAACTACGCCAACGACTACTCCGACGGCGTGCGCGGCACCGACGCCGACCGCGTCGGCCCGCTCCGCCTGGTCGGTTCGGGCGTCGCCGCACCCCCGAGTGTCCGGCGCGCAGCGGTCCTGGCGTTCGCCGCGGCCGCGGCCGCAGGGCTGGTGCTGGTCGCGATCTCGGGCACGTGGTGGCTGCTCGCTGTGGGCGCGGCTGCCATCGCGGCTGCCTGGTACTACACCGGCGGGCGACGTCCCTACGGTTACGCCGGCCTCGGAGAGCTCTTCGTCTTCGTCTTCTTCGGCCTGGTGGCCGTCCTCGGGACGACGTACACGCAGGCGGGCGCGGTCTCGCTCGGCGCGGTCGCCGGTGCCTGCGGGGTGGGCGCCCTGGCCTGCGCCATCCTCGTCGCCAACAACCTGCGCGACGTGCCCACGGACACCGTCGCCGGCAAGCGGACCCTCGCCGTCCGACTGGGCGAGCAGCGCACCCGCGTGCTGTACGCGGTGCTCGTTGCGGTGTCGGGGGGAACGGCGGCTGCGGCGGCCATCGACTCCGGCTGGGCCCTGCTCGCACTGCTCGCACTGCCGCTCGCGGTGCCGCCCGTGCGCGTCGTGATGGGCGGCGCGACCGGCTCGTCCCTAGTGCCGGTGCTGCGAGACACCGGACGCCTCGAGCTGGTGTACGGCCTCCTGCTCGGGCTCGGCCTCGCCCTGTGACGCCGGGGGTGGGACCCTCCACCCATGACCGAGCTCGACATCAGGGCGGACGGCGAGCACCGCTATCGCGCGAGTCTCACCACGGACGACGGCACGGTGAGCGAGTACGTCGTCGAGGTGCCGCAGGGCCTGTTGGCCGACCTGAACCTCGAGGCGGCCGACGAGCCCACTCTGGTGCGCACGGCGCTCGAGATGCTCCTGGAGCGTTCGCACTCACAGCTGCCGCAGACCTTCCGGCTCGACGACGCCGAGGCCGTCCACCCCGGCTTCACCGACAAGCTCAAGGCCGCGGCGGGTCGTTAGACCGCCGGCCCTGCTCGTCGGACCGGCCGCCCATGTCGTCCGCGGCGACGTCCTCCGCGCGCGCGTCGTCGTCCAGCGACCTGCTCAGCCTCGACGGCCGACGCCGCGTCAGGTCGGCGCGCTCGGCGACCTGCTGCGCCAGTCGCTCTCGCGGACCGCGGAGCAGCACGTACGACAGGACGAAGGAGATGACGCCCGCCAGCACGAGCGGGATCAGGCCGCGGGCGAACAACGAGACGATCCCCAGCACGACCACGAACAGACCGAGACGCAGCACGGTGTAGACGAGCAGCGGTGGGGCGGACGGCGTGGGCACACCCTCAGCGTAGGCCGGGCCCAGCGCATACAGTGAGGGAGTGCTACGCGGAATCGGTGTGCTCCTCGTCCTCGGGGTGACCGTGTACGCCCTGATGGACTGCATCCGGACCAAGTCCGACCAGATCAAGGGCCTGCCGAAGGTCCTCTGGGTCCTGCTGATCGTGCTGATCACCCCGGTCGGTCCCATCGCCTGGCTGCTCGCCGGCCGCGAGCGGGGTACCGCGCCCCCGCAGGTGCGTCGGCAGCCGACCGCGCCGGACGACGACCCGGAGTTCCTGCGCCGGCTCGCCGAGCAGCGGCGCCAGCAGGCGGAGGACGAGCGGCTGCAGACGTGGGAGGCCGAGCTGCGGGCCCGCGAGCTGCGCAAGGGCCAGGACGACGAGGGCCCCGCTCCCGCGCGGTGACCGACCACCTCCCCGCGGTGATCAAGGACTTCGCGTCGTGCTGGGGTCTCAGCCGATGCCGGCGTAGGAGTGCTGGCCGGAGAAGAACACGTTGACCACGAGGAAGTTCACCAGCACGCAGGCGTACCCCGCCAGCGACAGGTACGCAGCACGGCGGCCGTCCCAGCCACGGGTTGCGCGGGCGTGCAGGTACGCGGCGTAGACGACCCAGATGACGAACGTCCACACCTCCTTGGGGTCCCAGCCCCAGTAGCGACCCCAGGCCTTCTCGGCCCAGATGGCACCGGCGACCAGCGTGAACGTCCACAGCGGGAAGGCGATGGCCACCAGCCGGTACCCAGCGCGCTCGAGCTCGGCGGACCTCGGCAGGGCGTCCATGAACCGGCCCCGCAGCGGCGGGCGTCCCGCAGCACGGGCCTGCTCGCGGCGCTGCTGCACCAGCTGCAGGACCGTGGCGGAGAAGCCGATCGTCAGCAGCGCGCTGGCCACGAAGGCGACCGACACGTGGATGACCAGCCAGTAGCTCTGCAGCGCGGGCACCAGCTGCGCCGACTCGGTGTAGAGCACAGCCACGGCCAGGCCCAGGGTCAGCAGCACCGGGCCGATCACGAAGGTGCCCAGGTAGCGCAGGTCGCGACGGACCAGCAGCGCGAGGAAGACGCCGGTCACCACCACGGCACCAGAGATGGCGAACTCGTACATGTTCCCCCACGGCACACGCTGGGCGGAGACGCCGCGCAGGACGACCGCCCCAGCGTGCAGCGCGAAGGCCAGCCACGTCAGCGCCACCGCGATGGACGCCGCCCGCCGCGGCGTGCCCACCGCACCAGCTCCGGCATGATCAGGGCCGTCGCTCCCGCCGCCGGATCGGGTTGCCTGGTCACGGGACGAGCCGGCGAGCGCGGGTTCCAGGGTGCTGGCCGCCGGGGCGTGGGCACGGGCGGCGCGCCCGAGACCGGACAGGTCCGTCGCGAACGCGGCGAGCGCGCCTGCGTACGCCGTCATCGCGGAGTAGACGCCGACGTTGCTCAGGTTCGCCAGCACCACGTCCACCGTCATCGAGCTCCTCCTGCGTCGCCGTCCGCGCTGTCCTGAAGCCGGGAGAGCACGTTCTCGACCTCGTCGACCAGCCCGGGGTCGTCACCGCGCGCGAGGCCCGCGACGTCCACCACGGTACGGGGCGCGCCGCCGTCACCAGCGACCGCCTGCACCCTGACCCAGACCCGTCGCCGCGGCACGAACAGGGAGGCGACGAGGCCGACCATGGCGAGCACGGCGAACACCAGCGCCCAGTTCTTGGCGGGGTCTGCCCGCACGTCCAGGGCCGCGAACCGCTCCAGCCGTTCGAACGTGACGCTGCCCGCGCCGTCCGGTAGGTCGATGGTCTCCCCCGGCGCGATCACGGCGCTGAAGACGTCACCGTCGTCCGTCGTCAGCTGGGTCATGTCATCGGTGTCGAGCCGGAACACCGACTGGGGGACGCCGTCGTCGAGGCCCAGGTCACCGACGAAGGCGGTGAAGAACAGCTTCGGGTCGGTGGCATCGGGGAACACCGAGATCGGTCCCCGCTCGGGGTCGACCACCGCGGTCGGCAGTAGCAGCCCCTGGATGCCGATCTGCTCGGGGGCGGCGTCCGCCACCTTGACGACGCCGAGCGAGGTGTAGTTCGCGTCGCGTGGCAGGAAGGTGACGGGGCCCGACAGTGCCATGTCCCCGTTACCGTCCCGGACCGTCAGCACCGGCGCGTACCCGTTCCCGGAGAGGTACACGTGCGCGGGACCGACCGCGAGGGGCTCGTTGACGCGCAGCACCTCCTGCCGCGGCTCGGCGTCGGCGTCGTCGAACACGGTCAGGTCGGCAGCGAAGTCGCGCGGCGCCCCGAACTGGTTGCCCGTGGCCTGCGTCTCGAAGCGGACGTCGAGCGAGTCGAGCGTGAACCGGAAGGGCGGCAGGTCCTCCGCGGCGAACTCGGTGCCCGGGTCGAAGCTGTCGTAGTTCGCCAGGACGTTGGAGAATCCGTTGCCGACGGTCACGAGGATCTCCCCGCGGTACCCGAAGAGCCCCCCGACGGCGACGGCCACCAGCAGCCCGACCAGGGAGAGGTGGAAGACCAGGTTGCCCGTCTCGCGCAGGTAGCCCCGCTCCGCGGCGACGGAACCGTCGTCGCGCCGGTCGGCGCGGTAGCGACGGGAGCGCAGCACGCGGCGGGCCCCGGCCAGGAGCGCGTCGGCGTCTGCGTCGACCTCGGCACGCCGGTGGACGGGCAGCCGGTCCAGGCGTGCGGGCGTCCTGGGCGGGCGGGCCCTGACCGCCTCCAGGTGGACCTTCGTGCGCGGCAGGACGCAGCCCACGAGGGAGACGAACAGGAGCAGGTAGATGGCCGAGAACCAGGGCGACGCGTAGACGTCGAAGAAGCCCAGCCGGTCCAGCCACGGCCCGGTGGTCGTGTGGTCGTCGAGGTACTGGCTGACGACCGAGGGGTCGATGCCCCGCTGCGGCAGGACCGACCCGGGGACGGCGGCGACGGCGAGCAGCAGGAGCAGGAACAGCGCGGTCCGCATCGAGGTCAGCTGACGCCACCCGTAGCGCGCGAGGCCCAGCCGGCCGAGGTCGGGCAGTGTGGAAGGGGTGCTCTGCCCGCGGGGTCTCATCTCAGATCGCCGGGGTGAACGTCGCCATGACGCTCTGGAGGTCGTTCATCCAGGCGGTCCAGACACCGGTGACCAGCAGCACGCCCACGACGACGAGCATGCCGCCGCCGGCCCGCGCGATCGCGACCCGGTGCCGCCGCAGCACGTCGAGCGCGCGCATGCCCCGGCCGACGCCGGCTGCGACCAGGACGAAGGGCAGGCCGAGCCCCAGGCAGTAGGCCACCGCCAGCATGGCGCCCCGGCCACCGCCTGCGTCGCCGGTGAACGAGAGCGCGATGACGGCCGCCAGCGTCGGCCCGATGCACGGAGCCCACCCGAGTCCGAACACGACCCCGAGCAGGGGAGCGCCGGCCAGCCCGGCCGCCGGACGCACGCGCAGGCGTCGCTCGCGTTGCAGCGCGGGGAAGACGCCGGCGAGCACGAGGCCCATCGCGATGACCACGACACCGAGCACCCGGGCGATCTCCGCCTCCCACCGCTGCAGCGCCGCACCGGCCGCGCCCGCCGTGAATCCCAGCAGTACGAAGACGACCGTGAAGCCCAGGACGAACAGGGCGGCGCCGCTGACGAGCCGAAAGCGCTGCTGGCGCTCGAGGTCGACACCGGTCAGACCGGTCACGTAGCCGAGGTAGCCGGGCACGAGCGGAAGGACGCACGGCGAGGCGAAGGACACCAGGCCGGCGAGCGCGGCTACGGGCAACGCCAGCAGCAGCGGGCCCGAGAACGCCGTCTCGGCGAACGCGTCCCCGATCCCTGCGACCCTCACGCCTCCTCCACGACGCGGTCGAGCATCGCGCGCAGCACCGAGCCCTCGGCCTGGCCGACCACGCGGGCCGCCACGCGGCCCTCACGGTCGAGCACGAGCGTCGTGGGCACGGCCTGCGGGTTGGCCTGGCCCCGCAGGGCCAGCAACGCCGAACCCGTTCCGGCGTCGAGGATCGAGGGGTAGTCGATGCCGAACGTGCGCTCGAACGCCTGCGCCTGCGCCGCGTCGTCGCGGGTGTTGATCCCGAGGAAGCTGACACCCTGCTCCGCGTACTCCGTGGAGATGTCGGCGAGGTCCGGGGCCTCGGCGCGGCAGGGTGGGCAGCTGGCGTACCAGATGTTGAGGACCACGACGTCGCCGCGCAGGTCGGCGAGGGCGACCTCACCGCCGTCCGAGGTCTCGCCCCCGAGCACGAGCTCGCCCTCGCGCTGACCCGGCGGGATCTCGGACGTCGTCCCGTCGCCGGCCACGAAGCCCTCGTCGCCGCCGTCCCGGTACTGCTGCGCCAGCGGGTCCTGCGTCGCGCAGCCCGCCAGCACGACGGTGGCGACAGCCGCTGCCCCCACGACGCGGACCAGGCGCCGGGCAGCGTCTGTGGTGCCCATCAGGCTCCGGCGACCTGGTTGGCGCCGGGCAGCAGGTCGGCGGCGGGCTCGCTGTAGGTGACGCCGGTGAGCCTGGTCCCCTCGTAGCGCAG
>JBBSNO010000094.1:0-10510 GCA_038232615.1 Actinomycetales bacterium
CGGCACGACCCAGAACGACGTGCTCAAGGAGTACATCGCCCGGGGCACGTACATCTTCCCTCCCGCGCAGTCCCTGCGGCTGGTCAGCGACATCTTCGCCTACTGTGCCGCCGAGCTCCCGCGCTGGAACACCATCTCCATCTCGGGGTACCACATGGCCGAGGCGGGGGCGACGCCCGCGCAGGAGGTCGCGTTCACGATCGCCAACGCCAAGGAGTACGTCCGTGCCGCGGTGGCCGCAGGGCTGGACGTCGACGACATCGCTCCACGGCTCTCGTTCTTCTTCGTCGCCCGGACGACGTTCCTGGAGGAGGTGGCGAAGTTCCGGGCAGCACGGCGCATCTGGGCGCGGGTGATGCGCGACGAGCTGGGGGCGAGGAATCCCAAGTCGATGATGCTGCGGTTCCACACGCAGACCGCCGGCGTGCAGCTCACGGCGCAGCAGCCGGAGGTGAACCTCGTGCGAGTCGCCCTGCAGGGTCTCGGGGCGGTGCTAGGCGGGACCCAGAGCCTGCACACCAACTCCTACGACGAGGCTCTCGCGCTGCCCACGACCAAGGCAGCCAGGCTGGCCCTGCGCACCCAGCAGGTCATCGCGTACGAGACCGACGTGACCAAGACCGTCGACCCGTTCGCCGGCTCGTACGTGGTCGAGGTGATGACCGACGAGCTCGAGGCGGCGATGACGGCGCTCATCGACGCGATCGAGGAGCGAGGTGGCGCGGTGCAAGCCATCGAGGAGGGGTTCCAGAAGACGGAGATCGAGCGCTCGGCGTACCGCATCTCCCAGCAGATCGACGCCGGGGAGCGTGTCGTCGTCGGGGTGAACAGGTTCGCCACCGACGACGACGAGCCCTACGAGGCTCTGCGCGTCGACCCCGCCATCGAGGCGCAGCAGTGCGAGCGTCTCGCCGCCCTGCGCGCCGACCGCGACTCCGGCGAGGTGGACGCCGCGATGGAGGCGCTGGCAGCGGCGGCGGCCGGCACGGACAACGTGATGACGCCGATGAAGCGGGCGCTGGCTGCGCGGGCCACCGTGGGCGAGGTGTCGAACGCGCTCCGCGCGGTGTGGGGGACCTACGTGCCCACCGAGAGCTTCTGAGGCTCGGTCTAGGGTGTCCTCGCCGTGGACACACCTGACCTGATACCCCTGCTGGCCCCCCACCTCGACGAGCTCGTCGCATTCCGTCGCGACCTGCACGCCCACCCCGAGGTCGGTCGGGCCGAGCAGCGGACGACGCGACAGGTCGCCGAGCGGCTCGCAGCCGCCGGGCTCGAGCCCTGCCTGCTCCCCGGCACCGGACTGGTCTGCGACGTCGGCGAGGGCGACACGGCACTGGCCCTGCGGGCCGACCTGGACGCCCTTCCGCTCTCCGACGAGACCGGCGCCCCGTACGCGTCGCTCACCGAGGGTGTCGCGCACGCCTGCGGCCACGACGTGCACACTGCCGTCGTCCTTGGCGCCGGGCTCGTGCTGGCCCAGGCCGCGCGCGCCGGTCGGCTGCGTGGTCGCGTGCGCCTGCTGTTCCAGCCGGCCGAGGAGGCCACGCCCGGCGGCGCCCTGGACGTGATGGCCGCGGGCGGGCTGGACGGCGTCCACGGAATCCTGGCCCTGCACTGCGACCCCCATACCGATGTCGGCCAGGTCGGCCTGCGCGTCGGTGCCATCACGTCGGCGGCGGACCACGTGATGGTGCGCCTGCGCGGCGACGGCGGGCACACCTCGCGCCCCCACCTGACCGGGGACCTCGTCTTCGCACTCGCCCAGGTGGTGACCGGCGTCCCGGCGGTGCTCTCGCGCCGGCTCGACCCCCGGGCGGGCGTCAGCCTCGTGTGGGGACGGGCCATCGCGGGTGGCGCGCCCAACGCCATCCCCCGCAGCGGCCTGGTCGAGGGGACGCTGCGCTGCCTGGACGCCGGCGCCTGGGAGCGTGCCGGCGACCTGCTCGCGGAGGCCGTGACCGACGTGGTGCGTCCCTACGGCGTCCGAGCCGAGCTCGAGCACACGCGCGGCGTGCCTCCCGTCGTCAACGACCCCGGGTACGTGGCGCTGCTGGACGAGGCGACGCGCGCCGAGCTCGGCGACACCAGCACCGTGCCCACCGAGCAGTCCCTCGGCGGCGAGGACTTCTCGTGGTACCTCGGTCAGGTGCCCGGGGCGCTGGCCCGGCTGGGGACACGGACGCCGGGCGGTCACACGTTCGACCTGCACCGCGGCGACTTCGACGTCGACGAGCGCGCGATCGGCGTGGGCGTCCGGTTGCTGGCGGGTGCGGCGCTTCGCGGGGCGGCGATCCCGCTCGCCGACGCCGCAGCCTCGTCGCCCGCCGTCACGGGGACCCCGTTCGGGGCGGTGCCGACGACCGGCTCGTCCGAACGCGCCGCGGGACACGTCGCGGATCGGTAACAAAGTCGGTCAGGACTGGCCGAAGCGTCCGTGCCGCCCCCCTGCCCGTGTCTATAGTGCGGAAGATTTCACGCCGGGAGGACCGGCGGAGGTTCGCTGGAGGCGACTGTGAAGAAGATGGTGCGGGCTGCGGCCCTCGCGGGGATCGTGGCTCTCGGACTGGCAGCGTGCGGTGAGGCTCCTCCGGAGGAGGAGCCCGCCGCCTCGCCCAGCGAGAGCGGAAGCGCGAGTGCGACCGAGGACAGCGCTGCGGCAGACTTCCTCGGCTGCATGGTCACCGACCAGGGCGGGATCGACGACCGGTCGTTCAACGCCGCGGCCGCCCAGGGCCTGCAGAACGTGGAGGAGAGCGAGGGCATCGAGCTCAACATCGTCGAGTCGACGGCCGAGCCGGACTACGTCCCCAACGTGACCCAGCTGGTCCAGGAGGACTGCGGCATCATCGTCACGGTCGGCTTCCTGCTGGCGCCGGCGACCGCCGAGGCTGCCACGGCGAACCCCGAGGAGAACTTCGCCCTCGTCGACGCAGCGCCCGAGGAGCCGATCGAGAACGTCAAGCCCCTGCTGTTCAACACGGCCGAGGCGTCGTTCCTGGCCGGGTACCTCGCGGCCGGGATGACCGAGACCGGCACCATCGCCGCCTTCGGTGGGATCAACATCCCGTCCGTCTCCATCTTCATGGACGGCTACGTGGACGGTGCTGCGTACTACAACGAGCAGAAGGGCACCGACGTCCAGGTCCTCGGTTGGGACAAGGAGGCGCAGGACGGTTCCTTCTCCGGCGACTTCGAGGACCAGGCTGCGGGTCGTCAGCTCACCGATAACTTCATCCAGCAGGGTGCCGACATCATCATGCCGGTGGCCGGTCCCGTCGGTCTCGGTGCCGCGGCTGCCGCGCAGGAGTCCGAGGGCACCAAGATCATCTGGGTCGACTCCGACGGGTTCGAGTCGGCGGAGCAGTTCGCGGGCCTCTTCTTGACCAGCGTCGTCAAGCGGATCGACACCGCCGTCGAGGCTGCCACGACCGCCGCGATCGAGGGTGACTTCTCCAACGAGCCGTTCGTCGGCACCCTGGAGAACGAGGGTGTGGGCATCGCCCCGTACCACGACTTCGAGGAGGCTGTCCCGGACGAGCTCAAGACCGAGATCGACGCACTGCGTGCGGGCATCATCGACGGGTCCATCGTCGTCGAGTCGCCGTCGACCCCGTCGTCCTGAGGTAGCGGCTCCCCCGGGGGCCGGGCGCAGGAGGTCGAACGACACGGGGAGGGTGGTCGGCGGAGCCGGCCACCCTCCCCGTGGTCCGTAGGGTGCGGCCACCGGCGGCACCCACCGGTGACAGGTGCGGGCAGCGCCCCGCGAGGAAGGTGGAGGCGTGGAGCTGGAGCTTCGCGGTGTCACCAAGCGGTTCGGCACGCTGGTCGCGAACGACCACATCGACCTGGTGGTCTCGCCGGGCGAGATCCACTGCCTGCTCGGCGAGAACGGGGCCGGCAAGAGCACCCTGATGAACGTGCTCTACGGGCTGCTGAGGCCCGACGAGGGCGAGATCCTGCTCGACGGCGAGCCGACGCACTTCGGCGGTCCGGGTGAGGCGATGCAGGCCGGCATCGGGATGGTGCACCAGCACTTCATGCTGGTGCCGGTGTTCACCGTGGCGGAGAACGTCATGCTGGGGCACGAGCAGGTCCGCGGACCCGGGCTCCTGGACCTCGAGGCGTCCAGGGAGCAGGTGCGGACGATCTCCGAGCGCTTCGGGTTCCACGTCGACCCCGACGCCCTCGTCGAGGACATCCCCGTCGGGGTCCAGCAGCGGGTCGAGATCATCAAGGCGCTGGCCCGTCAGGCGAAGGTGCTCATCCTCGACGAGCCGACCGCCGTACTGACCCCCCAGGAGACCGACGAGCTCATCGAGATCATGCGTCAGCTCAAGGAGTCCGGCACCGCCATCGTCTTCATCACCCACAAGCTGCGCGAGGTCCGCGCGATCGCCGACCGCATCACGGTGATCCGGCGGGGTGCGGTCGTCGGCCAGGCCAAGCCCACCGACAGCGAGACCGATCTGGCGTCGATGATGGTGGGCCGCGAGGTGTCCCTGACGGTGGACAAGTCGGTGAGCGAACCGGGCGAGCCGACCTTCTCCGTCACGGACCTGGTGATCACCGACGCCCGCGGGCACCGGGTCGTCGACGGAGTCTCCTTCCAGGTCCACCAGGGCGAGATCCTCGCCCTGGCCGGGGTGCAGGGCAACGGCCAGACCGAGCTGACCGAGGCCATCCTCGGACTCCGCGACAACATCGCCGGGTCCATCCGGCTGGACGGCGCCGAGCTGGTCAACCGCACCGCCAAGCAGGTGCTGGAGGCGGGGGTCGGGTACGTGCCCGAGGACCGCACGACCGACGGGCTCGTGGCGTCCTTCTCGGTCGCGGAGAACCTGGTGCTGGACCTGCACGACAAGCCGCCGTACGCGAGTGGGCTGTCCTACCGGCCAGCCGTGGTCCGTGCCGAGGCCGAGAAGCTGGTCAAGGAGTTCGACGTCCGCACCGAGAGCGTGGAGCGCGCCGCGGGGACCCTGTCGGGCGGGAACCAGCAGAAGGTGGTGCTCGCCCGGGAGCTCTCCCGACCGCTGAAGCTGTTCGTGGCCTCTCAGCCCACCCGTGGCCTCGACGTCGGCTCGGTCGAGTTCGTGCACTCCAGGCTCGTGCGCGAGCGCGACGAGGGGATCCCCGTCCTGATCGTCTCGACCGAGCTCGACGAGGTGCTGGCCCTGGCAGACCGTATCGCGGTGATGTACCGCGGCAAGATCGTCGGCATCGTCCCGGGCGGGACGTCACGCGACGTCCTCGGGCTGATGATGGCCGGCGTCTCCGAGGACGAGGCCATGGCGCAGGCGCAGGCGCAGCCTGAGGCCTCGCCCGCCGGTGCCCGGGCGAGCACGCAGGGAGGACAGCCGTGACCGCGACCACCGAGCGGCCGTCGCCGTCGCAGGGGGGCGACGCCGACGCGAAACCGGCCCGCCGCGGCCCGACGGTCGGGCCGGCCGCGCAGATCGGCCTGTCGATCGTGCTGGCGCTGGCGGTCGGCGCGGTGCTGATAGTGGCGTCCGACGAGGACGTGCGCGAGACGGCGAGGTACTTCTTCTCCCGCCCAGGCGACACCCTGGCCGCGGCGTGGCGGTCGGTGAGCGGCGCCTACGCAGAGCTCTTCCAGGGGGCGGTGGTGAACTTCGGTGCCGACTCGTTCGCCCAGGCGATCCGGCCGCTCACCGAGACGCTGGTCGCGGCGACGCCGCTGATCGCGGCGGGGCTCGCCGTGGCACTGGCCTTCCGAGCGGGCCTGTTCAACATCGGCGCGGAGGGGCAGATCATCGTCGCCGCAGCCGTGGCGGCGTACGTCGGGTTCGCGTGGGACCTGCCTGTCGTCGTCCACCTGCTCGTGGCGATCGCCGCCGGCGCCCTGGGCGGCGCGCTGTGGGGAGGCATCGCAGGTCTGCTCAAGGCGCGCACCGGGGCCCACGAGGTGATCACCACGATCATGCTCAACTTCGTGGCGCGCTTCGGCGTCGCGTTCGCGCTGAGCACCAGTGTCTTCCTGCGTGAGGGCCGCAACGACCCGATCAGCCCCGAGGTGGCGCCCACGGCGACGCTGCCCCTGCTGCTCGGCAGCCAGTTCAGGCTCCACGCCGGCCTGCTCCTGTCGCTCGCCGCGGCGGTCTTCGTCTGGTGGCTCCTGTCTCGCTCCACGATCGGCTTCCAGTTCCGCGCGGTGGGCGCCAACCCGGACGCCGCACGGACCGCCGGCATCTCGGTGGAGCGGTCCTACACCGGTGTGATGCTGGTCGCGGGAGGTCTTGCAGGCCTGGCGGGGGTCTCCCTCGTGCTCGGCACGGAGGGCTACCTGACCGGCGGCGTCTCGGCCGGACTGGGCTTCGATGCCATCACCGTCGCGCTGCTGGGTCGGGGGTCACCGCTCGGGACCGTCCTCGCCGGCCTGCTCTTCGGCGGGCTGCGGGCCGGCGGGGTGGCGATGCAGGCCGGTACCGGCACACCGATCGACCTGGTGCTCGTCCTGCAGGCGCTCATCGTCCTCTTCATCGCCGCACCGCCGCTGGTGCGCGCCGTCTTCCGGATCAGGACGAGCGGCGCGGTCGGGGTCGGCCAGATCTCCAAGGGGTGGAACGGATGACGACCACGACGACGCGTCCGCCGACGGCCGCGCCGCAGGAGCCGGTGGAGCAGGTGCAGCTCCCGCGCAGCTGGAAGGGGCCCATCGGGTTCGGGGTCCTGGCCGTCGTCGGGGTGCTGGCCTTCGGCGTCTTCGCCCAGGGTGGCCTCACCAGCACCTTCCAGATGTCCCTGCGGTCGGACGCCGTCCAGCTGCCACCGCTGGAGGTGCCCTCGCGGGCTGTGGCCCTGGCGCTCAGCCTCCTGTGCGCGGCGCTCGCCGGATGGTCCTTCGTGCTCGTGTCCCGGGGACGGCGGCCCGGCATCTGGCTCGGGGCCCTGTTCGGGGTGGCGTTCGTGCTCGCGTTCCTCTGCTGGGCGATCGCCGGCAAATCGATCTCCTTCGTCGGCCTGCTGCAGGGAGCCCTGCTGCTCGGGGTCCCGATCGTCTTCGGAGCGCTGTCGGGTGTCCTGTGCGAACGTGCCGGCGTCATCAACATCGCCATCGAGGGTCAGCTGCTGGCAGGTGCCTTCCTGTCGGCGGTCGTAGCCAGCCTGACCGGCAACGTCTACGTCGGCCTCCTCGCGGCGCCGGTCGCCGGCACGCTGGTCGGCGCCCTGCTCGCCGTCTTCGCGATCAGGTACGTGGTCGACCAGATCATCGTCGGTGTGGTGCTGAACGTGCTCGTCATCGGGCTGACGAGCTTCCTGTACAGCCAGCTGCTCGCCCCCCAGGCCGACCGGTGGAACACCCCAGAGCGGTTCAGCTCGCTCAAGGTGCCGCTGCTCGGTGACATCCCGCTCGTCGGACCCGTGCTGTTCGACCAGACGGTCATCGTCTACCTGATGTACGTCGTGGTGATCGCCGTCCACGTCGCCCTGTTCAAGACCCGCTGGGGGCTGCGCGTCCGGGCCGTCGGTGAGCACCCACAGGCCGCAGACACGGTCGGCATCAACGTGAACAGGCTGCGGTTCCGCAACGTGCTGCTCGGTGGAGCCGTCGCCGGGATCGGTGGGGCGTTCTTCACCCTGGGGTCGGTCGGCGCGTTCGGGCAGGAGATGACGGCGGGCAAGGGCTTCATCGCCCTGGCCGCGATGATCTTCGGGCGGTGGAGCCCGCTGGGTGCGCTCGGCGCCGCCCTGCTCTTCGGCTTCGCCGACAACCTGCAGAGCGTGCTGAGCATCGTGGGCACCCCCATCCCGAGCCAGTTCATGCTGATGGCCCCGTACCTGGCGACGATCTTCGCGGTCGCCGGTCTGGTCGGCCGGGTCCGTCCGCCCGCGGCCGACGGCCAGCCCTACGTCAAGTCGTGACGACGGGCGCGGACATCGACTGGGTGTCGTTGCGTGCCGCGGCGACCGACGTCATGCGCCACGCGTACGCGCCCTACTCCCGCTTCAAGGTGGGCGCGGCGGCACTGGTGGACGACGGTCGCGTGGTGGTGGGCTGCAACGTTGAGAACGCTGCCTACGGCGTCGTGCTGTGCGCGGAGTGCGGCCTGATCTCGTCGCTGCACGCCGGCGGCGGCGGGCGGCTGGTGGCGTTCACGTGCGTCGACGCCCACGGCGACGTGCTGATGCCGTGCGGGCGCTGCCGTCAGCTGCTCTTCGAGCACGGCGGGCCGGAGCTGGTGCTGGAGACCGTGAGCGGGGTGCGCACGATGGCGCAGGTGCTGCCCGACGCCTTCGGCCCTGCCGACCTCGTCGAGCGCGGCGGGGACCGACGCGAGGAGAGATCATGAGTGAGCGCTTCGACGCCGTCGACATCATCCGCACCAAGCGCGACCGTGGCGAGCTGGGCGACGCCCAGATCGACTGGGTGGTCGACGCCTACACGCGCGGCTCGGTGGCCGAGGAGCAGATGTCGGCGCTCGCGATGGCCGTGTTGCTGAACGGGATGAACCGCCGGGAGGTCAGCCGCTGGACGGCCGCGATGTTCGCCTCGGGTGAGCGGATGGACTTCCCCGGTCTGTCGCGTCCCACGGCCGACAAGCACTCGACCGGCGGGGTCGGCGACAAGATCACGCTGCCGCTGGCGCCGCTCGTCGCGGCCTGCGGGGTCGCCGTCCCGCAGCTGTCCGGGCGCGGGCTCGGGCACACCGGCGGCACCCTGGACAAGCTCGAGTCGATCGCGGGCTGGAAGGCGGACCTCGACTCGGCCGCGCTGCTGGCCCAGCTCGAGGACGTCGGGGCGGTGATCTGCGCCGCCGGCTCGAGCCTCGCCCCGGCGGACAAGAAGCTGTACGCCTTGCGGGACGTCACCGGGACGGTCGAGGCCATCCCCCTGATCGCGTCGTCGATCATGAGCAAGAAGATCGCAGAGGGTACCGGTGCCCTCGTGCTGGACGTGAAGGTCGGCAGCGGCGCGTTCATGAAGGACGTCGCCCAGGCAGCCGAGCTGGCGCGCACCATGGTCGACCTCGGCACCGATGCCGGTGTGACGACGGTGGCGCTGCTCACCGACATGTCCACGCCGCTCGGCCTGACCGCGGGCAACGCGCTGGAGGTGCGGGAGTCGGTGGAGGTGCTGGCCGGCGGCGGCCCGCCCGACGTCGTCGACCTCACCCTGGCCCTGGCCCGCGAGATGCTGGCCGCCGCGGGGCGCCCGGACGTCGACCCTGCCGAGGCGCTGGCCGGCGGCCGGGCGATGGACGTGTGGCGCCGCATGGTCGCCGCCCAGGGCGGGGACGCGGACGCGCCGCTGCCCGTCGCGCGGGAGACGCACCAGGTGCTCGCGCCCGCGGACGGCGTGCTCACCCGCCTGGACGCGCTGGCGGTGGGGGTCGCCGCCTGGCGCCTCGGCGCCGGGAGGGCCCGCAAGGAGGACCCGGTGCAGGCCGGCGCCGGCGTCGAGATCCACGCGAAGCCGGGTGCGTCGGTCCGTGGCGGTGAGCCGCTGCTCACGCTGCACACCGACACCCCCGAGCGGTTCGAGCGCGCCGTCGCGGCGCTGGAGGGGTGCTACGACATCGCTCCCGAGGGCTCGCGGCCGGACCGCCCGCCGCTGGTGATCGACCGCATCGCCGCCAGCTGACCAACGTTGACGTTGCCGCGCGGGGACATGCAGAATGCTGCTATGCCGGTGTCGATGACGATTCGCGATGTCCCCGACGACGTCCGCGACGAGCTGGCGGCGCGCGCCGCACGTGCTGGTCGATCGCTGCAGGAGTACATGCGCGCCGAGCTGATCGAGCTGGCCGCCAAGCCGACCATGGACGAGTGGCTGGACCGGGTTCGTCGGCGGAAGGCGGAGAGCGGCACACGCATCGCCGCAGAGGAGATCCTGGCGCATCTCCACGCCGACCGGGCGTGAGCGGTGTCCTCGACGCAGGCGTGGTCGTCGCTGCGCTCGTCGATGTCGGTGTCGAGGGACGATGGGCGGATCGGCAGATGGAGACCGCAGGACTTGTTGCTCCACACCTGATGCCGGCCGAGGTGACCAACGTCCTGCGCAAGCTCGTGACCAGCGGATCGCTCTCTGCAGGGACGGCGAGGATGGCTCACGACGGCCTCGGATCGTTGCCTGTGGAGCTGTTCGGCTACGACGCGTTCGCGGAGCGGGTGTGGGCGCTGCGGAAGAACGTCACCGCGTACGACGCCTGGTACGTGGCACTAGCCGAGTCGCTGGACGCCCCGCTGATCACCCTCGATCTTCGGCTGACCCGAGCGCCCGGTCCGACCTGCGAGTTCGTGACGCCCGGCGACGGCTGATCGCCAAACTGGCCGACGGCCGTGCGCTCGCCCCGGGGCAGCCACGTCAGGCAGGGGAGAGCAGGTCCCGGTCGGTCCGGGCGTAGACGTCTGCGACGAGTTCGGAGGAGTACTGCCGCGCGTACCGTCGTCCGCCCTCGGTGTCGGTGACCAGCCGTCCTCGCAGGACGAGGTCGACGGCCTCGGCCAGGGCGGCGGGGTCGTCCGCGGGAACCAGGATCCCGCGACC